>JAAZAD010000216.1 GCA_012514505.1 Rhodococcus sp. (in: high G+C Gram-positive bacteria) | reverse complement strand
GCCCGCGTTGTTCACGAGGATGTCGATTCGACCGAACGCGTCCATCGCGGCCCCCATGATGGCCGCTGCACTGTCGCCTGTGCCCACCGCCGAGCCATCGGCAACGGCCGCACCACCCGCATCGACGATCTCGTCGACCACGGCCTGCGCCACGTCGATCGTTCCGGGCGTCAGCGTGTCGCGACTACCGCCGTGGTCGTTGACGACCACCTTCGCCCCTCGGCGAGCGAGTCCGAGCGCGGTGTCGCGGCCAATTCCGCGTCCGCCGCCGGTCACGATCGCGACGCGACCGGTGAAATCGATCATGGTCCCTGCCACCTTCTTTCTCTCGCTGTGTCGCAGTCGTTCGCATTCAGAGGATCGCGATCGGGTTGACCGGACCGCCCACCGCGCCGGTCACGGGAAGCGGCGGCGCGACCAGGAGGAACGTCCACCGGCGCTCTTCGGAACACACCTCGGCGAGCACCTCGAGGTCGAAAAGTTCGCCGAAGACTATGCCGGCATCGCGCTGGCAGATCATGTGCAACGGCATCATGGCGCCCTCCGCTTCGGAGGTCGTCACTTCAACGGCAACGTTGTCGGCTGCGACGGCGGCGACGTCGTTGCGCACAAGCCAGTCCGCGCAACGCACAGACAGACCAGGTGAAGCCATGATGAACGTCTCGAACGGGAAGGCACCCTCGCGCACGGCGCGCCCAACGCGGCCCGTGCGGACGAGCGCAATGTCGCCGTCATGGATCTCCGTTGCCTGCGCCGCGAGTACGTCGTCGAGGAGCTCTGGTCCTACCGCGTAGTTGTCGTCCAGGCAGTCGACTCCCAAGTGACGCGCGACGTCGATCAGTACGCCGCGTCCGACAACGCCGTCGCGAAACGACGTCACGGAGTTTGCCGACGTGCCGCGCTCGTCGAGCGACTCGCTCACCGTGTGGCCGTTCCACATCACGCCGTCGTAGAACGCGTGCGAGAGGGCATCCCACTGGGTAGCTCCCTGCATTGACATGAACAGCGTGTCGTCCGCGTACTGGAAGCCACCGGGCAGATCCTGGTTGCCTACCTCCACCATGGTGAGCTTCGGGTTATACCGACCTTGGTCAGGCATCGGCCCTTCCGACCCGAACGGCATGGCAAGCGAGATCACCTTGCCGAGGCGGACCGTCGATACGGCATCGAGTACGCGCTGCTCCGAGAGCAGATTGAGTGCGCCTTTGCCGTCCTCAGCCCCCCACCGCCCCCAGCGACGGAGACGCTCGCCTTCCGACCGGACCCATTCGATATCCAGACGTTCCGTGGTCACGTTCGTTCAATCCCCCGTTCCTGTGGGACCAGTGATGTCAGGTCGCCGTGCTGCCGCTGCACCGAGTTCATTTCGAATGTAAGCACACACTACTCTGTAGTCGCTGCAGGCGCCCGAGCGATCCATGCTCGCAGTCAGCCATGCGCCCAACGCCCCGCCGCGACGCGCAGGTCTGCCGGCGTCATGATCCCGGGCGGGGCCTGCACCACGACCGGAACAGAGTTCACAAGATGCGCCGCCGCTGCATCCATCCGGTGCGGCGACCGCGATCGCGCACCAGTGGCAGGTCCGACCTCCCATCGCAACCGAAGCTCGGGCTGCGCGTCGATCGTGAGGTCCCAGCCCTCACCCACAGGCCAGCCTGCCCCGATTCCCCACTCGTCATGCAGATGCCAAGCAGTGTCGATCGTGACCACCGCGCTCTCTCGAGAACGCCCTTCGAACACGAACCGCCAGCCGGCGATCGTGCCCTCCTCGACGACCGTCGTCGCGATCGGGAACGTTGTCGAGGCAACGGCACGCTCTGTGGTGGTCATGATCTTGTCGATCTCTGCCCCGAGGCACGCAGCAACGACCCTGAGGGGCGCCTCGAAAGCGGCATCAAGAGTGCGGCGGAACGTCGTCGGCAGCTCGTAGGTCGCCG
>JAAZAD010000215.1 GCA_012514505.1 Rhodococcus sp. (in: high G+C Gram-positive bacteria) | reverse complement strand
AGCCGCGAGAGGTGAGGAAACCACGGTCTGTCGCTTTGAGTACGCGGCAGATGGCCTCGACCGGTGAACCGAGCACGGTGACCGGATCATTTCATCCTGGGGCACTGAACTTCTTGGGCATACTCCAATTCTCCTTGCCGAGACTCGGAACGACACCCACGGCGCTTCACAGTCCTGGCATTGCGCGGTCGCTACAGCCAGCGACAACTCGTCCTACTTCATCACGTCTCGTTACCAGTTTGGACGGGCCGGCGAGAGAAGCGTGATCCCGCCTAGTCCGCCCGTGAGTCCGCTTGGTCAGGCCGAGTCCCTCATGCCCACAACGCAGGTTCCGAATCGACTGTCCACGTCGATGTCGCCGACCCGGTCACCGAATCCAGAATGCCGGCCGACCTATCCGGCGGGTCATCGTCACAGGTTCACCAAGGACTCCGGCCGCACTTGCTCCGACCGTGGAAACACTTCTCCGAGAACATCTTTCAGCCCCACGGTCCCGCGTCATTACGTCACAGTGACGTAATAACGGCGGCCTGCCACCCGTCGCAAAGTCACCACAGACTCGGATTCTGCGGCGAGAAGCCTACGGTTCGACCGTCACCTTGATCGCCGACCCCTCCTTGACGATCTTGAACGCCTCGAGGACGTCGTCGAGCGGGATGTGGCGCGTGATCAGATCCTTGACCGGAACCTGTCCGGTCGAGATGTATTCGAGTGCCCGCTTGTTGTGTTCGGGTGCGGAGCCGTTCGCCCCGTGAATGTGCAACTGTCGGTAATGCACCAGGTTCGAGTCGCACGTGATCGTCGGGTCGGTCTTGGGAAGTCCGCCGAAGAACGAGATCCGGCCGTTCCGCGCAGCCATCGAGATCGCCTGCTCCTGAGCGATGTTGGCCGCCGTGGCCGTGATGACCACGTCGGCGCCGCGGCCTTCGGTCAGCTCCATCACGCGCTCGATCACGTCCACCTGGGAGCCGTCGATGATCTCGTCCGGCGACACCGCGTCGGCCGACATCTGCAGCCGTCCGGCGTTGACATCGACGAGATAGACGGGCCCGCACTTGTGCACGCCACGCGCGATGCGGATGTGCATGCAGCCGATCGGGCCGGCACCGAAGACCACCACGGTGTCGCCCTCCTCGATACCGAGCAATTCCTGCGCATTGATCGCGCACGCGAATGGCTCGGCCGCGGAGGCTTCGTCGAATCCGACATTGTCCGGAATCCGGTTGAGACCGTCGACCTTGAGCACCTGCGGCGGGACGATCATGTACTCGGCGAACCCGCCGTCGTACTGATACCCCACCGACGTCTGGTTCTGGCAGACCGCCATCCAGCCCTTGCGACACTCGTAGCACTCGCCGCACGGCACCGCGGCGATCACCTGAACGCGATCCCCCACCTTCCAGTCCGCGTCGAACGTCGAGTTGACGTCGGCGCCGACCTCGACCACCTCGCCGGCGATCTCGTGCCCGATGGTGCGCGGCGGTGTCAGGTTCTGGTGACCGTTGTAGAAGATCTTGACGTCGGTGCCGCAGGTCGAGCAGTTCCGGACCCGGATCTTGACCTCATCGGGAGCGCACGCAGGTTCGGGAACGTCTTCGAGACGGACATCCTCGGGGGCGTAGAAGCGCAGTGCCTTCATGGT
>JAAZAD010000214.1 GCA_012514505.1 Rhodococcus sp. (in: high G+C Gram-positive bacteria) | reverse complement strand
CTTCGGCCGGTGCTCATCGAAGACGTCGAGATACCAGCCGTGCTGTCGCTGGTGTGGTCGCGGGGTAAGAGCCCAGCTCTACGAGAGTTCCTCGTTCACGCTCGCCGTTCCTTCGCCTGACCAGGAGTGCCAGCGCAGGTTGCGGACCGCGATCACCGGCCCGGGCGGGCGCACCAAGGCGTACTGCGGGTACTTCTCGGAGAGGGCGTCGAGTGCCCGTTCCGACTCTGCGCCGCCTTTCTCCAAGATCTCGGCGGTGCCGTCCACCCGCACCCACCACAGGTTCTCCCAGTCCTCCTCGTAGTGGTCGACGAGAATGGTTATCCGAGAATTTGCCTCGATGTTGTCGAGGCGGCGAAGGGCTTTGGTGCGCTTCGGTTTGTCGTCGACGCAGGTGTAGACGGTGTCGTCGGCCAAGGTGAACACGACCGGAACCAGGTGCGGTCGGCCGGACTGGTCCGCGGTGGCCATTCGCGCAATCCTGGCTGCTGAGAAGAGCTGCTCGGTACGCATGTCTTCCACGTTGCCACCTGATGCGACCTGCGTCGAGACCTTGCCTCGGTGGCCGTTGTGGGCCAGCCTGAGTAGATGGATCCTGTTGCGGCCTTGCGTGAGGTGGCGTTCTGGATGGAGCGAGCCAGGGCCGAGTCGCACCGTGTGAAGGCGTATCGACGGGCCGCGGACGTGGTGTCCGACTTGTCCGACGAGCAGCGGGAACTACGTCAGCGGATGGGTACATGGACCGACCTGCCCGGGATCGGCCCGAAGACCGCCGGGGTGATCGCCGCGTCGTTCGACGGCGTGCCGAAACATCTGGAAGAACTGCGCGCCGCCGCCGAGCCGATCGGTGGCGGGCCATTGCGTGACGCGCTGAAGGGTGATCTGCACACGCATTCCGACTGGTCCGACGGCGGCAGCCCGATCGAGGAAATGATGCGCACCGCGGCGGCGTTAGGGCACGAGTATTGCGCTCTCACAGACCATTCCCCACGACTGACCGTCGCCAACGGGCTATCGGCCGAGCGGCTGCGCAGTCAACTGGACGTGATACGCGCACTCCGGGAAGAGTTGGCGCCGTTCAGGATTCTCACCGGCATCGAGGTCGACATACTCGACGACGGCTCACTCGACCAGGACGACGACCTACTCGACGAACTCGACGTCGTCGTCGCCAGCGTGCACTCCAAACTGCGCGCCGAATACGGTGCGATGACGCGGCGCATGATCCGCGCCGTCGAGAACCCACGCGTCGACATATTGGGGCATTGCACGGGACGACTGGTGGAAGGCGGGCGCGGCACCCGGCCCGAATCGAAGTTCGATGCCGAGAAGGTGTTCGAAGCGTGCCGCGCCTCCGGGACCGCCGTCGAGATCAACAGCCGACCGTAACGCCGTGATCCGCCGAGCCGGCTCATCGACCTCGCGATCGACGTGGGCTGCGTGTTCGCCATCGACACGGATGCGCACGCGCCCGGGCAACTCGCCTGGCAGGGCTACGGATGTGAGCGCGCGTCTCGGTGCGGCGTCGAGCCGGAGCGAGTGGTCAACACCTGGTCGGTGGACGAGTTGCTGGCCTGGGCCGAGTCGTAGCCGGGATCGGCGAGGGGATCACTCCTCGTAGAGGTCGGCCTCGCCGAGTCCGGTCGCGGCGAATGCGTCCTCGAGGTTGGCGTGAGGCACCACCGTCACCACCTGATCGTCGATCACCCGGAGCGCGATCGCCTGCTCGATCGGGTTGTCGGGATCGGATGCCCACGTGGAAGTGTCCTCGACGACGACGATGCCGTTGTGCTCGAACATGCGCCCCATCTCGAGCGTGACCCCGGCCGATGTGGCCCATTCACGCAGTTCGGCGAGACCCTGATCGGGGTCATCGTCGTCGGTGGGCAGCACGATGTCATCTGCGGACAGCGCCAGCAGCGTGTCCATATCGTTGCTGTTGATGGCGTCGTGCCAGGCAAGGACGGTTGCAATCGCGGACGTGCTCATGCTCGCCCAGCATAGTCACGAAATGTGAGTTGTACTTCCGGATGAGCGCAGTTCCTCGAACTGGGTGCGGTCATGGGCGCAGAACACCCGCACCCGTGTGGACGTTTGCTGGTTCAGTTCGCGTAGGCGCCGATGATTTTCGCTGATCTTGCTGCGATCATCCGCGAGAACCGTCTCCACGCCGCGGCTCAGGCGGCCGAGCACGCCGGCATCTCTCGTGTCGACGACGCTGTGGTGGTAGAAAGCGTCGCCGGCATGAACGAGCCAACCGTCCTTGCCGGTATCGACGGCCACGGCTGCATGGCCCTTCGTGTGCCCCGGCAGCGGTAGCAGCGCGAAACCCTCACCGATTGCTCGGAGCGGGTAGGCACCGGGGAATCCGAGGAACTCCTCGCCAGGGCCGTCGTAGGTGCGGGTCACGGCCTCGGGCGGAATCTGCGCGGGACGATAGCGAAGTTGGTCCGATGCGGCCGAGCGTGACCGCGCAGCGGCGTCCTCGACCGCGGTGGTGTGGATGGTGGCGGAAGGGAAGTCTGCTGCGCCGCCGATGTGGTCGAAGTCGAGGTGGGTGGCGATGATGTGGGTGACGTCCGTGGCTGCGAACCCGAGGTGCTCGAGTTGCCGGACAGCGGCCTCGGATTCGATGAGCTTGGCCCCCATCAGGCCGGGCAGCGGGCCCAGGCGGCGACTTCGATCGGCCATGTCGGCCAGGCCGAAACCACTGTCGACCAGTACCAGTCCGGTGTCCGTCTCGCAGGCGAGGACGTGACACACATTCTTCCCGACGAGAGGTACGTCGACCGTCCCGCAGTTGAGGTGATGAACCTTCATGCGATCACATTAGCGGTGACGGGCTCGCGAATGTGACCCCGACCGCACGCGGCGCGGGCTAGACCGCCACCTCGCTGCGGCTCTCCTCGGTGGCGGCGGCGACCAGTTTCTGGACCAGGGTCGAGAGCGCGTCATCGCGTCCCGGGATGGCCGACACCGTGCGGGGGCTCGAGGCAACGAGGTAGCGGCCGTCGTCTGCGACGTCGACCCACCGCACCTCGCGCACACGGACAGTGTCACGTGCGCCGATCGTCGCGCCGGAATAGACCTCGACGCGTCCGACCCCTACGCGGGGCAGGTCCAAGAGCTGCTCGAGTTCCTGCTTTGGTGTGGCCTGGGTGCTCTGCTCGTGCAACCACGATGTGGGAGTGGCGAACTCGTCTTCCGGTTCGTTCTCGAGGTCACGCATGTCGACGTCGATGCGCGGGCGCCGGCCCGGGTCGACGGTGGGCAGGGCATGAGCAATGGCGTCACCGCAACGGCCGTGCGGGAGGCGTGAAAGATGCACGGTGCCACCGCATCCGTGGTCTGGGCCGGGGTCCTGGCGCATGAGGACAGCATGCGGTCCGCGCACGGCTACATACGCTCGAACCTTCTCTGCTTCGCCGGGCCCGGTGAACCCGCAGGCGTATATCCGTGCCTCGGGGTTGAGCATGGTGACGAAGGCCCAGTACAGGTCGTCGTCGAGCTGAGACTGGAATCGCTGTGCTGCCGTGAGGCATTCACGTTCGTACTCGTCCATGGTCTCAGACGTGGGGCGGTACTGGAACGGGTAATGCGGGTGGTCGACACCGAACGACCGCCATCCCACCTGGTACGCCAGCGGGTCGAACGTCCACTTGCTCACTGTTGCTTCGTCGATCCGGTGTTGTCGGCCGGCTGAGGCGGACGCTGCGCGCCGATCACCGGTGCGTATCCGCGACCGGCCTGCTCGTCGACCCATTGACGCAGTTCGTCGTTCTTCAGGTAGTCGGGTGTCTTGTGCTCTTCGTCGTCGTTGCCGCCACCGGCACCGCGGGCACCGCCCATCGGGGCCATACCCATGCCGCCACGCATACCGCCCGCACCGGCACCTGCAGCACGCGCACCGCCCATTCCAGCAGCACCCGCCATTCCGGCTGCGGGACCGCCCGCGGGAGCAGCCGGGGCTGCAGGTGATCCCAGACTGCCACCGACGCCGCCGCCACCGATACCGCCTGCGCCGCCACCGATTCCGCCACCACCCATGCCGGGAACGCCACCTGGCATCGCGCTGGCAGAGGTCGTACTGGCCGGCGAGTCCGGACTTCCGAGTTCTTCGGATCCGAGGTCACCCAGAGTCTGGGCTGCGTCGGTTGGCAGGCCGGACAAGGCATCTTCGCCCGGCAAGGAGCCGGGGTTGGTGCCTGGGCCTTCGGGCGTGCCAGGCTGACCTGGTGCGTTCGGGCCTGTCGACGGGCTGCCAGGCGCCCCACTGGGCGACGGCGATCCGCTGAAGGGGCTACCGGGGCCACCGGTAGGCCCGCCCGGCGAGTCAGCGACAGGTGACTGCACTTCGGGGAAGATGGGCATACTCTGCGCCGTCGGCGAGATCCCACTGCCGAAATAGACCGTGCTCAGAAGCTGCACCGCCTGCCGCTTTGCTTCTTCGCGACGCTCGTCATCCCAGCCGTCGGCGCCGAACAGTCCGGCGACCTTCCCTGGGAATGTTGCCGCCGGCTCTGCTGGGAAGTTGGTTTTCGTGCGATCTAGCTGGTCGGCAAGCACACCCACCTGGCGTGCAACCAAATTCGAAGCATCAGCCGTCTTTGCCGCACCCTTCGTATAGTCGACGATCGACGTGGATACGGCATCTCCCGTGGGCCCTTGCCACTTCTCAGCGATAGCGGCGCCGATCTTGGAAGCAAACGTCTCGAACGTGTCGGTGAATTTGTTGGTGCCGTTCGCCCACTCGACTCGGAAGGCCTCGTTGGACTCCGCCTGAATTGGGGTGACATTCGCTACCAGTTGACTGTGCTCGAATGCATCGAAGTTCGTGCACGCCACTGATTGGTGATGCATTTCCAGATCGGCGTACTGCTCGGAGCCAGCGATGCTCGGGGGACCGGAACCCGCCGGGCCGATGAACTGCTCCGCCTTGCCGGTGACAAAGGGAATGCTTCGAAGATTGGCTATGACGTCGTTCATGCCGGGGATCTGTGGCTGCGTCGGTGGTGCCACGAGTCAGCTCGCGATCTCGCCGGTAACGCGCCCGAGCGCTTGGCTGGTCTGCTCGTCGGTGGTCAGCGATTCGGCCACCTGTGCACCGACAGTGTCGTGGATCGCCTTCAGGCAGAGGATATGGTCGTCAATGCGGTTGATGAACTGCTGAGTCACCTCGGTGAGGAGCTTTGACAGGTCATCCCCGCACGTGAAGTCCCCCAACGGCGGAGTAACGGCGCGGAGTGTCATGCTCTGACTGATTTCCTCCAGGGAGGAGATTGCCTCTGTGCACGCGTTGGCACAGTCCTGTGCCACGCTGGGGTCGAGAACAAGCTCCCCCGCCTTCGCTCGCGCCGCGTGCGCCATCAGCACATCCACGCCGGACACTGCGTCACCCATCTCAGCTACCCTCCCCTGATGAAACGCCGAAATCGCCCTGGAACCCTAACCGTTATCAGGGTATCTCGGCAACAAGTGCGTCACCGATCTGCACCGCCACCTCACACATCGGCGTGGCTTCTTTCGTGAACGCCGACCTGGCGACCTGCATCAGCACCAGTCCCTCGCCTTGAAACGGCACCACTAGATAACAGAAGGTGCCCCTTTCGTCACCTTCTGTACGAAACGTTACCGCTGAACGGTCTCCCACCGTCACCGTCCGAAAATCGATGTTGCTTGGACGCTCACGGAACTGCTCCACTGTCGCCGTGGACAGGGCGTTCATGCTTACACCGGTACCGTCGTGGGTCTTCCATCCGCAATTTTCTTCCCACGAAGTCTCGGCCGCCAGTGCCGGCCCCTGGGTCGCCGGGTCGATTGTGGCCTTCTGCAGTGTTTCGTCGGACAGGGTGCACGGATCCCACGGTTTTTCGAGGGTTGTGGTCTCTGAGGTGTCGTCGTTGCTGCACCCAGTGGCGCCGAAGGTGATCGCCGCCAACAGTGCTGCCGCGCCCGCGGTCACTCGCCTTGAGGTCATGTGCTCATTCTTTCGTACGGCTCGAAGGGGTCCTGCACTGGCTCGAATCATGGCCTGAGCTGAACAGCCACGTTCGGTGGTTGCTCGCTCCTTCGCCGCGAGCTTCTCAAGCTCGATGTCGGAGGATCGTGGCCGCGAGCGCTACGGTGGCGAAGGGTTCGGACAGGCGGCGGCCGGTGTGCAATGTGGTGCGTAGAGGTGCGGAATAGGCGGACCTACTGTCTCTTTCGACCCTTTCCATCTCGATTCGTGCACGTTCGGTGCCAGCAGAATCGAGGATCACGTAATCGCGCTTGTCGGCCACGATCTCACCGGCTCGTTCGTCATCGACCTTGATCCAATAGCCGGTGTTGCGCGTTTCTGAGGCCCAGTCCTTGCCGATCAGTCTGACCATCTCCGTGCGGTCCGGGCGATGGACGGTGAGGATGCTGCGTCGCACGACCCCGCAGGATTTGATCCACAACGCGGGCTGCCCGTCTCGATCACGGACCTGGATCGGGCGGGAGGGAAAGAACAATCCGTCCGACATGGACTTCAGTGCCCTCATCGATTTGTTGCCGGCCTCGTGTGCGGAACCGAGTTTCACACCCTTACGGTCCTTGATCATCAGGTTGCCGGTGGAGCCGAGTTTCCGTTCGACTGTGAACTGGGCGGCATCGAGCAGTCGTGCGGGCAAGTGAGTGCTATCAGTCATTATTGTTCCAAAGCTTCGTGTGCGTGTTGTGCAGGAGGTTCGGGCAATCAGGTTGCCCCGATGGCGGTATCAGTTCGGCGCACGATGACGTGGCGCCCGGCGCGAGTGCCTGTCAGGTCCGAGTCAAATATGAGAAACGGTCGACAACAGTTGTCTCAACTCACAGAGCGGCTTCGCGATGGCCGTCTCGGTGGATGAGGTTTCGGATCGGGAACGCGGCAGTGCGCCGACCCATGCGTTGGTAGGCCATAACGCGTCGCTCATGGCACAGTCCTCCCCCTCGTAAAGTCGAATCGCCCCGAACAGTTGTGGTCAGCGAGGTATCTCGCGAACCAGTGCCCACCGATTCACATCGCTCGTTGACCCGGCATGGTGCCGACGGCAAATCTGAATCATGTGGCCTGCGCCAAAGAAGAGCATAGACAGTGAGCTGGCGCACACAAACTCGGGAGTCGGCAGTGTTGTTTGCTCTCACAACTCATCGAGACCGGACTGCCGTACACCCCGGGGACGGGAGATCTAAACGCTCGAAAAGATCTCGCCGAGGATCGATCGCGGGTGAATGTATCGCCGCACGATCATTGCCAGCACCATTCCCGCGAGCGGATCGGCTATGGGGCTGTGAATTTTGAGTCGGTCGATGTATTCCCAGAGCGACAACCACTGGTCACTCTTCTTGCGCGATATGTGATGGATCGAGGCGATTTCCACGCCGGACGGGTCGACGATCGTGCTTAGGGTCTTGCCGCCGATCAGGCGAGCGGCGGGGTGACCGTCTATGAGGAGAGTTGGTTCCCGTTCACCGGTTTCGGGCGATTTGACGCGCTTCCAACGTCCGACCGTGCCATCGGGTAGGCGCACCCGCGGTCCCCTCGGAACGGTCCCATGGGCCTCTTGATGAAGAGCACGACCTGACCCGCCGAGTCACGAACATGGAAAGTGCGGGCCATCGAGATGTTGATGGCCGCCGCGAAACCCCTGAGGATAGGTACTCCGCGCTCCACGATCTCGCCGATCGAGTCGCCCGATGAGTTCACCAGTGTGAACTCCTCGAATACCTCGGAACGCCAGCCGCTATCCCGAATTCGTACCTCGAGCGACTGGTTGTAGACGGCGCCTCGCGCCGTTGGTTGTGACGGTGATGGGGTCATGCCAGCCCGTTCTCTTTGTGCCTGGTATTCACCGTTACGCAACTCCGTCCCGTCGTCGCCAAAGCCTCGGCTTCCTTTGGATCGCTTCGACGTTCTCGGTGCCTCGCAATCCTCACT
>JAAZAD010000213.1 GCA_012514505.1 Rhodococcus sp. (in: high G+C Gram-positive bacteria) | reverse complement strand
CCGTGGGCCCTGGCGGCACCACCTGTCCGCCATGAGGCCGGTCGGCCGCGCAACGCGCGCCACGACTGTCGGCGCGCTGCTCGTTCGGCCGGACAGACCGATATCAGTTCAGGAACACCTGGAAGAGAATGCGTAGCTGGAGGGAGGAGCGAGGGGGAGCGGAGAACGGTTCGCGCATCGACGCCTCGCGCGTCGGGATCGGCGTCGAGGCAGCATCCCCCATGACGTCGGGACAATCGGTGCGGTCGCGGCCGATCGCCTCTGCCTTGTGGCCTTGCCCATGGCAGTCACGTGCCGGTTCGGTGTGTGCGGCTAGGTCGGCGCCGTCGTCGCGCGGCACGACTGTGTTCGGGGCGGCGGCGGACGCCGCGTCGGAGCCGAACAGGTTGACTGCCATGCCCGCATCGTGGATAAGGAACGAGAGGACGAACGCGAGCGCCGCGATTGCGCCGACACGGTGGACGATGAGATGGATGGTCGGTCTTGGGTGTCCCACGGGCACTCCGTCCATGGCAACCGAATGTGCTCCTGCGTCAAGCCTAGCAGTGCATCGCGGGAAGAGCCAACCATCCTGCCCGGTATCCACGCACGGTGCGGTCCGGTGATCTCTGCGCAGCTGACTCCGGGCAGCCAACGGGCGTGGCCACGTCGGTTGCGAGCCGATCCCCGAGACGAGCACGAACACGGCGCCCGCGGACGGGCCAGGTGCAGCCGGCGCGGGTCGATCTGGGACGGCGAGGACGACCCATGACGCTGTCCGCGACGCGCGCTTGTGGGGACCCGCTCTCTGGTCGCGTGACGACTCTTACACATCGTTTGACATGCGGGTTCACGTCTGTTATTGTCCGGGTAACCCGTTGGGTTCGATGGTTTTCGGAGGTTGAGTGGCTCTGGCTGGGATGCTCACTTCCGACCCGCGATGGACGACACATCGACGATTCAGGGGAGTACCGGCCTCCGGTTTTTTTTGGGTAGACGCACGCTCGCTTCAAGCACACGATCGAGCTGACTGACCCGGTAAACCGCGTGGCTTATGGTGTATCACCCGTCGATGGAATCGCCCCGTGGAGGCCATTCGATTCCAGGGATGTGGAGGGGAAGCACGCCTGCCATGCGCAGGCCCGCATTGCGCGATCCGGACATCACCACGTCACCTGGCTGGGATGACGACCACCGGACGCCGCGACCGCGATCACTTCTCTCTCCACCCTTGCCCAATACGGATCGCCTGGACACCGGGATGGCTGTGTGTTCAGGTCGGCCGCGCATCGCGCCGGTCGAGAGATACCAGTCGGGGGCTGCCCGGCTGTCGGATCTATCAACCAGGAGGGAAGGAGTTGTTCGCACTCCTCAAGCAGGCCCGTACCGGGTTCTTCATCACGATGATCGGGCTGTTGCTCACCTCGGTCATCTCCCCGGTGCTGGCGCTCGCGGCAACTGATCTGGTGCCCGGGGACGACGCGGTCGTTCTCAACGACACCAGGCTCTACAGTGAAACCAGCCGCGACGCCGACGTGACCGCCGAAGTGGCGAAGGACACCCCCGTCTCGATTGTCGAGGGGCCGTTCACCACCGACGACTCCACCCAGTGGTATTGGGTCCGCGTCTACGAGCAAACCGGGTACATGCAGGCCGTCGACCTCGAGGGCCTCGCCCCTGCCCCCACCGAAGAGACCCCCGCTGAAACCGAGAACGCAACGGACGCCCCGGCTACCCGCCCCTGGCAGGAGCCGGTTGATT
>JAAZAD010000212.1 GCA_012514505.1 Rhodococcus sp. (in: high G+C Gram-positive bacteria) | reverse complement strand
GCTCCTGCATCGCACTCCGCAACTGGGCCGTCAGCTCTTCGACCGGCTCGAACGGCGCGATCGGCTTACCGACGCTGATCGAGATGGGCGTGTTGGTACGGCCCAGCCTCTTCGGGTGACCCTTGGTCCACACCCGCTGGGCGCCCCAGATGACGATCGGGACGATCGGCACGCCGGACTCGACCGCCATGCGTGACGCGCCGGACTTGAATTCCTTGATCTCGAAACTGCGGCTGATCGTGGCTTCCGGATACACGCCCACCAGTTCGCCCCGCTGCAGGTACTCGACGGCCGCCTTGTACGAGTCCGAACCGGCAGCACGGTCCACCGGGATGTGCTTCAACGACCGCATGATCGGACCTGAGATCTTGTTGTCGAACACTTCCTTCTTCGCCATGAATCGGATGTACCGCTTCACTTCGCGAACCGGAATACCGGCATAGGTGAAGTCCATGTAGCCGGTGTGATTGACGGCAATCACCGCGCCGCCCTCGGCAGGGATGTTCTCGGCGCCGCGGATGGTGAACTTCAGCCCCTGCGCCGCGAATATGGTGCGAGCCAGGCCGATAATGGGTCGATAGACAGGTTCCACAGTCGGTCAGCGTAGCCGGTTCGCCCGGTTTCGGCGCCCCGAACAACCGCGCGGACAACGCCGCGGTCCGGCCGAGATGAGCTGTCCGGCCCGATTCGCATACCCTGGTGACGTCGCTCAGCACTTCAGGAGGCATACCAGTGCAGGTCACCAGTGTCGGACACGCCGGCTTCCACATCCAGACCGAGGCAGGGTCGATTCTGTGCGATCCGTGGGTCAATCCCGCCTACTTCGGATCGTGGTTCCCCTTCCCCGACAACACCGGCCTCGACTGGGATGCCCTGGGCAACTGCGACTACCTGTACGTGTCGCACCTGCACAAGGATCATTTCGATCCGCAGACGCTGACCAAGCATGTGAACAAGGACGCCACGGTCCTGCTGCCCGACTACCCGGTGCCGGATCTGCGCCGCGAACTCGAGGCGCTCGGCTTCCACAAGTTCTTCGAGACCGAGGACTCGGTCAAGCACAAGGTCTCTGGCCCGAAGGGCGACCTCGACGTCATGATCATTGCCCTCCGCGCCCCCGCGGACGGGCCGATCGGCGACTCGGGTCTCGTGGTCGCGGACGGCGAGAGCACCTGCTTCAACATGAACGACGCGCGTCCCGTCGACATGGACGTGCTGCACGATCAGTTCGGCAAGATCGACATTCACCTGCTGCAGTACTCGGGCGCCATCTGGTACCCGATGGTCTACGACATCCCCAAGAAGACGAAGGCCAACTTCGGTAAGCAGAAGCGTCAGCGCGGCATGGACCGTTGCCGCAGCTATATCGAACAGGTGGATGCGACTTGGGTGGTGCCGTCGGCCGGACCGCCCGTCTTCCTCGACGACGAACTGCGTTACCTCAACGACGATCACGGCGACGAGGGCAACATCTTCCCTGATCAGATCGTGTTCCTCGAGCAGATGCGCATCCACGGGAACGGCGGCGGAGTCCTCATGATCCCCGGGTCCACCGCCGAGGTGCACGGCAGCGATCTGAGCCTGACCCACCCGATCCCGGACGCGGACGTCGACAAGATCTTCACCGACAAAGCCGCCTACATCGAGGACATGGCGCAGCGTCTGGCCCCCGTCCTCGAGGCGGAGAAGGCCAGTTGGGCGCCCGCCGAGGGTGAGCCGCTGTTCGACGGCCTCAAGGCGAAGTTCGAGCCGATCATGGCGCAGTCGGACCTCATCTGCGACGGAATCGGCTACCCCGTCGGGCTCGTGATGGGTGACGAGACCGTGGTGCTGGACTTCCCGCAACGCATCGTCCGCAAGCCCGGCGAGAAGGACGGTAAGTACCGCTACGGATTCCGGATCGCACCCGAACTGGTCCGCACCGTCCTGCGCGACGACGAACCCGACTGGGTGAACAGCATTTTCCTGTCCACCAGGTTCGAGGCGTGGCGGGTCGGCGGCTACAACGAATTCCTCTACACGTTCTTCAAGTGCCTCACGGACGAGCGCATCGCGTACGCGGACGGCTGGTTCTCCGAGGCCCACGACGACAATTCGTCCATCGAGTTGGGTGGCTACGAGATCCAGCGCCGCTGCCCGCATCTGAAGGCCGACTTGACGAAGTTCGGCGTCGTCGAGGGCACCAACCTCACGTGCAATCTGCACGGCTGGCAGTGGGATCTCGAGACCGGTCGGTGCAAGACGTCGAAGGGCCACGAGCTGCGGTCGAAGAAGCTCTAGTCGAAGACGGACCAGCAGATGCTGTTCCGGCGCTGCTGGTCTTCGAGGACCAGATCACGAAGGTGCTCCGGAAGCTGGTCACGCTGCCAGTCGCGTTCGGTTCGGCCCGCCCGGAGTTCGTCACCGGTCTCGGCGGCGGCGCGCACGGCTTTGATGGCGTAGGCGGCTGCGCCCAGATCGTGCTCGGGAACGTGAGCGACGCAGGCGGCCTGACCGGCGGAGTATGCGGCGAAACGCGGTGCCCCTTTCAGGGGGCGAGCCGCACCCATCGCATGGCCACCGAGTGCGCGCGTGGCCATCATCGCGGCCTCACCGCGCACCCACGCGCGTGCCGCCTCGATCGCTTCACGCGGTCGCGGATCGACCGGCCGAGCGTCCTCGAACAGGGGAAGGACGTGTTCGGCGCAGGCAGCCGCCCACAGGGCAAGTGCGTGATGGTCGGCGTCGGTCAGAGATCCGCCGTGCCTGATCGTGACGAGGCGAGGGTCGCGAACCTTGGGGAGAATCATCTCGAGCCCCGAAACTCTGGGTCTCGGAGCGCTGTATCGAGTTGATGCACGAGCTGCGCGATCCGGTTCGAGCCCTGCGAGATCTCCGTAGCGGGGTAACGACTCAGAACCGATACGAGTGTGGGCGTGGCGCGCCTGATCGCGTCGTCGAGGGAAGCGTCGACGGCGTGTGGAAAGTCCGGTCGAGCAAGTTCTGCGGCTCGTGCGGCGTGCGCAGATGCGCGCAGGATGTGACCGACCTGGGCGGGGTCGGCGAGCGGGTGCAGGTAGGCGGAGGCGGCTGCGTCACCGGCGGCCATGGCAGCGTGAAACGCCACTGCCGATGGGGCGTCCTTCGCCGCCCGATGTGCGGCCGGTGCTGCCGTGCGCTGGAGCTTCGAGCGCGGCGCGCCCCCGACGAACTCTTGGGCTGCCTCGGTCGCGCGCCGCGGGCGTTCGTCCTCCGGGCAGACCGACTCGTACAGCGGTAAGACCTCCGCTGCGGAAGCGAGCGCGAAGGCAGCCACTTCCCGCAGTTCGAGTGCCGTCAACGAAAAGTCGCCCATATGGGCAGATCGTAGCTAGCCGGCAGTGGGAGGCTGATCGACGAGCTGCGCCATGTAGAGCTGGTCGCCCATCTTGTCCATGAGTTCGATCTGCGTTTCGAGGTAGTCGACGTGGTCTTCTTCCTCGCTGAGAATCTGCTCGAGCAGACTCGCCGACGTGGCATCGCCCTTGGCGCGGACCATCTGCACGCCGGGGCGCAGCCTTTCCACGACCTCCACCTCGATAGCGAGGTCGGAGTGAAACTGTTCGCGGAGATCCTGGCCTACGCGCAACGGCAGTAGCCGCTGGTAATTTGGCAGACCTTCGAGAAGCAGGATTCGGTCGGTGAGCTTTTCCGCGTGAATCATCTCCTCGATGGATTCCTCGCGGGTCTTCGCGGCCAATTTGGTGAACCCCCAGTTGGCCTGCATCTTCGAATGCAGAAAGTACTGGTTGATCGCGGTTAGTTCACTGGTCAGTTGTTCGTTGAGTAGTGCGATCACTTCTTCGTCGCCACGCATTACAACCTCCGGTCGCCGGAACTAAAACGACCGTATCAGCGGCTGTCTCGAACCCGCAGGGGTTCGAGAAAAGGTTGTCAGGCAGCTGTTCGGCTGCCGAGTGAACGAGAGCACAAGATCTCGTTCAAGCGCTCGACGCAGGTACCACATCCCAATCCGGCTCCGCACCGTTCGCCTACCGCGTCTGCATTGTCTGCGCCATCGTCGAAGTGCTGGTGCACCTCTTCCTCGGTGACGGCCTTGCAGATACAGACGAACATGTGGAGCTCCCTTGCGAACCAATTGATTAGGTAAGGGTTACATCATTTGCTTCAGTTTGCAAGGGTAGCCTGACCAAATCCGATTCAGATGGCTACTTCTTCAAAGCGCGCAGGCCGGCGGCGATGAAGTCGGGCACCGACTCGCCTGCCCGATCGAACCCGTCACCGACGGTGGCACCGGCCAGATAGCGGTGGTGGATGCCCTGCGCGATGACGGCGATCTTGAAGTACGCAAGCGCCATGTAGAAGTTCCAATGGACCAGTTCCCGTCCCGACGCCACGGTGTAGCGCTGCGCAAGATCGTCTACCGATGGCAGGCGTGAGCTCGTCCAAGCGGCCGGCTCTCCGAGCACCAAGTCGAGAGCCGGATGCCGGTAGACGCACATGAGGGCGACGTCGGCGAGCGGGTCTCCCAGCGTCGAAAGTTCCCAGTCCACGACCGCAGCAACAGTGCTCACATCGTCGGGCGCGAGGATGGTGTTGTCGATGCGAAAGTCGCCGTGCACGATCGTCGACTCCGACTGTGCGGGAATCGACTCGGCGAGCGCTGCATGCAAACGGTCGACGTCCGCGGAATCCTCCGTCTTCACGCGCTCCCACTGACTCGCCCACAACTTCACTTGCCGGGCCACATACCCGTCGGGGCGGCCGAACTCCCCGAGCCCGACGGCCGCATAGTCGACGTTGTGCAACGCACCGAGCACGCGGACCAGTTCGTCGGTGCACGATTCGATGTCGTCGGCGGAGAGCGCCTCGAGATCCGACTTGGTCCGAACGACCTGGCCATTCACGTGTTCCACAAGGGTGAACGGCGCGCCCATGACGCGTTCGTCCTCACACAGCACCACGGTGGCGGCCACCGGAACGCCGGTGCCCTGCAGCGCCGAGGTGATGCGGAACTCGCGCGCCACATCGTGCGCCGAAGGGGTGAGCCCTGCGGTGGGCGGCCTTCGCAGCACCCACCGCGATGAGTCGTCGAAGACGGCGTAGGTCAGGTTGGACTTGCCGCCGGAGATCAGCTCCGCCCGCAACTCACCGTCGAGTGGAACCTCCGACTCGGACAGGAAGGTCCGCAGTCGGGTCAGATCGAGCCCCTGACGTTCGCTCATTCAACCCGCCTCCCGGCTCACTAGGGGCGCAGGACGTCCTTGCCCACGAACGGAACGAGAGCCTCCGGCACGCGGACGGACCCGTCGGCCTGCTGATGGTTCTCGAGGATCGCGACGAGCCAGCGGGTGGTGGCGAGGGTTCCGTTGAGCGTGGCGGCGGTCTGCGGCTTGCCGTTCTCGTCCCGGTACCGCACTCCCAGGCGGCGTGCCTGGAACGTGGTGCAGTTCGACGTCGACGTCAGCTCCCGGTACGCCTGCTGGGTGGGCACCCACGCCTCGCAGTCGAATTTGCGGGCCGCCGACGAGCCCAGGTCGCCACCGGCCACGTCGATGACGCGGTAGGGCACCTCGATGGCCGCGAGCATGTCGCGTTCCCAGCTCAGCAGGCGCTGATGTTCTGCGTCGGCGTCTTCAGGCTTGCAGTAGGTGAACATCTCGACCTTGTCGAACTGGTGCACCCGGATGATGCCGCGGGTGTCCTTGCCGTAGCTGCCCGCCTCGCGGCGGAAGCACGACGACCAGCCGGCGTACCGCTTGGGGCCATCGGACAGGTCGAGGATCTCGCCGGAGTGATAGCCGGCGAGCGGCACCTCGGACGTGCCGACGAGGTACAGGTCGTCGTCTTCGAGGTGGTAGATCTCGTCGGAGTGGGCCCCGAGGAAGCCGGTTCCCGCCATGATCTCGGGGCGCACGAGCACCGGCGGAATCATCATGGTGAACCCGTTGGCCATCGCCTTCTGCGCCGCCAGTTGCAGCATGCCGAGCTGCAGCATCGCACCGAAGCCGGTGAGGAAGTAGAACCGCGAGCCGGACACCTTGGCTCCGCGCTCCATGTCGAGCAGGTTCAGTGATTCACCCAGCTCGAGGTGGTCCTTGGGTTCGAAGTCGAATTCGGGCAGGTCGCCGACCGTCTCGAGGGTGATGAAGTCGTCTTCCCCACCCGCCGGGGCGCCGTCCTGCACGATGTTCGAAATCGCCCGGTGCGCGGTGTCGAGTGCGGCCTGGGCCTCGTTCTGCGCCACCTCGGCTTCCTTGACCTTCGCCGCGAGCTCCTTCGAGCCTTCCAGAAGGGCCGGACGCTCCTCCGGAGACGCCTGGCCGACCTTCTTGCCGAAGGCCTTCTGCTCGGCGCGCAGGGTGTCCCCGTTCAGGACCGCTGCACGGCGGGAGGCGTCCGCCTCGAGCAGAGCGTCGACGAGAGACGGGTCCTCGCCTCGGGTGCGCTGCGACTGCCGAACGACGTCGGGGTTCTCACGGAGGAATTTCAGGTCAATCACGACTCCGAACCCTACCGGGCGCGTGAGCGGCGGTTACTCCGGTTTCGGTTCGAGCAGCTCGAGCAGATCTTCCCGCCCGAACATCCGGGCTGCATCCACTGCGGTGGGCTGACCGATCGTGGCGGAGGCACCTCCGGCGACGAGAGCCCGCACCACGTCGTCCTCGCCTTTGAACAGGGCTCCTGCCAGCGGCGACTGCCCCTTGTCGTTGAGCCGGTCGACGTCCGCCCCACGATCGATCAACACCTGCACTGCCTGCGGGTGGCCGTGATAGGAGGCCAGCATCACCAGGGTGTCACCGTTCTCGTTGGTCAGATTGACGTGCACGCCTGCGTCTACATAGGTAGCCAACGTGGCCGCGTCGCCGGCTCGCGCGGCATCGAACACCCGGCCGGCAAGTGCCTGCACTTCGGGATCGACGGGCACGTCGTTCATGCTTGCGCCTTCGCTCATACCCGACAAAGTACGCGTGCGGTCCGACGATTCGAGGGAGTTGTTCACCCACCCTCGGCAGGAGCAGGCATGATGGACGGCGATGTCCGAAGAGCAGACCCCCACGCAGCCGGAGCCGAGTAAACGGCGTAAGCAGAAACGGCGCCCGGTGCCGACCCCGAAGGTGTCGGCGTCGAAGACTCGTCGAGCCCTCGCCGCGGTGGGTGTCGGCGCGGTCGTCGCTGCGATTGCGACGTTCGCGATCTCGGGTGGATTCAATCGCAGCGACAATCTGCCCACGCACCACACCGCCCTGGGTCAGTCGCATTCGGCCGACACGGGAGAGTTCGCTGCCACCTCCGCCGGCGACTGCCTCGACTGGACCCCGTCCGACGACCCCGAGGAAGACCGCCAGGACGTGGCGCGGGTCGACTGCGAGCAGGAGCACCGGTTCGAGGTGGCGGCACCACTCGACCTGAGTCTGTATCCGGGCGCAGAATTCGGGCCCGGCGCTCGGTACCCGGGCGCGCTGCGTTTCGCCGAGCTCCGTGACGAGCACTGCATCTCCGCGGTCAATTCGTACCTGGGGGCGAAGTTCGATCCGCAGGGCAGATTCAGCGTCGGTCTGATGTTCCCCAGCGAGTCCGCATGGCTCGACGGTGACCGTGGGCTCCGTTGCGGCATCCAACTTTCCAGCACCACGGGCACGCTGCTCCCCTTCTCCGGGCATGTCGCCGGGCAGGACCAGTCGAATGTATGGGCCTCCGGCACGTGCATCGGCATCAACCAGAACGTGCCCTCCGATCCTGTCGACTGCGCACAGCCGCACGCGTTCGAAGTGATCGCCGCCGTCGACCTGAGCGGCCAGTTCCCGGGCCCCTTGCCGTCGGTGGCCGATCAGGACGAGTACCTCGAAGGGGTCTGCACTCAGTCGGCCAACGAGTACCTCGGCTCGGCAGACGCACTGCGCGACAAGACTCTCACGTTGTTCTGGGACAACCTCGATCTCGCGAGCTGGCTCGCGGGAAGCCGCAAGATCAACTGCTCGGTGGGCAAGGAAATCGACGCCGGCGGCTTCGCGGCCATCGCCGGCACAGCCAAGGGCGACATCCTCATCAACGGTGCCCCACCCGTTCCGCCGCCGCCGGTGCCCGAAGGCCGTTCGTTGCCGGTGCCACTCCCGGGCGCCGCGCCTCCTCCGCTCGGGAACTGATGTGCCGGTACAGATGTCGTCCGAGCGTTTCGACGAACTGGTCGGTGACGCGCTCGATCAGATTCCGCCGCAGCTCACTGCTGCCTTGGACAACGTCGTGATCCTCGTCGACGACCGAAACGACGAGGATCCGGACCTGCTGGGGCTGTATCACGGCATCGCGTTGACGGAACGGGACAGTCATTACGGTGGATCGCTACCCGATACCATTACGGTGTATCGCGACGCTTTGCTCGATATGTGCAGTTCAGAGAGCGAAGTGGTGCACGAGGTGGCCGTGACCGTCATACACGAGGTTGCGCACTACTTCGGGATAGAAGAAGATCGTCTGCACGAGCTCGGCTGGGGATGAACGAACGCTCGAAGATCATTCGGGCACGGGGGGAACCATTGAGCACGTCGCAGCGTCCAACAACACGGACGTGTTCACAACGGAAGTTCGTCCGGGGGCCTGCCTTCATCACCAGGTGGCCTTCCATGACCAGGTAGAAGGAGTTCGACGCAGTGCCAGCCCTCAACGTCAATCCTGAAGCTCTCCTCCTCGCGGCCACCGAGCTGGATATGCTCGCCGGCCGTATGCAGGCTGCTGTCACGGCCAATTCGGCCGCAATTCAGGTGATCCCTTCCGGAACGGAAGAAGTCTCCCTGCACGCCGCCCGCTACTTCAACACCGTCACCAACACGTTCATGCCTGCCATCTCCCAGGGGATCGCAGAACTGCACGCCACCGCCGCCACCCTGCGTCAGCAGGCCGCGGCGTACGTCGCCCAGGATCTCGCCGGTGGCGCTGCGCTCGACGTGATCATGTAGTTCGGCTGCACCAGGACCTTCCACACCAGGACCATCAGGGGAGACAAGCAATGACTTTGGGACTGACAGGCGTCATCTGGTTGCCGCGCGGCGCCACCGTGAACTCGACAACACTGAATGCCGGCGCCGGCCCGGTGCCGCTGAGCGTCGCCACCGGCGCGTGGACTGCAGTGTCCGCAGCCTTCGTCGACATGGACGTGACACTCGCTCGTGTGATCGCGGAACTCGGCGCGGGCTGGCAGGGCGTCACCTCCGCCGCGGCGATCGCGAAGATCACTCCGTTCGCACTGTGGGCAGCGGAATGCACCGAGCTCGCGGCCGACACGGCCTTGAAGGCGGCCGCCGAGGCAGGCGCCTACACAACGGCGCGGCTGGTCATGCCGAGCCTGCCCGAGATCGTCGCCGTCAAGACTGCAAAGGCAACCGCCTACAGCACGGGTGGCGCACTGAACGGCACCGCTGCCGCAGCGGAAGCCGCCGACCGCGCAATGGACATTCGGGCCGGATTGGTGATGGAAGGCTACGAGGCCGCCACCAACATCCTCGCCATCCAGCGCACCTTCCGTCAGCCTCCGCGCATCGTGACGTCGCCCGACGGCAATTCGGCCGAAAGCTTCGACGAGGTCAGCGATTTCACGGACAACCCGGTCAAGGCGGTTACCGCCGCGGCCATGGCTCTGGGACAGAACCCCGCCGTGACCACCGCGGCCTCCCAGGCCGGCAGCATCGCAACCACCACCGTCTCCACCGCGACCTCTGCCGCGAGCAACATCGGTAGCGCGGCGCTCAGTGCAACCACCAGCAGCGCAAGCAGTTTCGGTTCTCCCGTGGGCGGCGCACCGATCTTCAGCAGCGGCGCATCGGGTGGCGCCAACGCATCCACGTCGGCTGCGTCGGCACGTATGCCTGCTGCCGGTGTCGGCGGCGTGATCGGCGCCGGCGGCGCGGGCCTGCCCGAGGGCTGGGGCAAGGCCGACGGAGGCGCCGGCCGCGTGGGTGGCGCGCCCGCAGGCACGTCCCCGGCAGGCATCGGTGGCGCGCCCGAGGCCACTGCAGGTGCTCGCGGGTCGGCCGGACACGGCCCGGTGATGGGTGGACGTGGGGCGGCGGCAGCCGGTAACTCGAACGACGACGAGCACGACACCCCCGAGTACCTCAAGAACTTCGAGCACTTCTCGGACGGGCGCACCGTGATTCCCTCTGTCATCGGCGCGGACCCGCAGCAGGGGCAGCGTTGATCGACCTCGGCGCCACGCTCGGCACGAGCACCACCACCCTCGAGCCCGTCACTCTGAGCGTCGACGAGATGGACTTTCTCGTCGACAAGCTCTCCCTCGACGTGCTCCCGGTGGTGCTCGATGCCAACCCCCGCCACGAGACTGCCGACGACCGGGACGCGGCTTTTCGGCAGGCCGCCGAGACGCTGACCGAACGGGATCTTCTCCACCACGACACAGTCGACCAGAATCTGACCGACTGGCTCCGTGTCGTGGCGCGCCCCACCTGGGAGATCGCGCTGCGCTGGCATGTGGCCGGCGACGTCTCCCGCATGTGCGTGTCCCACACCCGGGACCTCTCCATATCGGTGATGCGTGCCGGTGAGACCTTCGTCGTACAGGAGTGCGGGGCAGACTTGTTCGCCCCGATCGTCCGCGCACTCGGTACCGCACAGGCCGCGAAGTTCCAGAACGTCAACGCCCCGACCGCCGACCTGAGCGCCGCATTCGACGACGCCATGGACGGGGCCAACCTGGCGGACAAACTGACAAGGCTGGGCGTGCCGACTGCTGATGCCGGACCACTCGGTCGGGCGGTCTACGGATGTGACACCTACGCGGAGATCGTCGGAATCGCTTACGGCGACGGTCAATACGATCCCGTCGGCGGTCCCGTGACGGTCTTCGACACCGACTTTGGGCGCATCGTCGGCACCTCGAGTGTGTCGGCGCACGGGGTGGCCTGGTCGTCGCTCAGCCCCGGATCACCTCAGCGCCTCCGCCAGGCTCTCGAGGCGCTGGCAGACCGCCTGGAACAGTAACTCAGCCCATCGGGTCGTCGGGACCCGGAATCACGGTGTGCGCGAAGGGCGGCTCGATGGCGCCCCACCGCACGCATTCCCAGCCGTCCGGTGTCGGTACCAGTTCGACGGTCTGCGTGTTCGACAGGTGATTGTTGGCGGCGAACAGGCCTGGAACGCCGGCCAGCTGCGCGCCGACGAGCCGAATCGCGGCGCCGTGACTCACAACCACGACATCGCCGCCGACAGCGGGATCGTCCAGGTACTCCTCGCGCAGCGCGTTCACGACCGGAACGTACCGGTCGAGCACGTCGAAGGCCGACTCCCCGCCGGGCACACGAGCACCGAGATCGCCTGTGTGCCACTGGTGGAATGTCTTCATGAACAGCTCGTGCGACTCTCGGTCACTGCGGTCTTCGAGATCACCGGCTTGTACTTCGTGCAATCCTGTCCGCACGTCTGCCGTCATTCCCGACGCCACCTCGACGAAGCTTGCCGTCTGCCGAGCGCGCAGCGCCTGCGACGACACCAACGCGGCCGGCAGGCCGCGTCCGACGAGACCTCGTCCGAATGCTTCTGCCTGCGACAAACCCGCAGCGGTGAGCTTCGCCCCGGGCAACCGCGTATCCAATCGCTTCGCAACATTCGCCTCGGTCTGGCCGTGCCTGACCAGGATCAGTCTGCCACTCACGACGCCCACTCCCCCCTGCGTATCCGCTCGATCCACTCTGCCGCTTCGTCGTCGGACGGCGGTGGCGGCCCACTCGGGTTGGCTGCGGGCCACGAACCGAGGAACAGTACATCCGAGGTGCGATGCACGGCCCGGAATGCCTCCGCGACAAGGGAATCGTCGATGTGACCGATGCAGTCCACGAAGAATCGGTACGTGCCCATCTCGGTACGTAACGGCCGGGATTCGATGCGGGTCAGGTCGATTCCGCGGCTGGCGAACTCGGACAACACACGCACCAACGATCCCGGTTCGTTGTTCGGGAGCAGCACGGCGGCAGTGCGGTCGTTGCCGGTTCGCGCGGGCGGGGTGGTGGGCCGCGTTACGAGCACGAATCGTGTGCGGGCGCTGTCGAAATCGGCAACCTGGGAGGCAAGTTCGTCGAGTCCGAGTCGCGTGCCGGCAAGGGCGGTGGACACGGCGGCATCCGCAATGCCTGCGGCAACGTCCTCCGCCGCGCCGGCATTGGACGATGCGGGCTGTACCTCGGCGTCGGGCAGATTGTTGGCCAACCATTCGCGCACCTGGCCCGAGGCGTGCGGGTAGCCGCGGATGGTGCGAACGTCCGCGAGCGTGGTGCCGGGCCGAGCCAGGATCGAGAATGCGATCTCGAGTTCCGTTTCGGCGACGATCTGCAACCGCTCCCCTGCACCCAACGAATCGAGGGTGGGCGTCACACCTCCTTCGACCGAACTCTCGATCGGAACGACGGCGCCGTCCACGGAACCGTCCCGAACCTTGGCGAGTGTGGCGGGTGGATTCGCGGCCGGAATGCGCTCCACCGGCTCGTCGAAGGCGCCTTCCGACTCGAACTTGGCGAGGGCCATTTCGGTGAAGGTTCCAGAGGGTCCGAAGTACGCGATACGAGGCACGGTTACGAGGTTACGCATCGGCCGGAAAAGGCCCGGCAGATTGGGGGTGAAGTTTCGGGGCGCTTACCGCAGGCCCCATGCGGCGAGCCCCGCTGCCATGGACTCGACGTCCGGAACCTCGATGCCGAGTAGCACTTCACGGACGGCGGCGGCAGCTTCGGGAATCAACGTGGTCAGCGGGCCGGGGTCGGGCTCTGCCAGCGCTCCGCGGACGTCGTCGCCCCGCAGTGCGGCGACCGTGCCGGCCAGCACGGCCAGTACTTCTTCTGCGGTGTCGGCCTGTGCGACGAATCCGACGTCGGTATGGACGAGGACTGCGAGAAAGTCCGCAACCGCAGCGTTCGGGTGACCGGCGGACAGGCCGGGGATCTTCCCGGCGTTCGCCAGGACACCGGCGGCGTCGGCAAGCGTGATTCCGGTGTCTGCGTCGACCGGGTAGTCGATCACCGGATACACGACGAGCGGCGACGGCATGCGCAAGGCGATGGCCTCGTCGAGGCTGCTCACGGGGCATTCGAGCCGATACCGCACCGCTTCGTACCGAGCCTGGGACGAGCTCCGAAGTTCCGCCGGGTCTATGTCGAGCCCGACGACGATGGGTCCGAGGTCCGAGCCGCCGTCTCCGATCAAGGCGGATGCCGGGACGACCGGCGGTCCCGATACCTCGGAATCACGTGCCGAAGCCACCGACTGCGCCTGCGTGATCACGGGGCTCAGGAGCCTGGACAGCAACGATTCCGGCCCACGCGGGCGCGGGATTCCGAGGGTGAGATCGATCGACACTCGTCCACCGTAGTTCGTCCGGGGGCTTGCGACGCCCGCCACATCACATTAAGTTAGCCTTACCTCATCTCGAGCTCCGTTATCGACCACACAGCAGGAGGCACGATGGCCACCAGGACACCAGCCGGACCGTCCACCGCCGAGCGCATTCGTAGCTCGTGCGCTCGCACGCAAGAGTCCGTGCTCGCCATCGAGGGCAGCGAGCCCACCGCCACGACCGTGCACCATCTGCTGTCGGACGGCGATGCCGTCGTCGCCGTCCCCGCCGACTCGGCTGCGGCAACGCTCGTCTGGCTCGCCGGCGGTAGCGGTCTTCCGGCTGTTCTCGAGTTGACGGACCAGTCGCCACTGTCCCTGCGCGAGCCCGTCCGCTCGCTCGTGTGGCTGCGCGGCACTCTGCACGCCCTGTGCGACGAACATTCACGTCAACTCGCCGACGAAGTGGCAGCCGAATTCCCACACCCGGAACTGCTCGACATCGGCCACACCACGGTGCTGCTGCGACTACGCCTCGAGTCAGCGGTGGTCGCCGATTCCAGCGGCGCCGAACCCGTCCGGCTCGATCAGCTGCTCGATGCGACCGCAGACCCGTTCTGGGAGATGGAAGGCGCCTGGCTGCAGCATCTCGACGACGATCATCGCGACCTCATCGACATGCTCGCTCGTAAGCTCCCGCCGCAGATGCGTAGCGGACGGGTCCGCCCACTGGCACTCGACCGCTACGGACTGAACCTGCGCGCCGAAACCGTGGACGGCGACCGCGATATCCGGCTGCCGTTCGCCGAGCCGGTCGACGACGCCACCGCACTGAGCCGCGCAATCCGCCTCCTGGTCGGCTGCCCTTTCGTCAACGGACTGCACGCACGCGGCTGATCGGCCCGGCGGCGGCTACCGTCGCCCTGTGACCTTCCCACGCCCAGAGAATTTCCGAGCGACCCTCGGCTCCTGGCTCAGACCGTCCTCACCGCAATCCGGGGAACCGCCCCTGAGCCCACACGAGCGTCGGGGTGTGTACATCGAGATCACGATCGTCCTGCTGGTCACCTTCGGACTCAGTGCGTTGTCCAGCGTGCTGTCGCTGGCTGAGTCGCTGGCCACGCCCGGTGGTCTCGCAGATCAGGCTGTCGCGCTCAACACCTCGCGCGCGGAAAATCAGCTCATCGACGTCGCCAGGCAGCTGCTCGGCGTTCTCCGACTGACGGCGTGGGGTGCGCTGGGGCTCTACCTGTTGTGGCGCAGCGGGGTGGGCCCGAAGGCCATCGGGTTCGGACGTCCGACCGGCCGTCCCGACACCACCCACGGCATCGGCCTGGCCGCACTCATCGGTATCCCAGGGCTGGGCCTGTACCTGATCGCGCACGCCGTCGGTGCCAACCTCACAGTCGCACCCAGCACCATCGAAGAGCACTGGTGGCGCCTTCCCGCCCTGCTGCTGTGGGCGGCGGCGAACTCGGGAGCAGAGGAAATCCTCGTCGTCGCCTATCTGATCACCCGCCTGCGCCGATTGGGGTGGAGCGAGAACTCGTCCCTGCTGGCATCGGCCCTCCTGCGCGGCAGTTACCACCTGTATCAAGGTTTCGGTGGCGGCATCGGCAACGTCGTGATGGGTCTCGTGTTCGGTCGGTACTGGCAGAAGACAGGCCGATTGTGGCCGTTGGTGATCGCGCACTGGCTGATCGATGCAGTCTCGTTCGTCGGGTACGCAGTACTGAAGGGGCGTGTCGGCTGGATCCCGTAAATGCGGCCGGACAGTAAAGTCGTGGGGTGACCGGCAACCCTCCTCCTCCGCGGCCACGGCGCCCACAGGGCCCACCGGGCGGACAGCGCGCGCAGAACCCACCGCCTGGGCCGCCGCGCCGGCAGGAAGACCCGCAGGTCATTCGCAGAAGCCCCCCGAACACACCACGCCGCAACGCGCCACCCCCGCCGAACCAGGCCTGGTCACAGGTTCCCAGGAATGCACCACCTGCGGGACCTCCGCGCGGCTACCCAGCCCCCGCGCCCAGAAACCCAGCACCTGGCCCTGCGCCCCAGGGGCACGCTCCGACCCAGATCCCCCAGCCGTATCGCGAGGACCAGCCGTATCGGCATGATCCGCGACGCGGGCGATCTGTTCCCCCGCCGGCGCCCCCTCGCCACCCTCCGAGGCGGGTACCGGAACCGCAGCGTCCGCCCAAGCCTCGGCGCAAGCGTCACTGGGGCCGCGGGGTCGGTCTGCTGTTCCTGGCGCTCGTGCTGGCCCTGGTGGGCACGACGTTCTACCTGGACAGTTCGCTCAATCGGATCGACGCCATCGCCGATTACGAAGCCCGTGTCGGAGACACTCCCGGCACCAACTGGCTGCTCGTGGGTTCGGACAGCCGCACCGGATTGACGCCCGAGCAGGAATCCCAGCTGGCCACCGGTGGCAACACCGGGCCGGACCGGACGGACACGATCATCCTCGTCCACATCTCGGGCAGCGGGGAGCCGACGATGGTCAGCATCCCCCGCGACTCGTACGTCTCGATTCCCGGCTACGGCAAGGACAAGATCAACGCCTCGTTCGCGTTCGGCGGTCCCCAACTGCTGACACAAACGGTCGAAGTGGCCACCGGCCTGCACATCGACCACTATGCGGAGATCGGTTTCGGCGGATTCGCGGGCATCGTGGATTCCATCGGCGGTGTGGATGTGTGCCTCGAACAGCCGATGGTCGACCCGCTCGCCGGTATCGACCTCCCGCCGGGCTGCCAGGAACTCTCCGGCACCCAAGCGCTCGGGTTCGTGCGTAGCCGTGCCACGGCACTCGCCGACCTCGACCGCATGAACAACCAGCGCAAGTTCATGTCGGCGCTGCTGGCGAAGGCGACCAGCCCCACCACCTGGCTGAACCCGTTCCGGTTGTTTCCGCTCGCCTCCGATGCGGTCGACAGCCTCGCGGTCGACAACGGTGACCACATCTGGCACCTCGGGCGCCTGGCGTGGGCGATGCGCGGCGGCATGACCACCACCTCGATCCCGATCGGGGGCTTCGAGAACGTATACGGCTCCGGGAACGTCCTCCTGTGGGATCACGACCGTGCGAGCGAGTTCTTCCAAGCGCTGGCGGACGACCGACCGATTCCTCCGGAGCTCCTCACCACCCCTCCCTGATCCAGGGCCCCTGCCGGTAACCTCGAGGGCATGAACGCTGCAACGAACTCGAAAACCGCGAAGAGCCCCAGCGAGTTCGATCGGCTGCTACTCGACCAGATAAAGAACGAGTTCGCAGCGTCCCAGCAGTACGTGGCGGTGGCCGTCTTCTTCGATGCCAACGATCTGCCACGGCTGGCGGGGCGCTTCTACGAGCAGGCCACCGAGGAACGTCGCCACGCGATGATGATGGTGCGCTACCTCATCGACAACGACGTCGACGTCAATATCCCGGGGATCGCGGACGTGATCACCGAGTTCTCCTCGGTCCGTGAGCCGGTCGAGCTCGCCCTCCGCCAGGAGAAGGAGGTCACCGAGCAGATCACCCGTCTGGCACATACCGCCCGCGATACCGGCGATTACCTGGGCGAACAGTTCATCCAGTGGTTCCTCAAGGAACAGGTCGAAGAGGTGTCGCAGATGAACACACTGCTGACCATCGTCGACAGGGCAGGCGACAACCTGTTCAACATCGAGGACTTCGTCGCCCGCGAATGGACGGGCACGCCCGGCCCGGATGCCACCGAGCCCGCAGTGGCCGGCGAAGGCGGCTGAGTTTTCTTTCATAAAAGATCTCAAACTAAAGTTCGCCTAACCTTCCACCCTCGGAAATACATTCCAGGAATCGGTGAAGATTAGGCGAACTTTACTTTGGGAACGCTTGCCATAATTAGGCAGAGCTTGGATGACAAGCGCTCTGACCAGCACTATCTTGGTCCACATGACCGCCGATACGCACCTCACCAAGTTCCACGCTTTGCTGCACGATCAAATTCGTAACGAATTCAATGCGTCACACCAATACATTGCAACTGCCGTGTATTTCGACAATGCAGATCTTCCACAATTGGCGAAGCATTTCTACGAGCAGGCGATCGAAGAGCGTAACCACGCGATGATGATCGTCCAGTACTTCCTCGACCGCGACATGGAGGTCGAACTCAACGGCGTCGACAAGGCGAAGTCACACTTCGACAACCCGCGTGAGCCGATCGAACTGGCACTGACCCAGGAGAAGACGGTCACCGAGCAGATCGTTGCGCTCGCGAGCACCGCCCGTGAGGAAGGCGACTACCTCGGCGAGCAGTTCATGCAGTGGTTCCTCAAGGAACAGGTCGAAGAGGTCTCCAGCATGAACACGCTGCTCAACATCGCCGACCGCGCGGGCAGCAACCTGTTCGATCTCGAAGAGTTCGTCGCCCGCGAAATGAGCACGGCAGGCGATGCCACCGGCGCGCCGAGCGCAGCCGGTGGCACCATCTGACGAGCTATCGCAGCGTGATCTGACGCCCGCGCAGACCGTCGCGGGCGCGACGCTCCTCGGTGGTCAGCGGCGCATCGACGGCAAGGGCCTCGGCCAACCGGTTACCCAGTTCCACGGTGGCCGGGGCCCACTCGTCGGCGTGCATCTCGGGATCGAGATCGAACACGGGCACGAGCAGTCCGTGTGTACGGAACGAGCCGGCGAAGCGTGAATTCTCACCCAGATGAAGGTTGCCGGCCGCGTGAACACGCGCCAACGCCAACATCAGGTCGTCCTCGCTCTCGGGACGCACCCACCGAATGTGTGCCTTCTCGCCGGCATCCACCCACCAGGCCGCCACGACACCGTCCGCGTTCAGCCGCGCCGACGGCATGATCGCCGCGTTCGCCTGCTGCACGGTGGCCGCAACCTCCGGCGCCGGCTCCATACCCTCGGGGATCCACCAGTCGAAATTCTGATGAACCGTGATGTCGAGCTGCGCGTCGGCGGCGATCACACTCGTCAGCGCCGGAGTGTCCGACGTCGGGTTCGCGGCAGACAGCGAATCACCGACGGCCGCGGACTTCACCCATTCCACGGAGGCTGCCAGATCGGCCCCGAGGTCCTCCGAAAAGTTCTGGACCTGCACACCGACGAACGATTCGGTGGCGTCACCGTTCTCGCGGGACAGCGCAGCGACCGCACCCGGAAGCACCGTGGCCAGCGTGACCTCACGATCGGCGCCCTGCACGGGCAGGGGTGCGGTGGCGGACGGCACGAACTCCCGCAGCGCGACCAGATCACACTCCGCGGCAACCCCTGCGAACGGGCGCGTCACGACCGCGTCGGCGCTCTCTCGCTCTGCTCGGCGCTGCGCCAGCTTCTCTGCGCGTGCGCCACCCGGCTTCGGACCACTGTTTCTCTTGCTCTTCTTACCCACGAAGCCAAAACCTACACGTCGGACGGCGCCGGGTCAGATACCCAACCGATTCTTGGTGCGTCCGGGATGGTTGGTGGCGACCCAGGCGACGCCCAGTCGGCGGCACAGATCGATGTCGGCGGGTTCGTCCACTGTCCAGCAGTAGGTTGCACGTCCGGCAGCGGCGGCCTTGTCCGCAGTGTCGGGGTGTTCACGCAGGGTCTGCACCGACGGACCCACCGCCGTTGCGCCGACGGTGGTGGCGGCACCGCCGCCCAGATAGCGCGCCGATTCGCCCAGGAGCACGGTGGGCAGCATCGGCGCCGAGCGCCGAATCCGCCACACTGCGGCCGCGGAGAAGGACATCACCGCGGCCCGCGCGTAATCGGCGGACGGCGGCGAGGCGATCCCGAAGCGGTGCAGCTCTGCGAGCACCTTGCTTTCGACGAGGCTGCCGAAGCGCACCGGATGCTTCGTTTCGACGAACAGTTTCACCGGCCTCGACTGCCAGTCCAAGGTGAGGGTGATGAGCTCACCGAGAGTGAGAATGCCCGCTGGTGATTCTTCGGTCCCGAAGTTGAACTCGCGCAGTTCGGCGAGCGACATGTCACTGACGATTCCTGTGCCGTTCGACGTTCGGTCGATGGTGCGGTCGTGCACGCAGACCAGGTGCCCGTCGCGGGTGAGCCGAACGTCGCATTCGAGTCCGTCCGCACCCTCCTGGAGGGCGAGTTCGTAGGCGGCGAGTGTGTGTTCCGGAAGGGCCGCGGACGCGCCCCGATGCGCGACCACGAGCGGGGCACGCCGGAACTGCGTCACGACGCCAGCACCCAGCGCGTCGGGTTGCCGGCTCGTCCTGTCAGGGTTCGGTTCTCGAGGCGGCGGAGCACCATGAGGGTGAGGATGGCGGTTCCGGAGGCAACTGCTGTCGTGAACGCGGACAGCGCGACTCCGTCCGCCATTGCCTGCAGGCCGGATCGTGTGCCCCACAACCAGTTGAGGCAGACGAGTGCGGCCCCGAACGCCCAGGTAACCCACCAAATCCGGATGAGCAGAACAGCGCGTGGGTCGCGACGGACCAGTTCGAGAAGGAAGATGCCCGGCATCACCAGGTTGAGGCCGGGAACTGCGCAGCCGAGCGCGATATCCACAGGACGACGCGGATCGACGGTTCGGGATCGCTCGAAGGTGCGGCGGCGTTCGCGCAATAACCAGAACACCGAACAGACGGCCGCGAGCAACGCGATCAACATGCCGGCCGCCTGGAGGACGAACACGCTGGTGTCGGATACGGCGAGGACTACCGGGTCGATCAGACGCGACCGGTTGACGAGAAGGATCACGTAGCGGCCGACCTCGGCCAGCGCCGCCGCTGCGTAGACGATCGCGGTGAGCACGAGCATGTAACCCGCGAGGTCGGCGAACTGCTCGGACCGATCCGCATTCTTCGATGGCTCCGGAGGAGGAGCGTCCTTCAGGCCCCATCGTGGAATCTCGCTGTAGTGGGGCGTTTCGACGGGCGGCCTGTGGCCACTGCCTCCCGTGAGGCCGACCCGACGCAGCGGGTTGCGGGCGATCCACCGGAATCCGCGGCGTTCGGGCGGCACGTGCGCCCTCGTCTCGAGTGGAGCGAGGAGCACGCCTGCACACCGCGGACACCACTGCACCGGCGCCCCGACTACGGGCCACCGGGCAGCGCACCTGGCGCAGACCTGGACGACGCTCATCCCCGAACCCACTTCGCTCGATCGAAAATCCGAAGCCGATTGTGTCACGTCGCTGCCGTGGCATGTCGGAGCGCACTCACGTCACACGTGATACCCGTTTGTGATGCACACCACTGATATGCACGAGTTATCCACAGTTTCCACAGGCTCATCCACAGTTATCGACAGACCAGGAGGTTTCTATTCACAGGTCAGAGGCTCACCCCGGGAGTGTTGTCCGCAGAGTGGGGACCGAACAGTCCACATCGTCCACAACTCCACAGCCAGGTTCTTGGAGGATTGGACAGTGGCAGGACAGTCGAACAGCGGCGCGGGCCGGAATTACCCCTCCAAAACTCCGGACCGGCCGCTGTCTACCCGACCCCGGGCCGCCCCGAATCGGCCCGACACTAGATCAGACGCGGCGGCATACCGTTTGGTTCCCTTTTTGTCTGTAATCTATGAAATCTATGTCGCGTGTCCTTCAGTCGGCGATCGCACTCGTCGTCCTCCAACTCGTAGTTCGAGGTGTCGTCGCAGGTCACAGCGACTTCTACTGGGACGACCTCATCCTGGCCAGCCGAGGCTCCGAGCTACCGCTCTTGTCCACAGATCTGCTGCTCTACGACCACGACGGTCACTTCATGCCCGCAGCATTCGTCGTTGCCGGCCTCGCGACGCGGATCGCCCCCTACGAGTGGGCGCTGCCGCTGATCATGTCGGTGGTGATGCAGGCACTGGCGTCACTGGCGATGCTGCGCCTGTTGCGCACTCTCCTCGGTGACCGGCGGGTACTGCTGATCCCGCTGACGTTCTACCTGTTCACCCCTCTTACCGTGCCGGCTTTCGCCTGGTGGTCGGCGAACCTCAACGCCCTCCCGCTGCAGATCGGACTGGCGTGGGTGACCGCCGACGCGCTCGCGCTGCGCCGCACCGGCCGCATCCGGTACGCGGTGAGTGGTGCCGTCGTGTTCGCCGTAGCCCTACTGTTCGCCGAGAAAGCCGTACTGGTCCCGTTCGTGGCGTTCGCGACGGTCTTCCTGCTCAGCCGGATCAGCGGCAATCGGGCACCGCTGCGTTCGGCGTGGCGACGCGGGCGCGGCCTGTGGACGGCGTCGATCGCCATCATCGCGGTCTGGGCGCTCGCATACACAACCACGATCACCACCGACTTCGTATGGGCAGGGGGCGGGCGGGCGTGGGAGTTGCTGAGCCATTCGACGTCCCTCGGCTTGTTGCCGACCCTGCTCGGCGGCCCGTGGGTGTGGGAGCGGTGGATTCCGAGCCCGCCGTGGGCGTCGCCGCCCGCGATCCTCGTGGTGGCCGCCTGGGTGGTCGCAGTCGTCGGCATCGCAGCCACGATTCGGTGGAAGCGGCGGGTCGGATGGGTGTGGATCGCGGTGGGCGCGTACTTCCTGGCGTCGGTGGCCGCGATGGTCGTGTCACGTTGGGGCGCGGACACCACGTATGAGTTGGCGCAGACATTGCGCTACTTCACCGACACCGCGTCGGTCATCACCATCGCCATGGCCCTCGTCCTGCGTGCGCCAAAACGTTCGACTGCAGGACCACCGTCCAAGGGACCGGCAGACCGAATATCGGCATCTCGAACCGGGGCGATCGCGGTAATCGCGACAGTTGCCTTTGCGATCAGCAGCCTGTGGTCCACCTACACGTACACCCGCAGTTGGGCGGACAATCCCACCACCGCGTATCTGTCCACGGCACGAGAATCCTTGGCGGAGTACGACGACGTTCCCCTGCTCGAGCAGCCCACGTCGATCTGGGTGCTCCTACCGGTGGCGTTCCCCAACAACCTGATCAGCCGCGTACTTGCCCCACTCGAGGATCGTCCCGAGTTCTCGGACAGCACACCAGAACTGCGGATGCTCGACGACTCGGGGAAGCTTGTCGACGCCGATGTGACCTGGGTGCGGACCATTCCGAAGGGCCAGACCCCGAACTGCGGGAATCAGGTCGACGGTCCCGGCTTCACCAACATCCCACTGGACGGCCCACTCACAGTGTGGGAGTGGACGGTGCAGCTGAATTACCTTGCCTCCCAGGACGGCGAGATACAGGTCGGACTCGAAACCGGCGACACCGTGAAGGTTCCTGTCCAGGCGGGCGCCAACGAGGTGTACGTGCGGATCACCGGTGGTGGCGAGCAGGTCCGCATCAAGCCGCTGACCCCGGGACTGGCCGTATGTGTGGGGATGGGCCCGGTGGGCGTGGTCGTTCCCGAGCAGTAGTGCTGACTAGATCCCGTACCTCGACCATGCTGCGCGGGAGTTGACGGCACCGATGACGGCAGCGGCGGCACCGTCCCAGCTCGCTGCGGGCAGGCCGAGTTTCGAGAACAAGGTGCGCCGCGGGCCGGTCGGCTCGATCTCGGCGTCCGGGTACTTCTCCTCGATGACTTCGCGCAGAGTCCCGATGCCGTCGGCGATACCCAACTCGACGGCCTTGCGCCCCAACCAGACGTCACCGTTGAACAGTTCTTCGTCGGAGCCCTTCAGTTGGTCTCCGCGACGGTGGCGCACCCAGGCACCGAACTCGTCGTGGATGCCCTGCTGCAGTTCGCGCAACCATTCGACGTCCTCCGACTTCTCCGCGAAGAAGGGGTCGAGGCGGGCCTTCGCCTCGCCGGCGGAGTGCAGTCGGCGTTCGATTCCGAGGCGCTCGATCAGTTCGGAGAAGCCGAACCCCGAAGAGATGACCCCGATCGAGCCGACGACGGACGTGGACGTCGCATAGATTTCGTCGGCAGCGCACGCCAGCCAGTAACCGCCGGACGCTGCCACATCCTCACAGAAGGCGATCACGGGTAGTTCGTGCTTATCGGCCAACTGCCTGATGCGCCTACCGATGTATTCGCTCTGTGTGGGCGATCCGCCGGGGCTGTTGATCATGAGGGCCACGGCCTTCGCGCCACTCGTGGTGAAGGCACGCTCGAGGGGTTCCTCGACCGACTCGATACTGATCGTCTGACGGCCGAAACCGGCACCCCCGGACGCGATCATGCCTTCGAGTTTGACGACGGGCACCACACCGGCATCCGACCCACCCATGGACTCGGGAAGTCGTTGCGCGAGTGGTTTCGGAAGAGTGAATGCCATATCTCCAGAGTACGGATGCGCTGCAAGGGCATCCCGGGCACACTGGTGGGCATGCAGCTACGAGTGTTCACGGAACCACAGCAAGGCGCCTCCTACGATCAGCTTCTCGCCGTTGCTCAGGCGGCGGAGCGACTGGGGTTCGACGCGTTCTTCCGATCCGATCACTACCTGGCCATGAACTCGGAGGGTCTGCCCGGACCGACCGACGCCTGGATCACGCTCGCCGGGATCGCGCGGGAAACGTCCACCATCCGATTGGGCACGCTCGTCACCTCGGCGACCTTCCGTCATGCCGGTCCGCTGGCAATATCCGTCGCGCAGGTGGACCAGATGAGCGGTGGGCGCATCGACCTCGGCCTCGGTGCGGGCTGGTTCGAGGAGGAGCACGACGCGTACGGCATTCCGTTTCCGCCGCTGGGTGAGCGATTCGACCGGCTCGAGGAGACCCTCGACGTCGTCACCGGGTTGTGGCGGACGCCGGTCGGCGAGAAGTTCTCGTACGACGGCAAGCACCTGCACCTCACCGATTCACCGGCACTCCCGAAAGCGCACACCCCGCACGGCCCACCGGTGCTGATCGGCGGGCTCGGAAAGAAGCGCACCCCCGCGCTGGCCGCCCGGTTCGCCGACGAGTTCAACGTCCCCTTCGCCTCCATCGAGGACACGACGGCGATGTTCGAGCGAGTCCGGAAGGCCTGCGCCGACATCCAGCGTGACCCGGACGAGCTCGTGTATTCGAACGCTCTGGTCCTGTGCTGCGGACGGACAGATGCGGAAGTCGCGCAACGGGCCGCGGCGATCGGCCGGGACGTGGACGAACTGCGTGAGAACGGTCTGGCGGGCTCACCGGCGGAACTGGTCGACAAGATAGGCCGCTACGCCGAGACCGGATCGAAGCGCATCTACCTGCAGACCCTGGACCTCGACGATCTCGACCACCTGGAACTGGTGGCCGCCGAGGTGATGCCGCAGCTACCGTCCTGAGCGATCAGGTCGGGGGCAGTACTTCGGTCTGCGCCGGAACCTCGTCCTGCTTGAACACGCCGACCGGGCAACTGACGCCGGTGGCGTGGACGGGGCAATAACCGTTGGGGTTCTTGGCGAGGTATTGCTGGTGGTAGTCCTCGGCGTAATAGAACTGGGTGAGGGGTGCGATCTCCGTTGTCACCTTGCCGTATCCGGCGGTGGTGAGGCGCTTCTCGAACAGCTCACCAGTGGCCTCGGCGACCTCCACCTGGTTCTCGTCGAAGGTGTAGATGGCGGAACGGTACTGGGTGCCACGGTCGTTGCCCTGGCGCATGCCCTGCGTCGGGTCGTGGTTCTCCCAGAAGTGGGCAAGGATCTGCTCGTAGGTGATCAAGGCCGGATCGAACACGACGAGGACGGATTCGGTGTGCCCGGTGCGCCCCGAACAGACCTCTTCATATGTGGGGTTGGGGGTATAACCGCCCGCATAACCGGCGGCAGTCGAGTACACGCCGTCGAGCTGCCAGTACTCCTTTTCGGCGCCCCAGAAACACCCCATCGCGACGACGGCAGACTCGAGACCGCCCGGAAAAGGCGGCGCTAACGGATGACCGTTGACGTGGTGCGCTGCGGGAACCGGCATGGGGTTACTGCGCCCCGGCAGTGCTTGCTCAGCTGTGACCATCGGGGACTCACCCGATGCGCGACCCAGAAGTTCGTCGTACCAAGACATGACCCGATGCTACGCGCGGCTCACGGGTGGTCGCCGCAGCCGAAGTGGTGGCATCGGAGGCCGCGAGTTCGGCCGCTCGTTTCTCGGCGCGCACTTTCTCGGTTTTGTCGGTCCAGGCCGCGATCTTGCGTGCCCCCGGCACATCCACCCATCGGTAGAGAGCTTCCGCGACCAGAGCCATGACAACGACGAAGGCGATGACCGCGCCCGTCTTACCCAACGGCCCCATAGCGTTCTCGTACACCCGATACAGCACCAACGTGTGCACCAGATAGATGGTGTAGCTGCGCTGTGCGGTCCAGCGAACGACTGCCCAGTTGTTGATCTTTCCGTCGTACCGGGCGAACAACACGACGCAGGCGGTGACGAAGGCGATGGTCCACAGGTAGCGGTCGCCCGCCCAGTAGACCCGGTACTCGGTCGCGAACCGCACGACCTCCATCTGCGCGAAGGCCGCGATGACGATCCACCGCCAGTCCACCAGACGCGCCCACCCCAGGTAGATGATCTGCCCCAGGAACACCGTCGGCATCGTCGCCGCGATCTTGGACAACATCGGCACCGCATACGGCTGCGGAACGTACAGGTTGTAGAGCAGCACCAGCACGCAGATCGCCGCCCCGGCCAACGGCATGATGATCGGTTTTTCTCGCAGAATCGGCCGGGCGAACACGCAGGCCAGATAGAACGTGACCTGCACCGCCAACGTCCAGGCGACGCCGAGAACGGCAACTTGCGGATTGAGAAAGAACCCGCCGAGGAAGAAACTCAGCACGGCCTCGACGTTGGACACGCCGTCCTGCGGGCCGAACATGCCGTTGATACCCAGCCGCACCAGGATGATCGCGGCAGCGATGGCAACCCAGAATGCGGGCAGCAAACGGCCGAGCCTGTTGAGCAGGAACTTGCGCGGACTGTGCCGGATCGCGGAGCGGGTGATCAGCGCACCCGTGAGCGTCATGAAGACGGCCACACCGAGAAACGACAGGTGATTGTTCAGGCCCGCGCCGTCGATCAACACCCCGGTCACGACGTCGATACCCCACCAGCTGGTGCCCAGATCGTCGACCAGATAGAACGAGATGTGCGAGTACAGCACCGTCAGGACGGCCAGGAACCGCAGCAAGTTGGCACCGCCGAAATCGACGCGCGGCGCTAGTTCACGCGTCGTCGATTCCTTGAAATCACGCGTCTTCGACGCGGGAATCAGTGCTGACACTCGCGCCAGTTTAGATGGAGTTCACCTCCAAACCGAATTGAGCTGCGGGTTCACCCGGAGGAATGACCTCCCGAACCCCGGTGTTGCGATGGGTGTACCAATGAGATTGGGTATATATCGGATTGGGTAGATACCCGAGAACGTTTCATCGATAAGACGTCTGGGCTCTGTGGCCCACGAAGAAGGGATGCTCGTGTCTGTTTACACGCTGCCGGATCTCCCCTACGACTATGCAGCTCTCGAGCCGCATATCTCGGCAAAGATCATGGAACTGCACCACGACAAGCACCACGCGGCCTACGTCGCCGGCGCCAACACCGCCCTCGAGAAGCTGGCCGAGCTTCGTGAGGCCGACGCCCTGGCACCCGTGGTCAACCTGCACGAGAAGAACCTGGCCTTCCACCTCGGTGGCCACACCAACCACTCGGTGTTCTGGAACAACCTCAGCCCGGAGGGTGGCGACAAGCCCGAGGGTGAGCTCGCCGCAGCCATCGACGACCAGTTCGGTAGCTTCGACGCCTTCCGCAGCCACTTCTCGGCCAACGCCAACGCCATCCAGGGCTCCGGCTGGTCCATCCTGGCCTGGGATTCCGTTGGCCAGCGGCTGATCATCGTCCAGCTGTACGACCAGCAGGGCAACATCTCCATCAACATCACCCCGCTGCTGATGCTGGACATGTG
>JAAZAD010000211.1 GCA_012514505.1 Rhodococcus sp. (in: high G+C Gram-positive bacteria) | reverse complement strand
CGAGCATCAGGCTCGAGCGGGTCATACGGTGAGGTGCCGGACCTCGGGGTGCAACTGCTGGGCGCCGGGCCCTTACGTCACGTGACAAATGATACGACAACACCCCGACACCATGCGCAAGTGTCGGGGTGTTGCCTCTCCGCGCAGGACGGGCATTCCTACAACGACGACCGTCGACCATTCCCGCCTTCGCTCCCGCTCGGTGACCCAGGAGAGAGGCCGGCGGGTGACGTTGACGCGGTTACCTACTGCCTATCACGAGCCTCTGACAGCGTTGATGAAATCCTGCTGTCCGGCCTGGATCTGCGCGTCGGTGTCGTGCCTCTCGGCCCTTGGCCGCGCGCCACCGACGCCGTTGCCCGACCGTCCCGCACCTCCGACCGGGGCACCGAAGTCCTTGCCCCGGGGTGCCAGGTGAGGCTTGGACTCGACGAGCTTCTTTGCGGCCTCGGTGTACTTCGCGGCGTCCGGTGCACCGTCGTCGCCGACCAACTCGGCGGCGTCGACGAACCGGGCGAGGTCCTCGGGGTCGGCCATGAGCGAGCGCACCGACTCGAGCGCCTCTGCGGTGGCCTTGGCGTGGAGCTGCTCGCGCAGTGAGTCCCGCTCGGCCGTGGCCTCCTGGGCGGTCCTGCGGTTGGTGGCTGCTTCGGAGCGCAGGTCTCGGATGACAGTCTGTGCCCAGTCGGGCAGGTCTGCGATGTTCTGGTTGTCGGTCACAGGTCTACCTCCATGTTGTCGTTTTCGTCGTCGATCTCGTGGCCCAGGGCCTGCCGGTCGAGGATCTCCCCGAGGACTGACGCGGTGAGCAGGACCGTTCCTGCGTCTGGGCCCTCTGCCAGCTCGGTACGGAAGAAGTTCGCGATGTCACTGGCGACCTGTACCCAGCCCTCGGACATGTCGGCCGCCTCCACGCGTCTCTGATACGGCGGCTCGAGGGGTTCCTCGTCGATGAGGTCGCACCGGTAGTTGCCGTTCTCGTCGAGCTCGTCGTAGCAGTGACTGACCGAGCGCAGCTCCTGGAGCAGCATTGCGGGGCACGGGACTTCGAGCATGGCCCCGCCCTCGTTCTCGAGCTCGTAGACGTTGACCCATCCGGGCGGCAGTGCCGTCACGGAGATGGTCTCCCACTGCTCCACGACGCGCTTGCGGGTCTTCTGTGCGGACTGTTCGGTCATGGTCTGGCCTCCTGGTTGCGCTTGATGAGGACAAGTCCGTCCTCGTTCCAGCTGAAAGCAATTTCTCGCCTACGCCAGCAGTCCACGATTGCGGTGGTGGTGAGCATCCTCGAGAATTCCGCCAAGGCGGTGGACAGCTGCTCCTCTGTCATTTCTCCGGTCGACCGGAGGATCTGAACGATGAACTCGTCGATCTCCGCGTCGCCGGGCGATGCACAGTCTTCCTTGGGCACTATTCCTCATTTCCGTTGCTGTTCAATGTCTTTCGCCACTCGCGCATGGCGTTTGCCGCTCGCTGCTTGTTCCACCGGAGACGTTCGCGGGCATCGTCGACGGTCCGAGGTGCCGGGTCGAGGGATGCGATCTCGGCAACATCACTCGCCGGGGCGGCCTCGTCGGCGTTCCGTTCCCCATCGGCCGGCGGCTTCACTTCCCATTCGAGGAGGCCGCCGGCGAACGCGTGGAGAATGAACGTCCCGGCGAGTGGCTCACGGTCCCCGGTCGGGCAGTGCTGCCGCAGGCCACCGTGGCGGTCCTTGTTGATCGTCAGGACCGCGCTGCCGCCCTTGCCGGGGGTGAACTGCTCCTTGGCCTTCACTCGCAGGGACACGCCACCGATCGCGCGCCGCTTAGCCCCGGTGCCGCTGGGTCCGAACGACCGTGAGTCGAACCCCTTGGCGAGGTGATCCACCGCGAGCACCGCCGCGCCAGCCTTGGCTAGTGGCTTCAGCACCCGCGAGTGCACCACCGTGAACTCGTCGGCCGAGTTGGAACTCGAACCGAACAGCGGGAGCAGCTCGCCGATCGAGTCGACAACCGCCACCGTGGGGCGCCAGGAACGCACGTCTTCGACCACGGTCATCAGCTCGATCCGGTCCTCGGGTTCCGCGTAGAGGAACCGTCCGCGGTCACGGAGAGCCTCCACGGGTGCTCCGAGCGACACGAGCCGGGCCACAGTGGCTGCGGCCCCGTTGTGATCCAGGTCGATCACCACGACCCGCCCACGCCCTTGGAGCGCCTCGGCGGCTGCGGCGAGGCAGACCCAGGTCTTACCGCCCTCGGGATCACCGAAGACGAAGTTGACCTGCTCGAGGTAGAACAGGCATCTTCCGTCCAGCCGTCGGAGAACCCGCGGTTCCGGCGGTTCCGGCACGGTTCCGTCCAGAATCGCGCTGACGTCGGCATATGGGTCGGTTCCCGGTTCCCGCATAGGGGGTACGGAACTGGGAACCACCGCAGTTCCCGGTTCCCAGTCGGTTCCCGGAACTACGGAACCGTTGACGGTTCCCGGTTCCGTACCCAGGGTCCCGGAACCGGGAACCGCGGTGGTGTCAGTCATGTGTCAGTGCCTCCTGTCAGACCTGCGGGGGTGCGCAGTGCACGGCCAGGTCTCGGTGTTCGGGGTGGTCTCGCCAGAACTCGCGCACGACGTCGACGTCCATGCCCTGACCCGAGAACCCGCGTTCGGCGAGGTGCTCGAGGGTGGCGAGCTGGGCGGCGTGGTCGCGCTCCTCGGAGTGCTCGAGCGGTGAGCGCCACGCGGGACATGCGCGCGTCTTCATGCGCAGGTGCCGGCGGAATGCCTCGGTGCCATCCCGCGGCTGTGGGGGCGG
>JAAZAD010000210.1 GCA_012514505.1 Rhodococcus sp. (in: high G+C Gram-positive bacteria) | reverse complement strand
GCCGTAGCCGGTGGTCGACAGCGACACGGTGGCGTAGTAGACGCAATCCAACAGCGGCAACGGGGTTGTCCTGTACGTCGCGGTAGCCGTCCCGACCCGGATACACCACGATCACCGCCGCGGTCAGCGCGGCCAGGGCGTAACCGATGCGGCGCACGATCGCCCGGCCCGGGCTGGTCTGTTCCTCCGGGACCCGCAGCACCCCGACCAGAGCGAAGTCGGGACGGTCGGTGAGGGTATCCGAGCGTCGCAGCGGCACCCGCAATCTACTGGGCATCGACGGTCGGATCTGTCGATCGGACGGTGAAAAGCGCTACCCACGGCATGGTCATCAGCGTCTACGTAACCCTGATACTGAACCATCCCGGGTCTCATGCACACATTGTCATTTGTGTGCGACCGGTTGATCGGCACGGTGTTCAGCGTAGTACTTGGCTCCATACTCGGCCGGTGGGATCCGCCCAAGGCGGTGCATGAGCCGGCCGGTGTTGTACCAGTGCACCCACGCCGAGGTGGCTTCCTCGATGTCACTGACAGTGCGCAGCGGGCCCTTGCGGAACGGGGAAGCGTCGGCGATGCACTCGGCCTTGTAGAGCCCGATCGTCGTCTCTGCGAGGGCATTATCGTAGGCATCGGCCACCGACCCTATCGACGGCCGAATCCCTTGCAGGAACAAGGTTTCCTCGAACCGAAGAGCCGTATACTGGGCGAGTTCAACCGGTCGATGCAACACCGGGCTACTGCAGGGAGCGTAGCTGCTCGGCGAAGACCTCGGCCGGGGTTCGCCAGCCGAGGATCTTGCGAGGCCGATTGTTGATCGCCAGAGCGACGGCCTCGAGGTCCTCGGCGGACCACCGGGACAGATCGGTACCCTTCGGGAAATACTGGCGCAGCAGGCCGTTCGTGTTCTCGTTCGTCGGTCGTTGCCAGGGCGAGTGCGGGTCGGCGAAGAACACTCTCGTGCCGGTCTTGAGAGCGAACCGGGCATGACCGGACAGCTCCTTTCCGCGGTCCCAGGTCAAGGTCTTGCGGAGCTGCTCGGGAAGCGTGGTCATCGATGTCGTCAGCGCGGCGTTCATCGCGACGGCGCCGTAGCCACCGAGGGACGGACCGTTCTTCACAGGCGGCCTCTCGCCCCACCCCTCCAATCGAGGCAGGTGCACCAGGATCGTGGAGCGGCTGCTGCGCTCGACGAGCGTGCCGATCGCGGACCGGCCGGTCCCGATGATCAAGTCGCCTTCCCAATGCCCTGGGACAGCACGGTCTTCGGCTTCGGCGGGGCGTTCGCTGATCACCACGTCCGCGGTGACATGTCCCTGCGGCTTGTTCTGCGATCGGCTACGGGGCACCCGCAGTGCCCGGCCGGTGCGCAGGCATGTGACCAACTCCCGTGTCAGGGCGCCTCGACCTTCGATGTACAACGATTGGTAGATCGCCTCGTGACTGATGCGCATGGACTCATCCTCCGGGAAATCAACTTTCAGCCGGTGCGAGATCTGTTCCGGGCTCCATGCCGTCGCCCACCGTCGGTCCTGCCGATGCGGCTTGTTCAGTCCTTTCCACGCGGGCGTGTCGGGGCCTGCGACGGCGGTGCCGTCGGGCCGGCGGACGGCCCCGGAGAGCCGCTCCTGCACATACTCACGCAACCTGTCGTTGTCTACCAGCTTCGCCGTTTTCGGGCGTTTCGCGGCTTGCTGCGCTTTCCACTGCGCCACTCCGGCTCGGTAGACCTGCGTGCCGCTGCGGGTCGCCGCGTTGCGGCGCAGCTCGCGTGAGATCGTCCCCGGGTCGCGTCCGATCCGACGGGCGATCTCCCGCACGCCGACATCCTGGGCGCGCAACAGTGCGATCTCCTCACGCTCGGTGAACGACAGGTAGCGGCCCGTGGGCTCGTCCAGGCTGATCGGCGGCATGCCGCCAGCGTGACGGAACCACCGGGACCCGACCGGCCACGACACGCCGACGGTCTCCGCGGCGTCGGCAGTCGTCGCTCCTGAGGCGATCCGCCGCCAGAAATCGCGCTGCACCGCACGCGAGGGTTCCGGTCTCCCCGGTGACCGCATCGACGGGCGCAACGCCCGATCCGCCGCCCACTGCCGTCGGGCACCCACCGGCGCCTGGCGTGTCTGCTTGTTGCTGCGTCCCATCGCACACCTCCGTCATCGAGGTGTTGCGACGACCGATTGAATCCACCCTGTGCTCCGCGATCACTGTGGAAGACGACCCCGCGCACGTCCCCACCCCGAGTGAGGACGGCCATCGCAAGCGCGTCGGTGACCAACTCGGTACGCATGTGCTCGGCGATGGACCACCCCACCACCCGACGTGAACAGATGTCGATCACCGTC
>JAAZAD010000025.1 GCA_012514505.1 Rhodococcus sp. (in: high G+C Gram-positive bacteria) | reverse complement strand
GCTCGCACGCTACGCTCTCATACTCGCGGCTCTGAGCCTCGCATCGCTGTTCCTGATCTTGCGCCTAGACCAGAACGGTGCGTACCTGACCACGACTCTCCTGGCCAACTGGGTGCTGGGCTGTGCGTTCTTCATCGGCTTCGGTCTCATCTCACAGAACCGTATCGGCATGGTGACGAAGTTCGCTGCCGTCGCCTTGGTGGTTCACCTGTTGAACCTCACTACCAACGTCGGATTCCTCGTTCAGGGCGCGACCGAAGCATCGAGCTATCTCCTTGCGTGCCTCGTGTTCACGTTCTTCCTCTTGTCTGTCGCTCGTAGTGCCCTGTGCGAGATCAGGAACTACAGCTACGACCTACACCTGAGCCGAAGCACCCATGTCCTTCAAGGAGGCGGTGTCCAAGGATGACGCAGATCAGGAGACACGCGTGAGCTCACTCGTTGCCGTGACCGGGGCCGATGGCTTCATAGGATCACATCTCGTCGAGGCGCTCGTGCGGCGCGGCCATAGGGTTCGCGCGATGGCGCAGTACAACTCGGCCGGTTCATGGGGTTGGCTCGATACGGTGGAACCCGACGTCCTTGCCGAGGTCGAGGTCGTGCTCGGAGACGTGCGTGATTTCGGATCCGTCAGTGGTCTGATGGCCGGCGCGTCGACCGTCTACCACCTGGCCGCGCTGATCGCTATTCCATACTCCTACGTCGCACCACGCTCGTACCTCGACACGAACGCCGGCGGCACTCTCAACGTGTTGGAAGCAGCCCGGGCGTTGGACACGCAACGGATCGTACACACCTCCACCAGTGAGGTGTACGGCACCGCGCGGACCGTCCCGATAAGCGAGACGCATCCACTTCAAGCGCAGTCACCGTACAGCGCTTCGAAGGTCGCGGCCGACAAGTTGGCGGAGTCGTACCACTTGAGTTTCAACCTACCGGTCGTGACGTTGCGCCCGTTCAACACCTACGGACCACGGCAGTCGGCGCGAGCCGTCATTCCCACGATCATGTCGCAGATCGCCGCGGGTTCGGCCTCGATCGAGCTCGGTGACCTTCGGCCCACCCGTGACTTCAACTTCGTCAGCGACACCGTCGCAGCGTTCATGACCGTCGGCGAGGCGCCAGACGATCGGGTCGTCGGACAGGTCCTGAACGCAGGATCGGGTCGCGAGATCTCCATCGGCGACCTCGTGACACTGATCGCCGAAGTGATGGGATCAGAGGTGGAAGTCACCCAGCAGTCACAACGTCTGAGGCCCACAGGCTCGGAGGTGATGCGGCTGCTGTGTGACAACAGCCGGATCGGTGAAGCGACGGGTTGGAAGCCGTGCGTGAGCCTCCGCGAGGGCCTTACTCGAACCGCTGCATGGTTCTCCGAACCGACAAATCTGGCGCGATACAAGACAGGACAGTACTCGATCTAGCAGGTTCTTCGCCGATCCCGTGGGGGGAGATGCTACAGGAGGTAGCGTACATGCATGCAGTGATACTAGCTGGCGGAAAAGGCGTGAGGCTCCGTCCTTATACCACCCGGCTACCCAAGCCCCTCGTTCCCATCGGTGATGAACACTCGATCCTCGAGATCGTACTGTCGCAACTGAGCGCACAGGGATTCGAGTCGGTGACGCTGGCCATCGGCCACCTCGGTCCCTTGATCAGGGCGTTCGTCGGCGACGGTTCCCGCTGGGGCCTGTCGATCACGTACCTCGAGGAACACACCCCGCTCGGCACGATCGGACCGCTCCTTCCGTACCTGGACCGCTTACCCGACACGTTCCTCGTGATGAACGGAGACGTCCTCACTGACATCAACTACTCAGACGTCCTCCGCAGCCACCAGCGTAGCGGCGCGCCGTTGACCGTGGCGACGTATCAGCGCGAAGTGAAGATCGACTTCGGCGTCCTTGAGAGTCAGAACGGCTCCATCGTGTCCTTCCGCGAGAAGCCGGTACACCACTACTCGGTCAGCATGGGTGT
>JAAZAD010000209.1 GCA_012514505.1 Rhodococcus sp. (in: high G+C Gram-positive bacteria) | reverse complement strand
GGCTGCGAGTGGGATAGAGCTTGGTCAGAACCGCGGTACGGGCTTGCGGTCCCGCCTCGATGGCAGCACGCATACCTGCGCCGCCTGCGCCGACGATGACCACGTCATAACGGTGTTCCTGCATGAAGTCTGTGCTCCCCTAGCTCGCCGTGATGTTGGGGTCGAATGTGAAGATGACGTACGTGCCGAGGCCCATGATCAGGATCATCGAAACGACCAGGATGGTGTTGAGCCAGAAGCGCGTGGAGTCCTTGCGGGAGTAGTCCGCGATGATGGTGCGCAGACCGTTGCCGCCGTGCAGCTGGGCGAGCCAGAGCATCGAAAGGTCCCAGAACTGCCAGAAGGGGCTGGCCCAGCGACCGGCGACGAACGCGAAGTTGATGCGGTGCACGCCGTCGTCGAGCATCAGCATGATGAAGAGGTGGCCGAGCACCAGGACGATGAGCGCCAGGCCCGAGAAGCGCATGAACAACCAGGCGTAGAGCTCGAAGTTGGTCTTGGCCGGCTTGCGCGGCGCCCGTGGGCTGTCCAGGCTGGCCGGGCGGTCGTACGAAGTGCCGAGAGTCTTGGCTTCGGCTCCGTGAGTATTCGCCATGTCAGTGCCCCGCAAACATGTTGTAGAAGATACGTCCGGCAGCGGGGATCATCACCACGAACCAGATCGCAAGAAGTGCCCAGAGCATGACGCGCTGGTACTTGGGCCCCTTCGACCAGAAGTCGACGAGCATGACACGTACGCCGTTGAGCGCGTGGTAGAGCACCGCTGCGACCAGTCCGAGCTCCATCAGACCCACCAGAGGGGTCTTGTACGTGTCGATGATGGCGTCGTACGTCTCCGGATTGACGCGCACCAGCGCGGTATCCAGAACGTGTACAAATAGGAAGAAGAAAGTCATTACGCCTGTGATCCGGTGCAATACCCATGACCACATGCCGGGATCGCCCCGGTAAAGCGACCGTGTGCGCTCCTTCTCCGGAGCGACTTCAGTCGTGCTACTCATCGAGTGCTGTGCCTCCAACGTCATTGGCGGACGCGTCGAGCCTGCATTGACTTGCGGGGGTACCTCTTGTGGACCCGACGAGATCCTGAACCGACTTCTCTGAACTCTAAACCCATCCGAATCTGGGGAACTAATTCGGCTCCGGAATCGTATGCGCGCGTTTTGGTGAAATTAGGTTTGCCTGCCCAATGTGAAAGTTGTGAACGGTGGAGTGTTCCTGCATCCATTCAGTAAGCGTGATTGGATGGGGAACCATGACGGCGATCGATTGGAAACTGTTGCGCGCCAACGCGCATGACGCTTCGGCGGGTGCCTACGCTCCCTACTCTGGATACGCGGTCGGGGCCGCGGCACTGGCGGACGATGGGCGAATCGTCCGTGGATGCAATGTGGAAAATGTCTCATATGGGCTGACGCTGTGCGCCGAATGCGTACTGATCGGTAACTTGTTTTCCTCCGGCGGAGGACGTCTTGTGGCATTTACTTGTTGCGATTCGGAAGGGGAGATCCTGATGCCGTGCGGCCGATGCCGACAGCTGCTTCTCGAACACGGGGGCGCCGACCTCACCATCGACCACCCTGGCGGTGTGAGAACTCTCGCGCAACTGCTCCCTGATGCGTTCGGTCCCGCCGAGGCGGCAAGGCTTGCGCGTGGCTGACCGGAGGGCGGGCCACGACGCGGTTTCGATCATCGCCGCCAAGCGTGACGGCCGAGAACTTTCGTCGGCGGAGATCGACTGGATGATCGAGGCATTCACCCAGGGCGTCGTGCCCGACGAGCAGATGTCTGCATTGGCGATGGCGATCTACTTCCGGGGAATGACTCGCAGGGAAGTCGGGCACTGGACCGACGCGATGATCGCGTCCGGTAGCCGGATGGACTTCTCCGGGCTGGACCGGCCCACAGTCGACAAACATTCGACGGGCGGTGTGGGAGACAAGATCACCCTGCCGTTGGCGCCCCTCGTCGCGGCGTGCGGGGCGGCGGTGCCGCAACTGTCCGGGCGTGGCCTAGGGCATACGGGCGGCACCCTCGACAAACTCGAGGCGATCCCGGGATGGCGCGCCGATCTCACCGCGGCCGAAATTGCCGACATACTGTCCGATCCGGCCGTCGGTGCGGTGGTGTGTGCGGCGGGAGCCCAACTCGCGCCGGCGGACAAGAGGCTCTATGCGCTTCGCGACGTCACCGGAACGGTCGAATCGATCCCTCTCATCGCCAGCTCGATCATGAGTAAGAAGATCGCAGAAGGAACCGGCGCGCTGGTCCTCGACGTGAAGGTCGGGTCGGGGGCGTTCATGAAGAACCTCGACGACGCCCACGAGCTGGCGCACACGATGGTCGACATCGGTGCCGGGGCCGGCGTGCACACGGTCGCCTTGCTGACAGCGATGGATTCGCCGCTCGGCATGACCGCGGGTAACGCACTGGAGGTGCGGGAGGCACTCGAGGTGTTGGCAGGCGGTGGACCCGCCGACGGCGTGCAGCTCACGTTGGCGCTCGCACGCGAAATGCTCGACGCCGCCGGCCTCGACGTCGACCCCGCGGTGGCTCTCCGGGACGGCCGCGCAATGGACCGTTGGCGCGCGATGATTTCGGCGCAGGGCGGTGACCCCGACGCCGCGCTGCCGACGGCACGTCACACCGAAACCCTGACCGCGAAAACGGATGGGGTGGTGGCCTCGCTCGATGCCATGTCCGTCGGCGTCGCCTCGTGGCGGCTGGGCGCCGGCCGGACCGCACAGGGTGAAGCAGTGCAAGCGGCGGCCGGAGTGGAACTCCACGCCAAACCCGGTGACCCGGTGCGCGCAGGCGCACCGCTGGCCACGCTGCACACCGATACCCCGGAACGCTTCGGTCGCGCGATCGACGCACTGACCGACGCCTGGACCTTCGGTGCAGAGGCGGTGACACCCGCATCGCCCGTCATCGCGCGCATTACGCCCGACGGCGTTAACGTCGACGCATGACCGCTGTGGATCTGCCGGCGTTGCGCCGGGCGCCCAAAGTGTTGCTGCACGATCATCTCGATGGTGGATTGAGGCCGTCGACGGTGCTCGAACTCGCGAACGACTGTGGGCACCGCCTGCCCGCGTCCACCGAAGAGGGCGTTGCCGGTTGGTTTCGCGAAGCGGCGGACAGCGGATCACTCGAGCGGTACCTCGAAACGTTCGCACACACCGTCGCTGTGATGCAGACCCCGGCCGGGTTGCGGCGAGTGGCGCGAGAATGTGCAGAAGATCTGGCCGCAGACGGGGTTGTCTACGCCGAGATCCGCTTCGCCCCCGAACAGCATCTCGACGAAGGTCTCACCCTCGACGAGGTCGTGGAACACGTCCTGGAAGGTGCCGAGGAAGGTCGTGCAGCGGCACAGGCGGAAGGACGGCAGATCCGGACGGGCATCCTGCTCACCGCCATGCGGCACGCAGCGCGCTCACGTGAGATCGCAGAGCTGGCCGTCCGGTTCCGTGACCGCGGCGTCGTCGGATTCGACATCGCCGGTGCAGAGGCAGGCAACCCGCCGAGCCGCCACCTGGACGCCTTCGAGTACATGCGAGACAGCAACGCCTACTTCACCATTCATGCCGGCGAAGCCTTCGGTCTGCCCTCCATCCACGAAGCCCTTGCCTTCTGCGGGACCGACCGTCTCGGACACGGAGTACGCATCGCCGACGACATCACTGTGAACGGTGACGGACCGGCCACTCTCGGGCGGCTGGCAGCCTACGTGCGGGACAAGCGAATTCCCCTCGAGCTCTGTCCGAGTTCCAATGTGCAGACCGGGGCGGTGGATGCGTTGGAGAACCACCCCTTCGACCTGCTCGCGAGGCTCCGGTTCCGTGTCACCGTCAACACCGACAACAGGCTGATGAGCGACACCAGCATGAGCGAGGAAATGCACCGCCTCGCCCAGACGTTCGGCTACGGGTGGTCCGACCTCGAACGATTCACCATCAATGCCATGAAATCCGCGTTCATTCCGTTCGACGAACGCCTCGCCATCATCGACGACGTCATCAAACCGGGCTACGCCGTGCTCGTCGGCTGAATTACTCGGGACGCAGACGTGCCTCGAAGTCGCGTTCGAGGACCCGCCACGCCTCCGCTTCGGAGTCGAACGGCGCCGAGGGTGCCATCCGGGTGGGGTCCGGGTTCAGCACGAACGAGACATACCAACCGAGTGGAGTGGACGCCGCCAAGGCAGCGTCGACCGAGTCGTCGTCGGCGAAATCGGCGGCGTCCGTGAACAGCTCGACAGCGAGATCCAACTGATCCGCATCCACCTCCGTGGGACCGGCCGTCAGGTCGTCGGTGATCCCGGGAAGCACGTACACGTTCTCGTCGGTGACCTCGACGTCCAGAGACCCGTCGACCGCAGCGACGCTGATCTCGTCGTAGGTGCTGATCTGCGCCAAGTCGTGATCGGAGTTGTCGGCCAGATACCGGGCCAGAGCGCGTTCGGACGAGAACACCGTGATCGTGCCGTTGCGGCCGAGGAAGATGGCATCGTCGTCGAGGTAGCAGCGCAACGTGAAGTAGGTGTCGGACGACGTGATGATCTTGATCGGGTCGACGCCCACCGACGTCCAGAACGTTTCTTCTTCGTCCTCGTCCTCGTCCAGGCTCAAGGGGACGAACTCGTCGTCGGTGTCGGAGTCTTCGGCAGCGTCGTCGACATCGACCGTGTTCTCGTCCGCGGCAACCAGCTCGGCCTCGGCAACCGCCACGGCTTCCGCGTCGACGTCAGGGGAGGCGATCACACCGTCGACGGAGTCCAGGACTTCGTCCCAGCTCTTGACGATCGCGGATCCGATCTGATTCCACAGTTCCTCACCGTCGCGGCCCGCAAATGCGGCTGTGCCGGACTGGAGTGCCCCGAGTGCGGGGTTGGCCCCGAAGAATTCGAGAACTGGCTTCAGCTCGCAGATCTCGCCGATATTGCGAACCATGTTCAGCGTCTCTTCGAGTTCGCTGACCGTGAGTGATTCCGGATCGCCGGCAGCGAGTTCGGGGACCCCAACCAGATCGAAGGAGAAGTTCTCGTCGGGTTCGAGTTCGGCTGCGGACAGGCCGACGACCACCTTCCACGCCGGGTGATCGACGAGGTCGTTGTCCGTGTCGGTCCGGATGAAGGCAGCCAGCTCGGCGACCGACTCGAAGCCGTACAGGTCGTCGCCATGACCCAGGAAGGCTTCCCATTCGTCGTCACCCTCACGCCATCGTGGTGCCCACAGGGTCACGAGGTCGCCG
>JAAZAD010000208.1 GCA_012514505.1 Rhodococcus sp. (in: high G+C Gram-positive bacteria) | reverse complement strand
TCGAGGTCGGCATGGTCGGGCTGAACACCGGCATCGTGTCCAATCCCGCGGCACCGTTCGGCGGCATCAAGGCATCGGGTCTCGGACGCGAGGGAAGCACCATCGGCATCGACGAGTTCCTCGAGGTCAAGTACGTCGCGGTCCCCCGTAGGTGACGCGCTGTTCCGCCGACCCTTGCGCGCCGAACCGTGTCTTGCCGCCGCTGCACGTTGGTTGCCAGGCTGTTCGTGAGACACCTGGCAATCGATGTGGGGATCGGAGACTGCAATGGTCGACAACTCCGTCGGTCGAGGTCCGCAAGGGCGACGATCGTTCACGATGGCGTTCAAGTACGACATCGTGCGTCAGTGGGATCAGTGCGTCGAACGCGGAGCCAAGATCAGGTTGCTGCGTGAACACAACCTGGATCCGAATACCGTTCGTGCCTGGGTGCGCGCCCGCGATGAGGGACACTTCTCCCAAGCGATGCTCAAAGCGGCGGAGAGGTCGAAGGCGCGGATGAACAGCCAGGAACGGGCAGAGCTCGGGATGCTCCGCAAGAAGGTCGAGCAGCTCGAAGCGAAAGTCGCTCAAGCAGAAGCCGCCCAGGACATCCTGGGAGAAGCATTCGAGCTCTTGCAGGGGATCAACAAGACCTCGATCGACGACCCGTCCTCGGTCCCGACGGCGTTGATGAGCGCCGACGAATACCTGCGCTGGCTCGGACGCAACAACATGTCCTGACCGCGACGATCACCGGCTTGCACACCACCAGCATGGCGGTGGCCCGGGCGTGCGCGCTGGTGGGATTGGCGCGGTCGAGTTACTACCGGCTCGACCGCGGTTACCGGCACTACCGCCCGGCCGCCGCACCGATCCCGCACCGGCAGCGCCGTCAGCCCGCGGCGTTGACCGGCGACGAACGCCGGCGGATCGTCGATCTGCTCCTCGACGAGGCGCATGCGGATCTGTCGGTGGTGCAGATCTACTGGCGCGGATTCGACGACGGCCGGATCGACTGTTCGCAACGCACCTTCTATCGGGTGGCGCGGGCGGAGAATCTGACCGGCGATCGACGGCGGCGCCGCTCCGGCGGTGGCGGGACCTCGCGTCGCAGACCGGTTGTCGCCGCCACGGCGGTGGGCCGACTGTGGTCCTGGGATGTCACCAGTTTGCACGGGCCCGGCAAGCAGGACCTGTACCGGTTGTATCTGGCGATCGATGTGTTCTCCCGGTTCCCGGTGGCCTGGCGCGTCGAGTATGCCGAGACCACTGCTCTGGCCGTGCAGATGTTCACCGAGGCATTCGCCGACTTCGGTGCTCCGGCGGTGCTGCATGCGGACAACGGGGCGTCGATGCGCGCGCATCGGATGCTCGATGCCTTGGACACCGCCGGTGTGCTGGCGTCGTTCTCGCGACCGCGGGTCAGTGACGACAATCCGTTCTCGGAGTCGTTGTTCAAGACGATCAAGTACGACCTGTCGTGTCCGGAGCGGTTCGACAGCATCGACCATGCCCGGGCATGGACCGAGGAGTTCTTCACCCGCTACGCCCTCGAACACCGGCACAGCGGGTTGGGTCGGCACACCCCGGTGTCGGTGCTGTTGGGCACCGCCACCGAGGAGCGCCGCGCCCGGCAGGCCCACCTCGACAAGGTCTGGCGCGAGCACCCGCACCGGTTCCGTCGCAGACCCAGAGCACCGGACCTACCGCAGCTGACAGGAATCAACATCAACCACGATCTGTCTCAGACAGGTTGACAACTTCCGTGCAACACGCGCGAAGCCCGGTTCGGCGCGCAAGGTCTATACGGCCTACCCGTATAGGCCAGGAATTCCCTGCTCACGCAACGGTTCCTGATCGGACGGCCGCAGTGCCGCACCACTTCGCGAGCGCGTGGTCGAGACCGTCCGTCGAGCCCTCCCCCACCCAGGCCACGTGTCCGTCCGGGCGCACGAGCACAGCCGACGGCGCGTCCACCTGCCCAAGCAACGGCAACTCCCAGACGCCGTCGTAGCACGCCCGCACGAGGTCTACGCTTTCCGGAATATCCACGGAATCGATTGGTGGACCGCCGAATTGCAGCAGAAGTGGACGAGCCCGGTGCATGAGTTCGAACACGCGCACCGACTCGCCCTCGACGACGATGTCGAGATCCGGCATACGTCGTCCCAACAGCGGGTGCCCCTCACCGAGGTCGTAGGCGACGTCGAGGCCGGAGATCAACGCCGCGATCGGCGCTCCGGCGTCGTCGACGCGGAGGACCTCGTCGATCAGATCGCGCAGGGCCTCCTGGCGCGGATCGGCCTTCTGGAAAAGAGATTGGGCCATCGTGAATTTCAGCGCCCGCGCGCCGGCCGGGTGCCGTTCGGCGTGGTAGGTGTCGAGCAGGCCCTCCCCCGAGTCCCCTCGCACGACCTGCCCGAGTTTCCAGCCGAGGTTGACGGCATCCTGGATGCCCAGGCCGATACCCAGTCCGCCGGTGGGTGAATGCACGTGTGCGGCGTCGCCCGCGAGCAGGATCCGGCCCGCGCGATAGGTCGTCGCCTGCCTGGTCGCGTCGGTGAACCGCGAGAGCCAGGTGGGATCGTGCACACCGAAATCGGTGCCGAACACGTGGAGCAGTTCTCGTCGCAGATCGTCCAGCGTCGGCGGCGTGGGAGGCTCCAGTTCGGCTTCGGTCACCACGACCCGCGCTCGGCCCTCTCCCATCGGGTACAGACCGTGCACGCCGCGTTCGTCGATCTTCGCGTCGGTGGGGAGTTCCTCGGTGACCCGTACCTCGGCGATCAGGCTGCTGCGTGTCGCAGCCGGCCCTTCGAATCCGATCCCGGCCTCGCGGCGCACGACACTGCGCCCGCCGTCGGCGCCCACCACGTACCGAGCCTGCACCGTCTCCCCCGATGCGAGCCGAAGGTGCACGTTTTCCTCGTCCGCGTGAACCCCGACGACCTCGATGTTCCGCCGGATCGGCACGCCGAGTTCCTCGATCCACTGCAGCAGCAGCCGTTCGATGTGGTTCTGGAACAACGCCAGCGTGT
>JAAZAD010000207.1 GCA_012514505.1 Rhodococcus sp. (in: high G+C Gram-positive bacteria) | reverse complement strand
CGGGCGGGGTCGACACATCACGCGCAGGACAGTCTCACGACGTCAGTGACATTGCGAGTCAGACCCCCACCGCACCGAACACATCCAGTATCAACCGGACCACCCCACACTCACAGTGACATTGGTCAGGGGGAGGGTGGGTCAGTCGACCTGGCCCAGGGGCCTAGCTCAGCCGAAGGCCTCGTCGATGATCTCCTGCTGCTCGACGGCGTGCACCTTGCTCGAACCCGAGGACGGTGCCGACATCGAACGGCGCGACACGCGCCTGATGCCGGTCAGCTTGTCCGGCAGCAGCTCCGGAAGCGCGAGACCGAAGAACGGCCACGCACCCTGGTTGGCGGGCTCTTCCTGAACCCACCGGAACTCGGTGGCGTTCGGGTAGCGGTCGAGCGTCTCGCGCAGACGACGGCTCGGCACCGGGTAGAGCTGCTCGATGCGGACGATCGCAATATCATCGCGTTCGTCCTTCTGCTTCTTCGCCAGCAGCTCCCAGTACAGCTTGCCGCTCACCAGGAGAACCCGGCGGACCTTCTCGCGATCGCCGCCACCGACCTCGTAGGACGGCTCCTCGAACACCGAACGGAACTTACCGGTGGTGAAGTCCTGGACGTCCGAGACCGCAGCCTTGTTACGCAGCATCGACTTCGGGGTGAAGACGACCAGCGGGCGACGGATGCCGTCACGCGAATGGCGACGCAGCAGGTGGAAGTAGCTCGCCGGTGTGGACGGCACGGCCACGGTCATCGACCCCTCCGCGCACAGCTGAAGGAAGCGCTCGATCCGGCCGGACGTGTGGTCCGGTCCCTGACCTTCGTGACCGTGCGGGAGCAGCAGGACCACGTCGGACAGCTGACCCCACTTGGCCTCACCGGACGAGATGAACTCGTCGATGATGGACTGGGCGCCGTTGACGAAGTCGCCGAACTGGGCTTCCCACAGGACCAGTGCGTCCGGGTTGCCGACCGAGTAGCCGTACTCGAATCCGACGGCGGCGAACTCGCTGAGAGCGGAGTCGTAGACGAGGAACTTGCCCGGCTTGCCGTCCTCTGCGCCCTCGCCGGCAAGATTCTGCAGCGGGGTGTACTCTGCGCCCGTCTTGCGGTCGATCAGTACCGAGTGGCGCTGGGTGAAGGTGCCGCGTCGAGAGTCCTGGCCGGAGAGGCGCACCATGGTGCCCTCGTCCACGAGGGAACCGAAGGCGAGCAGTTCGGCGAACGCCCAGTCGATCTTGCCTTCGCGCGACATCTCACGACGCTTCTCCACGACCGGCTTCACACGCGGGTGGATGTTGAATCCCTCGGGAACGTTCGCGAATGCGTCGCCGATCCGGTGCAGCACCGACTCGTCGATGGCAGTGGTGAGTTTGGTCGGCAACGGCTGATCCAGCTCCACCGACTCACTGGGCTCCGGTGTGTACTTCTCGAGCTCGCGGACCTCGTTGAACACCCTTTCGAGCTGGCCCTGGTAGTCGCGCAGTGCGTCTTCCGCTTCCTTGAGCGAAATATCGCCACGACCGGTGAGGGATTCGGTGTAACTCTTACGGACACTCCGCTTGGTGTCGATCACGTCGTACATGGCCGGCTGGGTCATCGACGGGTCGTCGCCCTCGTTGTGACCGCGACGGCGGTAGCAGATCATGTCGATGACGACGTCCTTGCCGAACTTCTCACGGAAGTCGACGGCCAACTGGGCGACCCAGACGCACGCCTCGGGATCGTCACCGTTGACGTGGAAGATCGGGGCGCCGATCATCTTCGCCACATCGGTGCAGTACTCCGACGAGCGTGAGTGCTCGGGGGCGGTGGTGAACCCGACCTGGTTGTTGACGACGATGTGGACGGTGCCACCGGTGCGGTATCCGCGGAGCAGCGCGAGGTTGAGCGTTTCTGCCACCACACCCTGTCCCGCGAACGCGGCGTCGCCGTGCAGCATCAGGGGAAGAACGGTGAAGCAGTCCTCACCCTTGTCGAGGATGTCCTGCTTTGCCCGAACCAGACCCTCGAGCACCGGGTCGACGGCTTCGAGGTGCGACGGGTTGGCGGTCAGCGACACGGTGATGTCGTTGTCGCCGAACATCTGGATGTAGGTGCCCTCGGCACCCAGGTGGTACTTGACGTCACCGGAGCCGTGCGCGGCAGCCGGGTTCATGTTGCCCTCGAACTCGGTGAAGATCTTCGAGTACGGCTTGCCGACGATGTTCGCGAGCACGTTCAGGCGGCCACGGTGCGGCATGCCGATCACGACCTCGTCGAGCGCGTGCTCGGCGGCCTGGTCGATGACCGCGTCCATCATCGGGATGACCGACTCGGCACCCTCGAGAGAGAAGCGCTTCTGGCCGACGTACTTGGTCTACAGGAACGTCTCGAACGCCTCGGCAGCGTTGAGCTTGCTCAGGATGTACTTCTGCTGGGCCACGGTGGGCTTCACGTGGTGCGCTTCCACGTGATCCTGGAGCCACTGCAACTGGTCCGGCTCGAGGATGTGCGTGTATTCGACACCCACATGCCGGCAGTAGGCGTCCCGGAGCACGCTCAGGACGTCCCGGAGCTTCATCTTGTCCTGGCCGTGGAAGCCGCCGACCTTGAACTCGCGATCGAGATCCCACAGCGTCAGATCGTGGGTGGTGACGTCGAGGTCGGGGTGGGACTTGAACTTGTCCTTGACGAACTGCAGCGGGTCCGTG
>JAAZAD010000206.1 GCA_012514505.1 Rhodococcus sp. (in: high G+C Gram-positive bacteria) | reverse complement strand
TGGGCCGACACCCTCGGCGGTGCGCCGCTGGCGTTCGTCCACAAGACACGTGACCCGTTGGTGCCCAATCAGGTCAAGTCCAACCGCGTCGTCGGCGATGTCGAAGGCCGCACCTGCATCGTGATCGACGACATGATCGACACCGGCGGCACCATCGCCGGCGCCGTCAAGATCCTGAAGGAAGCCGGTGCCGGCGATGTCGTCATCGCCGCCACGCACGGCGTGCTGTCGGATCCGGCCGCCGAGCGCCTCGCAAACTGCGGCGCTCGCGAGGTCATCGTGACCAACACGCTGCCGATCGACGAGGCCAAGAAGTTCCCGACCCTGACGGTCCTGTCCATCGCTCCGCTCCTGGCGCAGACGATCAAGGAAGTCTTCGAGAACGGCTCGGTCACCTCGCTGTTCAACGGGCACGCCTGACCCACGTAATTCCTGTGCGCCTTTCGGCGGCTTTCGCCGCCGGGAGGCGCACAGTCGTATCTGTATCCGCTGGTCGGAACCGTGTGTGCCGCATGACTTTTGCAATCACATCATCACCTCGACATGATCTTGGTCACGGAGCCCCGAAGAACCCCAGGTCGCAATTTCACGGATGTGGTTCGAGAGCGCCCAGTCCCCTACTGTGGCTCGTCGTGATCGACGCGCAAACACTCTCTCCGGGCACTGATATCCACGCAATTCGTAACGTTCGGCGGTGGGCGCCAGGGGCCTGCGTGTGGTGCGGTGAGGACTCGTCGGTCGAGATGTACCGCAACGAACCACGGTGCGGAACCTGCCGTGAACAAGAATCGGTCATCGAGGAAGCACGCAAGTTCGTCGGCATGTACGGACTGCGCCCGATCGGCGGAACTCTCCAGGCAGACGACGACGAAGAGTACGAACACCGCCTCGGCGCCCGCGACGCCCGCCGCGCCCTCAACGAGACCCGGCTGAGCGAGCTGCCGGACCCCGCCGCCGTCCGCAAGGCTCTGCGTCCCCGCGCCGCGTCCGTGGTGGCAGAATCCACCAACCCAGCAGCGTCGTCGGCGAGCACCGGTACGACCACGTCGACGCGTCCCGCTGCTCCACGGAAACCGAACAAGCCCGCAGCTTCGGCACCCACGGCCGGCGTCGACGTGAACGTGCTGGAGGCACGCGTCACCGGCCTCCTCGATCAACTCTCGAGCATCGACGCCGAGGTCGCCAAGATCGGCGAACCGGCCGGCCTCGCCGCCCGCGCCCGCCTGAGCGACCTGGACAAGCAGAAGGCCACGGTGCTGCGCACTCTCGCCGCTCTCGAGAAGGCACGCATCGCTGCAGGGAACTGACGCTTGTGGCGAGCACCGAGGGTTCGGTGCTCGCCATTCGCGTATCTACTGCCGACGGTGCTTTAGGCGCAGGCCGGACAATGCTCAAGCCTGTAGCTGCGCTGGAACTTTCGTGTAGTAGATGAGCGCCGCCTCGTGCAGCGCCGCACCCTCGTCGGGGGTGAGTCCCGCGAACTCGGCAATGTAGTCGAGAGCGGGCATCCACCTGGTGGTCAGCAACTCGTTGAGCTCGCGGGGAATCTGCTCGAGCTGCTCGTCCATCGTGAGGAACTTCGGCAGGAAGCACTGCGTGATGGTCTGCAACGACATCTTGCGAGTGTCACCGAAGAACAACCAGTACGGGAAGCCGTCGTCGAGCTTTCCGACATAATCGCGGATCTCGTCGATCTCGAACAGCTCGTCGGGTTCGTCGTCGTAGCCGTCGAATCGCAGGTCCACCGTGCCTTGTGCGCGCCGCGCAATCTCGGGGGTGTCGGTGAGAGAGTGCAGCAACGACAGGACGCGTTCGGTATCGCCCGCCTCGACCTCCGACCGAGTCACCACGACGAACAGCGAATCACGAGTCGCATCGGCAGCTTCCGCCGGTTCGTCTGGTTCCGCCGGCGGGGAAACCTCGGTCTCTCGGTCGGTAGCGGGTATCCGTGCCATGACCATCGTCTGTTCGTTTTGCTGACCGGGCTCTGCCAGTTCAGCCACTCGGGCGTCCACAGACGTCGTTGTCGGGGCCGACTCACCGGACTCCGATGCCAGTTTTGCCACCCGGGCCGCCTCTGCCAGTCTGGCCAGCTTTGCCAGTCTGGCCATTGGATCCGTTGCAGCCGGATTTGGCTCCTCAGCCCGCGCAGCGGCCTGTACCGGAGCTGGTGTCGGTTCCGGGGTAGTGGGCTGTACCGGGGCTGTGGGCTGTACCGGGGCTGTGGGTTCGGCCGGAGCAGCGGCTTCGACTGGACTGGGTTCCTCCGGAGTGGGTTCCGGCTTCGCCTCGGCGTACCCGTAGGTGGTCGCCAATTGTTCGACGAAGGACCCCGCCAGCTTCTCTTCGATCTCCGCCATCTCGATGGTGGCGATGATCCATTCACGTCGACCGGGCGCCGACAATGCGTAGTCACGCACCGCACCGACCTTGGTGTCACACCACTTGTAGGCCGGAGTATTCGGATCCAGGCGCGCCTGCGCTTCCCGGTACACGGCGACGAGCCGGTTCAGTGCACCGGACAGTTCCTTCTCGACGGCGGGAACGTCGGCGTGCAGCAGTAGCTCGCGTGCTTCGGAATCCATAGATGTCCCCTTACAAAGACCTCGCAGACCTGGCCTCAGAGGCCCCAGGTCTGCCGGCCCTTCGCCACGTGTTCGTAGTAGTAGATGTTGGTGCGCTGCCCGACGAAGAGCCACCATCCCACGCTGATGCCCATGTCGAGAGCACCAGGGAGGTTCAGCGCAACGCTGACCACACCCAGCGCAACTCCCACGGCGAATACGGTGATCGCCTTGCGCCACAGCCCGAGGTACAGCAGGTAGAAGACGTTGAAGAAGACGGCACAAAAGTTGGTCGTGATCTTCATACGGTCACGGAACGAGAGTGCTCTGAACGCAGCGGCATACTCCGGCGTGGGTTTCATCCACCCAGGAATCCCATAGGCATCGAAGAAGTCGAACCGGAACTGCCACTTGTCGCTCAGCGTGCGCCCCGCCGTCGTGGTGGTCCGAACGTCGTCGTGCACCATGATTCCCCCCGAGATCGTCGATAGAAAGTCACACCGTACCCGTTTCGTCCGCCTCACCGTGAATGCAGACGGTGTCGGTTGAACGTTCGGCAGCGAGACGTAGTAGAACTACCCGTGCACTACAGAGAATCTCGGCAGTCCATAATCTCAGCAGTCCAGAGCGACCTCATGACCTCGGAGGGGGCGGAGTAATGAAGCGTGCGGGAATTGTCGGGGGTGGCATCGGCGGTCTGGCGACCGCAATTGCGCTCGACCGGGCAGGCTGGTCCGTCACGGTTTTCGAACAGGCATCCGAACTGACCGAGGTGGGGGCTGGGATCACGCTCTGGCCGAATGCCGTTGCCGCGCTCGACCACCTCGAAATCGGTGATGCGATTCGGGGCAGGGCCGTGGCGGGTGGATTCGGTGGTTTACGCAACCACACCGGGAAGTGGCTGCTGTCCACGAGCCGCCAGAGATTCCACGACATGTACGGGGACCTGGTCGCGATTCACCGTGCCGATCTGATCGACGTCCTGTGTACCGCCCTCCCGGATTCGGTGGACATGCGACTCGGATCCACAGTCGACGTCCTGGACCAGGCCGGTTGGCTGCAGTGCGACGACCGCACCGAAGAATTCGATCTCATCGTCGGCGCCGACGGTATCGACAGCTTTACCAGGCGAACAGTGTTTCCCGATTACCCGGGTCCGCGGCCGACAGGAATTCGGGCGTGGCGATGGATAGTCGAGAACGATCAGATTCTCGACGGCGGAGAAATTCTCGGTCGAGGGGCCGAGTTCGGAATCGTTCCGCTCGGCGACGGCCGCGTGTACGCGTTCGCGGCCTCCCGTCGGAAATCCGGCTCACAGGAGCCGTCGGTCTGGGATTTCGTCGAATGGCCGCATCCTGCGCCTCCCCTGATCGCGGCCGCAGATCCGGAGCAGATCCTCGACCACGACATTCGAGATCTGCCGCCCCTACCTTCCTTCGTGCGGGGGAAGGTCGCACTGCTCGGCGACGCAGCGCATGCGATGGCACCGCATCTGGGCCAGGGTGCGTGCCAGGCACTCGAAGACGCCGTAGCCCTCGGCACCTACGCCGACGACTTGGCGGTCTACGACCAGCTACGCACCACGCGAACGCACCGATTGCAGAAGCTCTCCAGGCAAGCATCGAGAGCGATGCTGCCCCGCAGCGTCATCGGCGCCGCCGCCCGAGATTTCGTCCTTCAAGCGATTCCTTCCGACGTTTTTCTGCGGCGTATGGGGGAGAATTTCGAGACAAGTCACATGATGTAAGCGCGCGACCGCGCACCATTTTCAGCGTTCGTCACAGCTCAGCTATTACCTGGTAATCAAAGTTCGACAAATGCGAGCCGCACAAACGGCCATTACCAGGGATCCTTTCGCCAGGAGTTCGATTAACAGGGGGGCCCACAATCGCAGCGACACGAGAGCAAATCCATATTCCGAATTCAGGGGGTCGGAGTATCGACATCGGTTTCCGCGCTTCCGGTTTCGATTCACACCCACACTGCCGACCGAGCGGTACGCTCCACTTGGGTGCCTGGTCGTCCCGGCCACACCTTGAACAAGACCGCCGACACAATCGGTGGCCGCGATTAGTCGCAACTACGAGGCTGGCGTCCCGACCGAAGCCGAGTCGAGATTGCCGACAACAGCGCCTCGTCGCTGCGCGGATGGGAGTTGCCGTATGAACGACACTTGGCTGCACCCGTACTTGAAGCTCGGGTTCGACGGTCCGGACACGGATGGCCGTGCGCACACCGACCTCCACGGTGCACACATCACCGCAACCGCAATTTCCGATGAACTGGTAGAGGTGTCCGCTAGTAAGGACGGCACCTACGACACCACCGTGTGCGATGCACGCTGGAATGTCGAACGCGTCCGGAACACCTTGGGGCAAGTGCTCGAACGCATCCTGCCTCCGAGCGAATCGACGTGGATTCACGCCGAGTTCGCGCTGGCCGTCGAGCATTCGGAACGAATCGCCAGCGCAGCAATGAAGACCGGGACGTGTCGACATTTCACCGTCGAGCAACTACCGCTCCACCCGACCGTCCAATACGGCCTCGACCACACCCTCGAGTATCGCGCCGCCATGACCACGGCCAGGCGCGGCACCGATCCTGTCCTCATCGGGTGGATCGCGACCGAGTACCCGAACAGTGCCGTTCAGGACGCGGCACTGGGCAATCCCCACTGCCCGGAGGAAGTGCTGCTCGGAGTCGCATCCGACGAACGGGCCGCACCGGTCCTCTTGAGCCGGTCCACCATTCCCGAGAACGTCTTCCAAAAATTGGCGGATGCGGAGAGTGCCCGATACATGCGGTCGGCGATGCCACGGCACCACTTCCCGCGGCTCCTCGAGATCGCCTTGCACCCGGTCTGCCCGGAGGAGTTGGCCCTGGGCTTGGTGTCGCACGTCGCCAGTCCCGGCGGAGCGGCACGCGTCGCTGTCGCGCTCAAAGCATGGGATGCGCCGCCTGCCCGACGTGATGCCATACACCTGTACCTGTTGACCGGTGGGCGCACCACCAAGAACACTCTCGCGCTCGTCGATGCGGTGATCGGAACGCACCATCGCGCGGCCCGGATCGAATGGCTTCGCAAACAGGGCAAACGGTGCGAAATGCTGACGCGACGGTGGGAAGGAGCGCACGCGCACAGCGTGTGACCAAAGCGAAGGAGTGAATCGGTGTCCTCGCCGAGGATCGTGTTCGACGGTGCCCAGTCGATCGTCGACCTCACGCACGTCCTGACGCCACAGTTCCCTCTGTGGCCTGGGTCCTGTCCATTCGAAATGCGTGCCGTGGCCTCGATAACCACGGGAAGCGCCTTCTATCTGAACGAACTCCGAATGGAAGAACACTCGGGCACCCACGTGGACGCTCCGGCACACGCCGCTGCAGACGGCATCACCGTCGAACAGATACCCGTAGCCGACCTGATCGCACCGATCGCCGTGGTGGACATCAGTACCCGCGCCACCTCGGACAACGACGCGTTGCTCACCCGTGCCGACATCCTCGACTGGGAGAGCCGGCACGGACACCTGCCGGAACGCTGCATCGTCGCCATGAACTCGGGGTGGGACGCGCGGGTGGCCACGCCGGGCGCCTTCAGCAACCAGGACGCGCTGGGCGTCCAGCGCACCCCCGGGTTCGACCCCGAGGCCGTCGACTTCCTCGTCCACGAACGCAACATCGTCGCGATCGGCTCGGATACGTTGAGCATCGACGCCGGACGTAGCGTCACCTACGGCGCCCACCTGAACGCGCTCGGAGCGGGCAAGTACGGGGTCGAGGCCTTGGCGAATCTGTCCCGAATCCCTGCGTCCGGGGCCACGGTGATGGTCGGGGCGCCCACTCATGCCGGGGGTTCGGGTGGCCCGGCCCGCGTGCTGGCGTTGTTCTGATCTGCGACAGCACCGGGCTACGACAACACTGCCGAAATCAGCGCGAATCGCTCGTCCAGGTCCGTCCAGCTTCGCTGCATCTCGAATCCAGCATTCGCCAACTCCGCCCGGATGCCGTCGATCGTGAATTTGGCCGAGATCTCCGTGCGCAACTGTTCACCTGCTGCAAAGGACACGGACATGTCGAGATCCGCTATCTGCACGTCGAGGTCGCGCGTCGCTTCGAGTCGCATCTCGATCCAGGCGTTTTCCGCATCCCACAGCGCGACGTGCCGGAACTCGTCGATCGGAAAGTCGGCGCCCAGGCTGTCGTTGAGTACACGGAGCACGTTCTTGTTGAACGCGGCAGTCACACCGGCCGAGTCGTCGTAGGCCCGCACGAGCACGTCCGCGTCGGTCACCAGCCCGACGCCGAGCACGAGATGCTCCCCCGTCGACAACACGTCCGCTATGCCGGACAAAAACTCCGAACGCTCGTCGGCCACCATGTTGCCCAACGTTCCCCCGAGAAAGACGACAGTACGGCGGCCGTCGCCGGGGAGGTGATGCAGCGACTCGGTGAAGTCACTGACCACGCCGTGGACGGTCAGGCCCGGAAAGACTTCGGCGATGTGTTCGGTAGCACCTTCGAGGGCACTGATCGAAACATCCTGGGGAACATACGTATGCAAGGTGCCGTGTTCGACACCGGCACTCAGGAGACGTTTGGTCTTTTCGGACGAACCCGATCCGAGTTCGACGAGAATCTCGGTCTGCGTGAGCTCGGCGATCTCACTGGAATACCGTTCCAGCAATTGATGTTCGGTCCGTGTCGGGTAGTACTCGGGCAGCGTGGTGATCTGTTCGAACAATTCGCTGCCACGAGCATCGTAGAACCACTTGGGCGGCAAACACTTCGGTTTCGCAACCAGGCCGGTACGCACATCGGCACGCAAGGCTTCTGCCATTTCGTTCGGTTTCAGGTACACATCGAGCGTCGGAGCATTCATCGTTCTCCATTCACTGCATCGTTGCGATCAGATGGGCGTGATGATCAGGTGGCCTGGGCGCGCCTTCACGAAATGTCGATCCGGCACCGACTGCCAGTTCGGGTCGTCGTCGTACGGTTCCGAGGCGATCACCGCCATGTCCTCGGTGACTAGAACAGACAGTGCGTGATCCCACGCGCTGGCCCACATTTCGTGCCCGTCGCCGAGCAGCAGATTCAACCGCGAACCCGGCGCCGTTGTCTCGACGTCGCGCAGCAAGGACGTCAGCGCGGGAATCGGATCCTGTTCACGGAGCCGGTGTCTCAGTAGCAGCCAGAGCACTGCAGAGTCGGTGGGCGCCTCGAGCTCCAGGAGGTCACGCACAGGCAGTTGCTCCGACCACTTCTCGAGCGAATCCGGCCACCCCCGCACAACGCCGTTGTGACTGAATGCCCATCGCCCGTCGGCGAACGGCGCGCACGCATTCGTCTCGACGGGCATCGATTCAGTCGCCGACCGCACTGCGGCGAGAACTGCCCCGCATCGAATGCTGGGAAGTGTTTCGTTCACTGCCGGGTCTGACCACATCGGTTGCGTGGAACGGTATCTACCCTGCCCCTCATTGCCCCACCAGGCGACACCGAATCCGTCCGCATTGATGGTTCCGCCACCGCGCATGTCGTTGGGCGCCCACGTCTGCCGCGCCAACGAGTGAGCGCCGGCCGTCAACACATCGTGAACCGAGCGCGTCGGACCTACGTATCCCAGGTGGCGGCACATGTCAGGGGCGGTCTCCCGCTATATCCCGTGCGCAGCGAAACCCGGAGAAGATCTGACGCCGAATCGGGTGATCCCAGTTCCGGAACGTGCCTCTACACGCCACCGGGTCCGTTCCGAACGAGCCGCCACGCAACACTCGGTAGTCGCCCCCGAAGAACACCTCGGAATACTCGCGGTACGGGAAGGCGGTGAATCCCGGATACGGCTCGAATGACGACGATGTCCATTCCCACACGTCACCGATCAGTTGATGCACACCCAACGGCGATGATCCCGTCGGATACGAACCGACGACGGCTGGTCCGAGAAATCGCTGCCCCAGATTGGCCAACGATTCATCCGGTTCCGCTTCGCCCCATGGGAATCGGCGCGAGCGACCCGATATCGGATCCCACCTGGCCGCCTTCTCCCATTCCGCCTCGGTGGGCAACCGCTTTCCCGCCCACCGTGCATACGCCTCCGCCTCGAAATAACAGACGTGGACAACTGGCTCCTGCAGGTGCAGCGGCTCCACGACCCCGAACCGGTCACGCCACCAGGTGCCGCAGCCGTCGTATTCCCAGAACTGTGGGGCGACAAGTCCTGCCTCACGCCGGTGCTCCCACCCGCGTTCGCTCCAGAACTCGGGTCGTTCGTAGCCACCGTCGGTCATGAAGGCCAGGAACTGCTCGTTGGTGACCGGGGTGGCGTCGATAGAGAAGGCCGGCACGTTCACCTTGTGTGCGGGTCGTTCGTTGTCGAGTGCCCACGGCTCGTCCGAAGTGCCCATCGTGAACTCGCCACCAGGAATCACCACTTCGTCGTCGGTCACTGTTCCACCGATGCGGGGTGCATGCGGCGCGGACAGAACGGGGTCCCCTACTCGCAGTTGGTGAGTCGCCAGCATCGTTTCGGCATGCTGCTGCTCGTGCTGGGCGATCATCCCGAAGGCGAACCCCTGTTCTTCGAGGGGATTGCCACTCAAAGTGCTGGCATCGAGCACTTCCCAAGTGCTGTCGCGAACCGTCCGTACGTACGACCGGGCCTCGTCGGGTCCGAGCAGCGGGAGTGCGGGCCGATCGACACGAGCGTTCTGGAACGCGTCGTAAATATCGTCGAGATCGCTGCGCACGCCATCCCGCCCGCCGACGTCACGGACCAACCACAGGTCTTCCTGATTGCCGATGTGCGCGAGATCCCAGACGAGCGGACTCATCAACGGTGAGTGCTGCGCCATGAGATCTGCGTCGTTCACGCTGTCGGTGAGCACCTCGGTGCGCTCGCGGGCCCGACTCAGCACCGCGCGAATGCGTTCGCGAGTGTCATCCACCGAGCGGCCCCGGAGCCTGTCCCCGACAACAACGCTCGGCTGCGGCATCGAGCAACCGCACGAACTCCGGATCCGGCGAATACGACGCAGCCAGCGAGAGCAACGCCGTGGCCGCCGACCGCAGGTCGAGATCCGAAAGCCCGAACTCTGCCGCGTCTCGCCAACGGCCGGCCGTCGCACGCGCCGCGCCGCGTGCCTCGGACATCGCGCCCGGACCGGACAGCAATGCGTCGAAGGCCGCGATCGGGACACGCCAGAGATCACCTGGCTGTGCATCCACGTAACGCACCTCGAGGTGCCCGGTCGCACGCACGGGCGGAAAGAGTGTGGTGAGGTGATAGTCGAGATCCGAGTACGTGGGGAGGCGCCCGATCTCGTCGTCCAGTGCGCCGTCGATCCAGTCACCGAACGTGGCACCCGCGGGCGCCGTCCAGTCCGCGTCGCCGTTGCGGACACACATCAACGGCACGTCCAGCGCCCATGTCGCATAGTTGCCGCTGTGCGCCACGACTGCGGTACGCGGTGAATCGAGCTCGAGCCACGTACGCATGCGCTGTGACGCCCACGCGCCCTCGGGAACCCCGTGCAGACGCGGGGAACAGGCGAACGCGGCGACGAATGCAGGGCCTATGTCGTGCAACAACGTCCAACGGTCCTCGACTGCATCGGGGTCACCACCAGCATCGACACTCACTTGCGTCGCAGCGGTGTTGCACATCATCAACTTGCCGTAGGGACCGATCCCGCCGAACCGCGATTCCATTGCGCAGTACCGCGGCGATTGCAGGAGGCGTTCGGCAGACCGCGATACGTCGGCCGCAGCGGAGTGAAGAGTGATCGAATGTGCCGCCAACAGTTCGCGCAACACACGATGGTCGGCTGCGAGGTCGTCGCACAGTTCGCGCGCAGACCGTCGAGGCGCACTGGACAACTCCAGCTGACCGCCGGGTTCGACGGTGACGAAGCTGCCCGCCGGTAGCGGCTCCCCCGGCGACCACGGGTTGATGGTCTTGGGCGAGTGCGCGCCGAGCGCTGCCGCGACGGCCATCAGATCGGGTCTCTCGCCGTCGGACGTGCGGGCAGACATCCACTCCAGTTCTGCGCCGAGCAGCTGGGGTGGACGCACGTCGAAACAGACACCTTCGAGGTACGCCTCCGCCGCAGGTCGTGACGGAAGACTGTCGTCTTCGAACGAATCGAACTCGAAGGTTTGCACTGCAGTAGCCATTCGACCTCCCGTTCCGGGTGACGCCGAGCTTCATCATCGACCTTAGAACGCTGGGGCGCCGGACGCACGCATACACGCAACGCATGTCGCTGGTTACCGTGGACCCAACCATCCCCACCCCCGACCAATGTCACACCGGTTCGCGTGAGCTGAACGCGTGTGACATTGGTCGGGGCCGCAGCTTGGAAGGGACGCCACATGTTCGACCTCGGGCGATACCGGCTCGACACCCCTGGGTGCACAGACAAGGTCTTTCTCGACAGTGCCGGCTCGTCGCTGCCACCCACCGCGGTGACGGACAGCGTGATTGCGCATCTGCGGCGCGAAGCCGAGGTCGGCGGGTATGTCGCCGCGGCCGAACGTGCCGACGACCTCGCCGCAGCGAAGGCATCGATCGGGACTCTGATCGGGTGCACCCCTTCGGACGTCGCCCTCTGCGACAGCGCTACTCGCGCGTGGAACGACTTCTTCCAGGCAGTTCCGTTGCAGGCCGGTGACCGAATCCTGATTTCGGAAGTCGAGTACGCAAGCAACGCGATCTCCGCACTGCAACGCGCACGTCGCGTGGGCGCGGTGGTGGATGTGGTTCCGAGTGACGCCTACGGCCAACTCGACCTGAGCGCACTGGAGACGATGCTCGACGACCGCGTACGGATGGTGTCGTTGGTGCACGTGCCCACGAACAGCGGCCTGGTCAACCCGGTGCGCGAAGCTGTCGACATGGTCCACCGGGTGGGCGGCCTGGTCCTGCTCGACGCGTGCCAGTCCGTCGGTCAGATTGCCATCGACATGGACGAGCTCGGTGTCGACGCCCTGTCTGCCACCGGACGCAAGTGGTTGCGCGGACCCCGCGGAACCGGCTTTCTTGCGCTGCGCCGTGGACTCGCCGAGTCCCTCGAACCGCGAGCGCTGGATCTCCACGGCGCCGACTGGACGGCACCGACCGAATTCACGATGGCCCCGGACGCTTCTCGTTTCGAGTTCTGGGAATGTGACGTCGCAGGTCGACTCGGACTGGGTGCCGCTGTCGACTATCTGCTCGAGCTGGGCGTCTCCACCGTCGAGGAGCAGGTGTCGGAGCGGGCCGAGTATCTACGCGACGAGCTTGCCCGAATTCGCGGCGTCACCGTTCGTGATCTCGGCGAACAGCGCTGCGGGATCGTCACCTTCACCGTCGACGGGTACGACTCCGGCGACGTTCGAACCGCACTGTCACGGAGCAACATCACCGTGACCGCCAGCCCGCGCGGGTCGACTCTGCTCGACATGACCGGCCGCGATCTCGTTTCCGTCGTGCGTGCATCACCGCACTACTTCACCTCGTACTCCGACCTGGACACCGCCGTAGCCGAGATTGGAGTACTGACCCGGTGAGTGGTTGACGAGTCCCTGGACTCCTCAACCACTCACAGGGAAAGTTGTAACACGTTATAGTTTTGGCCGACCCTGCCCCGCCCAGAAAGGTCGACCATGAACGACGCCACCCCGGTTTACCCACGCCCCGCGTCCGACATCGAGGTCTGGGACCACGAGGCGGACGTCGTCGTCGCCGGTTACGGAATCGCCGGGGTCACGGCAGCGATCGAGGCCGCGCGAGCTGGTGCGGAAGTACTGGTTCTCGAACGCACGAGCGGTTGGGGTGGGGCGGCGGCACTCGCCGGCGGGTTCGTCTATCTCGGTGGCGGCACTCCGCTGCAGACTGCCTGTGGTTTCGAGGATTCTCCCGAGAACATGAAGGCCTTCATGATGGCCGCGCTCGGTCCCGGCGCCGACGAGGAGAAGATCACCGACTACTGCAACGGCAGCGTCGAACACTACAACTGGCTGGTGGAGTGTGGGGTCCCGTTCAAACAGTCGTTCTGGGGCGAGCCCGGCTGGGAACCGCCGTTCGACGACGGCCTCATGTACTCGGGCGGGGAGAACGCGGCG
>JAAZAD010000205.1 GCA_012514505.1 Rhodococcus sp. (in: high G+C Gram-positive bacteria) | reverse complement strand
GCGGCCGCGGTGAAGAAAAGTGTGTTTCCGACGATCTGCCAGGAGTCGGACCTGCCGAACCATTCTCGATAGTTGTCGAAGCCGATGAACGTCGAAGTGGGGCTGGAGATGTTCCACTCGAAGAACGAGAGCCGGATGTTGTCCACCAAGGGGCGATAGGTGAACAGGATTAGCAACGCGACGTTGGGTCCGACGAGCACCGCGAACAGCGCGTAGTCGGTCCACGGACGGCCGCGTAGACCGCGGTTCGTCTGCGGCAGTGTTCGTTCCGGACTCGATGACACCGAGGCAGTCTGGACGTCATCGGCGAACAAGTGGTTACGAGAAGAAGACGCCCCCTACCCTTCCTGGCGAATGTATCGCTCGTCCCGATGGATCGGACCGATTGTTCATTCGCCCGGCCGGGTAGGGGGCGGAAACTCAGCGTGTGTCAGAGGTTCCAGTCTCCGAGTCCGTCCCAGCCGTTCAGGACGCCGCCCGCGGTGTTCTGCACGATCACCGGGTCGCCCTTGCGGGCGTTCTCGAAGAACCACTGCCCGTCGGCGGTACTCACGTTGAGGCAGCCGTGACTGGTGTTGGTGTTGCCCTGCGCCCACTCGGACCACGGAGCTGCATGGATGAAGATGCCGCTGTTGGACATCCGCGTCGCGTATTCGACGTACGTGCGGTAGCCCTCAGGATCGTCGACGGGCACGCCGTACGTGGACGAGTCCATGTACATGTCGCGGAACTTGTCGCCGACGATGTACGTGCCGTTCGGGGTTTCGTAGCCGGGCTTGCCGAAGGAGGTGGGCATGGTCCGGACCACCTCGCCGTTGCGGGTGACGGTGATCGTCTTGGTGTTGTCGTCGGCCACCGTCACGAGGGCGTCGCCGATGGTGAACGACGAGTGCGAGCCGCCCGCCCGGACGTCGACGGTGGTGTGCGCGGGCCAGAACTCGAACGGCTTCCATCGCACCTGCTGATCCGACGCCCAGTAGAAATGGCCGCCGACTGCCGGTTCCGACGTGATCTCGATTGCGCGTTCGGCAGCAGCACGGTCTCCGACGGGCTCGTTGAACCGGATGATGATGGGTTGCGCGACACCGACCGTTTCACCGGAAGACGGATTCAGCGACGGATCCGAGAACGGCGCCGCCGGAGCCGGAGGCGTCGGGAGTTGCGGTGCACCCGGGATCGCCGGAGCGAGACCCTCGATCAGGTCTTCGACGCTCGGCACCTCCGGCCCACCCGGCCACAGCGGTGCGGCGGCCGCAGGGCCGGCCAGAGCGAGAGCGACTGCGCCGGCGCCCGTGAGGGCGGCGACGAGGCGACCGACCCGGCGCGTGGCACGGTGACGACTCTTGGGCATGGACTGCTTCACAAACATCGACAAATTACCCATCGTTCGACGGTGCGTCGCGTTTTCACATCCCCGACCGCGGCGCTGGCGTACCTCGTCATTACACACACCGACCCGTCGTCGAGCAATTCGGGCAGTGGAGCGGATGCGTCGTTCGCTCTCACCGAGGGGGCGAGCGACGCATCCGCTCAATGCAGGTGAAGACAGTGAACGTCAGGCTTCGGGCCTCGACGCTGCGAGCATTTCTTCGATCGAGACGAACTTCAGACGCGACCTTCCCGACGCCTTGCCGCGTGCGCGTTCCTGCTTGTCGATGGCTTGCCAGCCCTTGTAGTCGACGTACTCGGGACGGCGTTCGGCTATCAGGGTGTCGAGCTTCTCTCTATCCGCCACGGGTTCGGCGAGACGGCCTGCGATGAAGTCGTCGACGAGCTGTGCGACGGTCTCGGCCGAGCACTGCTTGTTGGTGCCGATCACACCGCTCGGGCCCCGCTTGATCCAGCCTGCCGTATAGACCCCGGAGACCGCGTCGCCGGTGTCGGGGTCGATGACCTTGCCCGACTCGTTCGGGATGACACCCTTCTTCTCGTCGAACGGGAGACCGTCGACGGGGGTG
>JAAZAD010000024.1 GCA_012514505.1 Rhodococcus sp. (in: high G+C Gram-positive bacteria) | reverse complement strand
CTCGTTCGACGCGGTGAGCCAGCTCGGCTACCTCGCCGCCAAGACGTCCACCATCGAGCTGGCATCGGGCATCTTCCAGATTTTCACGCGCACCCCGAGCCTCACCGCCATGACGGCAGCGGGACTGGACTTCGTGTCCGACGGCCGCTTCGTCATGGGCATCGGCGCGTCCGGCCCGCAGGTCGTCGAGGGATTCCACGGCGTCAAGTACGACGCCCCACTGGGCCGCACCCGCGAGGTCGTCGACATCTGTCGCCAGGTGTGGAAGCGCGAGAAGGTGCAGTACGACGGCAAGTACTACCAAGTGCCGCTGCCCGCGGACAAGGGAACCGGACTCGGTAAACCACTGAAGCTGATCAACCACCCGGTGCGTGAGCGTATCCCGGTTCTCATCGCGTCCATCGGCCCCAAGAACGTGGCGCTCACCGCCGAGATCGCCGAGGGTTGGGAGCCGATCTTCTACCACCCCGAGAAGGCCGAGAGCGTGTGGGGCGAGGCACTCGCCAAGGGCAAGGCCAAGCGCGACCCGAGCCTCGGCGACCTGCAGGTGTACGCGTCCCCGGCGCTCGCTATCGGCGACGACGTCGACCACATGCTCGACTGGGTTCGCCCGAGCCTGGCGCTGTACATCGGCGGCATGGGCGCGAAGGGCAAGAACTTCTACAACGACCTCGCGGTGCGATACGGCTACGAGAAGGAAGCGGCGACGATCCAGGACCTCTTCCTGGCGGGCAAGAAGCAGGAAGCTGCCGCCGCGGTACCGGACGACCTGGTCCGCGCCGTGTCGCTGATCGGGCCGGAAAGCTACGTGAAAGAACGGCTCGCCGCGTTCGCCGAATCCGGTGTCACCACCGTGAACGTCACACCGTTCGCCGCGGATCGTGCCGGCCGGGTTGCCCTCATCGAGCAGTTCCGGAAGCTGTGCGACGCCTGACCCGAGAAGTTCCGCCCACAATCCGCTCCAACCCAGCCATGATGGAGACACCTCGGGAAGGAGCGGATCGAATGGGTGCCAATCACGAGAGTCGTAACGAGCCGATCGTGGTGGCCGTGGACGGGTCGGAATCTGCGTCTGCCGCCGTGGTGTGGGCGGCACGTGCAGCGCAGGCATCGTCCCGTCCACTGCGCATCGTCACGGTCGTGCACATCCCCGGTTTCTACTACTCCGAACCGTATCTGGCGGAAAGCTTTCGGGACGAGCTCGAGGAATCGGGGCGAGCGAACCTCGCAGATGCCAAGAAGCTCGCCCAACAAACTGCGGGCCCCGGCGTGAACGTCACGACCGAGGGACACCGGGGTCGCGTCGCGAACACCCTCGTCGAACTGTCGAAAACGGCACGGATGGTGGTACTGGGCTCGCGAGGGCACGGTGAATTCACTGGTCTGGTGGTCGGTTCCACCGCAGTTGCCGTGTTGTCCCACGCGGAATCGCCGGTCGTGGTGGTTCGCGGCCGCACGGTCGACGGAGCCCCGCCGAACGACGGCCCGATCGTGGTGGGTGTGGACGGGTCCGAACAGAGCGAGGCGGCCACCGCCGTCGCCTTCGAAGAGGCGTCGGTGCGTGATGTCGAGCTGGTGGCCGTGCATGTGTGGAGTGACGTGAGCGTGCAGCCCAGCCTCGGCGCGGTGCCGGAGGACCCGCACTGGAACCGCATCCAGGCGGAGGAGGAACTGGTGCTGTCGGAGCGTCTCGCCGGCTACCGGGAACGCTATCCAGACCTGTCCGTGCGGCGGATGGTCGAACGTGACCGTCCCGTCCGGGTGTTGAGCGGCTTCGCGGAGGAAGCCCAGTTGATCGTGGTCGGACACCGAGGGCGCGGCGGGCTGGCCGGGATGCTGCTCGGCTCCACCAGCAACGCATTGGTTCACACGGCGGACTGTCCCGTCATGGTTGTTCGCGCGTAGAACGACGAACGAAAGTGCACCAGAGGTGGTGCAACAAGAGGGCGAGCGCGGCTGCCCAGACGAATACGGCCACGATCAATGTGCCGGTGCCGATTCCACGGACCAGTGGTAGATGCTCGACATCGCCGAGATAGATCGAGGCAACGGCGAACATTCCGACCGGAAAGACGATGCTCCAGAGCGAAGGGTCGTATCGAAGGGGGATTCGCTTGACGACGTGGCGCCACCAACCGGCTGCCACCAGGACGGGAATCAACCACGCCGCGAACGCCCAGAACAGGACGGCGAGGCCGTAGATCAGTCCACGAGTTGCCTCCACCATAGGAGCGCTCGCCATCTCGATGATCCGCGAACCGGCCAACACGGTGATCGCGCACGCACCCATCGACACCCAGTAAGGACCAGTCAGGTCCGCTGGACCGAAGGGGTACAACAGCATCCGTGCGCCGACGAAGACGCCGACCGCCGCATACAAGAAGACCCCCACCGACCACGAGACAACGGCGATTCCGGCCAGGATCGCACGAGCGTCCACGTAGACCAGTTCCAAAACTGCGGCGGAGACCGCCACGGACTGGCTCGCCACCACCCAGATGAACCAGGTGCCGTTCGCACGGGCGATGACCGGACGCTCCGTGGTGCCGAGAATCGCCGCCCACGGAACCATGTATCCCAGGAGCCCCCAAGCGGCCGCTGCCACCACGAACAACACAGCTGCGACAAGATGGTGGTCGCTCATCGTCGAGCGAACAGCCAGGACATTGGTCCCGGCGACGAACGTGAAGTAGCGGAACCCGTGTCGTGCATCGATCAGATCAGCGATCATCTCCGCGCGAAATCGAACGAATCGCCACCCGGTCAGGACGAGCAGTATCACGTATCCGGTGACGGCGACCGCCAGAACGATCAACGACGGTATGTGGAAGCCCTGGAGTTGCAAACCCACAGAGATGATTCCGCCGGCCATCACGAAGGCGAAGTAGCCGGGGTTCAATCCGCGGACGGCCGCAGACAGGGGGGACGTCACATCGCGACGGTGAGCAGAAAGACGACGTCGTCGATGGCCTCCACGCTGTGCCGGGCCGCGGGAATCACCAGGAAGTCGCCGGCGGATCCCTTCCACGCGTCGTCGCCGCTCACCAAGTTCAGTTTGCCTTCCAGCACCAGGAGCGTGGCTTCACCGGGGCTGTCGTGTTCGGCCATGCCCTGGCCCGCCGTCAGCGCTATGAGTGTCTGGCGAAGGCTGCGCGCATGCCCTCCGTACACCGTTTGCGAACTACGGCCGCTCGACGCTCCGGCAGCCAACTTCAATTGTTGGCGTGCGAGGGCGGTCAGAGACTTCTTGTCCATGTACGACACTCCTGGAAGGGTCTGATAGCGCAGGGCTGCTGCGAATGGCGTTCTTGGAGTATGCCGCACCGGGGCGGCACGCAACCGTCGAATGGGCTAACCGTTCGCGCTGGTGACGCGTGTCCATGTCACGAAACGGAAGCGGACCCCGGTCTTCTCGGATCGCAGCCATGCACCAGTGGTGGTGGCCTTCCACTCGTCACCGATGTCGGGTGCGTAGGCGTCGCCGCGATACTCGGCGTCGATCTCGGTGACAAGCAGCTCGGTGGCGAACGGCAATGCTGCCGAATAGATTTGCGAGCCACCGATGACGCAGAGGTCGTCCGGGCACAGCGTGAGCGCCTCGTCCACGCCGGAAACGGGTTCGGCACCGTCTGCGGCCCAGTCCGGTTGCCGGGTCACGACGATGTTGCGACGGCCCGGCAACGGACGAAACCGCGGCGGAAGGGAATCCCAGGTGCGGCGGCCCATGACGACGGGCTTGCCGGCGGTGGCTTCCCGAAAGTGCGCCATGTCCTCGGGCACGTGCCAGGGAATGGTGTTGTCGACTCCGATGACGCCGTCTTGTGCCTGCGCCCAGACGAGTCGAACCATCCTCTCCGTCATCACACGGCCACCGGTGCCTTGATCGCGGGGTGGTGTTCGTATCCGACGATCTCCACGTCCTCGAAGGTGTAGTCGAAGATCGAATCGCGCTTGTTCAGCTTCAGCGTCGGGGAGGGGAAGGGCTCGCGAGAAAGTTGTTCCGCCACCTGGTCGACGTGGTTGTCGTAGATGTGGCAGTCGCCGCCCGTCCAGACGAAATCACCCACCTCGAGGCCTGTCTGCTGCGCCACCATGTGCGTCAACAGTGCGTAGCTCGCGATGTTGAACGGAACACCGAGGAACAGGTCGGCGCTGCGCTGATACAGCTGGCACGACAACTTGCCGTCGGCGACGTAGAACTGGAAGAACGCGTGGCACGGCGCGAGCGCCATCTGGGGAATCTCGCCCACGTTCCATGCCGACACGATGATCCGACGCGAATCCGGATCGGTCTTCAACGTGTCGATGGTCTGCGTGATCTGGTCGATGTGCTCACCGGACGGCGTGGGCCAGCTTCGCCACTGCACGCCGTACACAGGGCCGAGCTCACCGTTCTCGTCTGCCCACTCGTCCCAGATGGTGACGCCGTTGTCCTGTAGCCACTTGACGTTGGATTCGCCGCGCAGGAACCACAGCAATTCGTAGACGATCGACTTGAGGTGGACTTTCTTGGTGGTGATCAGCGGGAAACCTTCGGCGAGGTTCCAGCGCATCTGGTGACCGAACACCGAGCGGGTGCCGGTGCCGGTACGGTCGGACTTCGCGGTGCCTTCCTCTCGGACGAGCCGAAGGAGGTCCTCGTAGGGGGTAGCCACAGTCACGTCGGCCAGTTTACGCAGACTTCTGGCAGTGCCTGTGAGTGGTTGACGAGGGCAGAGACTCGTCAACCACTCACAGGGGGATAACGTGCTGGTGTGCGTGAACTCCTCGTGATCGGCATCGGCGCCGGCGACCCCGACCAGGTGACGATCCAGGCCGTGAAGGCCATGAACCGTGCCGACGTGTTCTTCGTGATCGGCAAAGGCACGGAAAAGCAGGAGCTCGTGGACCTGCGGACCGGCCTGCTCGCCGAGCACGTCACCCACCCCTACCGGGTCGTCGACATCGTCGACCCGCCACGGGACCGGACCCCGTCGGACTACGAGGGTGTCGTCGACGACTGGCACGAGCGGCGTGCCGCGCTGTTCGAAGCCGAGTTCGGCGCGACCGGTGAGGACGTCGGTGCGATCCTCGTCTGGGGTGACCCCGCGCTGTACGACAGCACGATCCGCATCGTCGAGCGGGTGCTTGCCCGGGGGAACGTGGCCTTCGACTGGTCCGTGATCCCCGGTGTGACGAGTGTGCACGCCCTGACCGCCGCGCACCGCATGGTCTTGCATCGGGTGGGGGAGCCCGTGCACATCACGACGGGACGCCGATTGGCGGAAGGCCTCCCTGCCGGCATCGACAACGCAGTGGTGATGCTGGACGCGAACTGCACGTTCACGCAGGTTCCGGGGGAGGACCTGGAGATCTGGTGGGGCGCCTACCTGGGCACCCCTGACGAGGTGCTGATCTCGGGGAACCTGCGCGAAGTCGAGGCCGAGATCGTGCGAGTGCGCGCAGAACTGCGCGAACACAAGGGTTGGATCATGGATACGTACCTGCTCCGACGTGGGTAGTCTTCGGCTATGCCCGAACTTCCGGAGGTCGAGGCACTTGCCGAGTTCCTGCGACAACATGCCGTGGGTGCGGTCGTCGGCCGCGTCGATGTTGCCGCGCTGAGTGTGCTCAAGACCTTCGATCCGGCCATCACCGATCTACAAGGGCGTGACGTCACGGGCGCTTCCCGGCATGGAAAGCACCTGTGTCTCGAGTGCGGGGATCTGACCCTGATCACTCACCTGTCGCGTGGCGGCTGGCTGCGATGGGCGGACAATCCGTCGTCGGCCCCACCGAAGCCCGGCAAGGGACCGCTCGCCCTTCGCGTTCATCTCTTCACTCGCGAGGGTGCGACACCAGCGTTCGACCTGACCGAGGCGGGAACCAAGAAACGGCTGGCCGTGTGGGTGGTGCGCGACCCGCAGGAGGTGCCGAGCATTGCCCGCCTCGGTCCGGACGCCTTGGCGGTCACCGAACCCGAGTTCGCCGAGATCCTGAAGTCCACGTCGGCGCGCATCAAGAACTCGATCGTCGACCAATCGCTGCTGGCGGGGGTGGGGAACGCGTACTCGGACGAAATTCTGCACACCGCACAGCTTTCGCCGTTCGCATCGTCACGGGCGCTGTCCGACGAGCAGGTCCACACCCTGTACGCCGCCATGCGCACCGTGCTCGAGGACGCTACGTCGCGTTCGCTCGGACAGGATGCTGCGCGCCTCAAAGGGGAGAAGCGTTCCGGAATGCGGGTGCATGCTCGCACCGGGCTACCGTGCCCTGTCTGCGGTGACACCGTGCGCGAAGTGTCGTTCGCCGAGCGATCGTTTCAATACTGCGCAACCTGCCAGACTGGAGGAAAAGTACTGGCAGACCGCCGGATGTCACGATTGCTGAAATGATGGGTCCGGTCCCTAACGGGGATGGTCGTGCCCTTCCCAGGCAAGCCGTCGGTGCTTGCGTGGATCGCGTTCGATGCGGTTCACCTCGTCGATCAGCAGGGTGTTGCGGTTTTCCCCGTCGTAGGTGAGCCAATCATCGCCGGGTACACCATATTTGACGAAATTCAACCAGTGGTTCTGAACCGAATCGGTGACCTTCTCGAATGCGTCGAATCCACCGAGCAAGGTCAGCACACGCCGCCAGAAGCCGTCGAGTCCGAACACCGCGTACATTTCGGCGGCGTGGGTGGCGCCCAGCCCGGTGAGGCGCTGCAATCCGGTGGCGAAGTCGTAACGGTACGAATAGGTCGGTGCGGCTTGCGCGTGACCCTCTGCCACGAGAATTGCCGGTTGCCAGAACGTGACGTCGCCGCCCAGGTCTGCAGCAGCCCACAAACTCGGGTATTTGGGGTAGGCGGCCAGCACACGTTCCCGGAGTCCTGGTTCGGTCTCCGCGAACATCCGCTCGATCCGTTTGCGATCGGTGGGCAGAATGTTGAGGAAGAATGGGAACACGCGGCCCTCGTGGGCGTTGGTGCCGATGATCAAGGGTACGGGGTGTGCCTTGCCTGCGGCGAAGACATCCATCGGATGCTCCGGCAGGAAATCGCCGTCGACAGTGGGGCCGAAGACGCGAGTACCAGGTTCGTCGTCCGAGATGCGGTCCGCCAGCGTGCGGCCGACCGCGGCGAAATCCTTCGCGGGCGCGTTGGAAAGCCAGTCAACTGCCTCGGATTCGGTGACGTCGGCCGTTTCGATGAACTCGCCGGCCCACCGCGCGGCCCGCTGCTGTTCGTACACGGCCGCGGGCGACGGGCTTTGTGCGATGGCGCGGGCGAAGAGTCCGCGGGCGGCGGGGGTGGTCATGAGGGTGGTGACGGCGTTGCCGCCGGCGGATTCGCCGAAGAGGGTGACGTTGTCGGGGTCGCCGCCGAATGCGGCG
>JAAZAD010000204.1 GCA_012514505.1 Rhodococcus sp. (in: high G+C Gram-positive bacteria) | reverse complement strand
TACGGCGGCCATAGCGACAGGGAAACGCCCGGTCCCATTCCGAACCCGGAAGCTAAGCCTGTCTGCGCCGATGGTACTGCACTCGACAGGGTGTGGGAGAGTAGGACACCGCCGAACATCCGTTACCGAAAGGGGACCCAATCTACTGGGTCCCCTTTCGTGCTTTTGTTGAAAGGAACCACTGTGTCTGATTACGGCAGGTCGGAAAACGGTAGATCAGGCAGCCGCAGGTCGTCAGATAACCGTGACTTCGGTGGTCGTGGCGATCGTCGGTCCACCGGTGGAGACCGGCGGGGAGGCCCGCCGCGTCGGGACAACAATCGTCGTGGCGGTGAAGGTGGATTCGTTCCAGGGCGCCGGGACAGTCGGCCCGCCCGCCCCGACGAACCGGATCTACCCGATGACCTGGAACCGGGCGCTCTCGATCCCGCAGTGCGCCGGGATCTGTTGAGTCTCGACAAGAACAACGCCGCCACCGTGGCACGCCACCTGGTGATGGCCGGCCGGTTGGTCGACGACGATCCACAATTGGCTCTGCTGCACGCGCGTGCCGCCCGCCAGCGTGCGGGACGGATTGCGGTCGTGCGTGAAACTGCCGGGATCACCGCGTACCACGCCGGAGAATGGGCTGAAGCGTTGTCCGAATTGCGTGCCGCCCGCCGGATGGCAGGTGGGCCGGGGCTACTTGCCGTCATGGCCGACTGCGAACGCGGTATGGGTCGACCGGAACGTGCCATCGAGCTCGGTCGAAGCGACGAGGCACGTGAACTCGGAGGCGAGGAATCGGCGGAACTGCGTATCGTCGTGGCCGGCGCCAGAATGGACCTGGGCCAATTCGATCAGGCTGTCGTGAGTCTTCAGACTCCCGATCTCGACGCTTCGAGGACTGGAATCGCAGCTGCACGACTCTTCTATGCCTACGCGGATGCCCTTGTAGCGGCCGGTCGGATCGAAGACGGTCTGAAATGGTTCTTGAATTCTGCTGCCGCCGACCTCGAAGGTGACACCGATGCCGAGGAGCGTGTGGCGGAACTGACCGGCGGCGACGAGTGACGACGCTCCGTGACGCCTACGACGTCCTGCTGCTCGACCTCGACGGCACGCTGTATCAGGGTGCGGAAGCAATACCCGGGGCTGCGGATGCACTGGCCGTCGGTCGGCAGCATCTCTACTACGTCACGAACAACGCGAGTCGCAGTCCCGAGGCAGTAGCGGCTCACCTCGAGGATCTTGGTTTCGACGCAGACCCGTCCCGCGTGGTCACGAGCTCCCAGTCGGCCGCGCGCCTGCTCGCCGAGAAGCTCGAACCGAACGCCCCAGTGCTGGTTGTCGGTACAGAGGCGCTGTGCGACGAGGTCGAACGGGTGGGGTTGCGCCCGGTTCGCCGCTACGACGACGGTCCGGTGGCGGTGGTCCAGGGTCATTCGACAACCACAGGTTGGGAAAATCTGGCCGAAGCCACGCTCGCGGTACGTGCTGGAGCGTTGTGGGTTGCCGCGAACGTGGACACGACTCTTCCGACGGAGCGAGGTCTCACACTCGGCAATGGGTCGATGGTTGCTGCCGTTCGTACCGCCTCGGGCCGGGAGCCATTGGTTGCCGGCAAACCCGCGTCGCCGCTCATGCGAGATGCGCTCGAGCGAAGTGGTGCCGAACGTCCGCTCGTTGTGGGGGACCGTCTCGATACCGACATCGAGGGCGCCAATGCGGTCGGTGTCGATTCGCTGCTGGTTCTCACCGGTGTGAGTACGGCGGAAGATGTGTTGAGGGCGCCGCATTCGCAGCGCCCCACGTACCTGGGAGCGGAACTGGCCGTCCTGGATCAGCCGGCGGTGAACGCACGCATCGAGCAGAACGCCGGCGGTTGGTCGATTGTGTTCGACGGCAAGGACCTGGTGGTCGAAGCATCCGGTCGATCGGCGGAGCTCTGCGACGTTGCGCTCATTCGGGCGCTTGCAGCGGCTGCCTGGCAGAATCCTGATTTCGTCGGCATCGTCGCGACCGACGCGACCGCGCGGCGATTCCTCGAGAATTGGGGACTCTGACCCGCGGCCGCGTGCATGCGTATCCGTTCACGATGGGCTAGCGTTGTCTCCGATGACCACGCCGATACCGCGCCCAGGAGCCCATCTACCTGGGCAGACGAACAGTTACGAGAAGGCAGTCTCCGTCGAGCCTGCGGAAATCCACGCCGAGGTCGACGGTCTTCTGTCGACTCTCGGTGACGTGATGCCGTCTCCCGAAGACCAGCATGGCGCCGGTGTCATCCCACGCAAGGCGCATATTCTCGAGAAGGCGCACGACGTGCTGGTACAGGCGTTGGCCACAGTGGACAAGGTCTGAGGTGGCGCGTAGAGCCCGGGTGGACGCAGAACTGGTCAGGCGGGGACTGGCACGTTCGCGTGAGCAGGCGAGAGAGCTGATCGAGCAGAAGCGAGTTCTCATCTCTGGGATCACGGCGACGAAACCGGCGACCGCTGTCGAGCCGAACACCCCGTTGCGTGTCGTCGAGGTCGAATCGGAGGTGTCGTGGGCGTCGCGTGGTGCACACAAACTGATCGGTGCCCTCGAGGCCTTCGGGTCGGAGGGGCTGACGGTCGCGGATAAACGATGCCTGGATGCGGGGGCATCGACAGGTGGTTTCACCGACGTCCTGCTGCACAACCGTGCGCGCGAAGTCGTTGCCGTGGACGTCGGTTACGGACAGCTGGTGTGGCGACTGCAGTCCGACGACCGCGTCCATGTCATCGATCGCACGAATGTGCGATCGATCGATGCGGAGGTAATCGGGGGACAGGTGGATCTGATCGTCGCCGACCTGTCGTTCATCTCTCTCGAACTGGTGTTGCCGGCTTTCGTTGCGTGTCTGCGGTCGGGCGGTGATGTCGTTCCAATGGTCAAGCCCCAGTTCGAAGTGGGCAAGGATCGTGTCGGCGCGGGTGGCGTGGTTCGCGATCCGGAACTGCGGGTCGAGGCCGTACTCGCGGTCTCGCGAGCAGCGACGGCAGTCGGACTTCGGACTGCGGGTGTGGCGGCGAGTCCGCTTCCGGGCCCATCGGGCAATGTGGAGTACTTTCTGTGGTTGAAGTCCGAGCCGGAAGTAGCCGACACGGACGTGGAGGCACTGATCCGGACGGCAGTGCGGGAGGGGCCACAGTGACTGCTGCGACAACGTCGGCCGGAGTTCCGGCCGACGGAAACGTTGCACGCGAGATTCTTCTCGTCGGGCACCCCGGGCGACCGGAGATTGCCGAGACGGCACGCCGGGTCGGCAAGATCTTCGAAAGTGCCGGAATCGGGCTGCGGGTCCTCGTGGACGAGGTCGACAGCACCCGTCTCGAACCGGCCACGGGAACAGCGCCGGAAGGATTCCTGGTTCCGGATCTCGACGTGACGGTCGTCAGCGCAGGGCCGGACGCAGCACGTGGTTGCGAAATGGTTCTGGTCCTCGGTGGGGACGGCACGTTTCTTCGGGCCGCAGAGCTGGCGCACGACGCATCGATCCCTGTCCTCGGTATCAATCTCGGTCGGATCGGCTTCCTCGCGGAGGCGGAGGCCGACCATCTCGATGCGGCCCTGGGACAGGTCGTGCGGCGCGAGTATCGAGTCGAGGACCGGATGACGCTCGATGTGGCGATCCGCGTCGACGACGAAATCATTGCGAGAGGATGGGCACTCAACGAGGCCAGCCTCGAGAATCGTTCCCGACTCGGTGTGCTGGAAGTCGTACTGGAGGTGGACGGGCGCCCGGTGTCGGCGTTCGGATGCGACGGGGTTCTGATCGCGACCCCTACCGGGTCGACGGCGTACGCGTTCTCGGCAGGCGGCCCGGTGGTGTGGCCGGAACTGGAAGCGCTACTTGTGGTTCCCAGTAACGCGCATGCTCTGTTCGCGCGCCCGCTGGTGACGAGTCCCGGCTCGGTCATTGCCGTCGAGACGGTTGCCGGCAGCCACGACGGTCTGGTCTTCTGTGATGGGCGCCGCACACTGGAATTGCCCGCGGGTGCGCGCATGGAAGTAGTGCGAGGGGCCGATCCGGTGCGCTGGGTGCGGCTGGATTCTGCACCGTTCGCGGATCGCATGGTGCGAAAGTTCGAGCTGCCCGTGACGGGGTGGCGGGGAAGGAAGCCCTAGACGTGCTGGCAGAGATTCGGATCGACAACCTCGGCGTGATCTCGGAGGCCGCTGCGCAGTTTCACGAAGGTCTCACGGTGCTGACCGGTGAAACCGGCGCCGGTAAGACGATGGTCGTGACGAGTCTGCACCTCCTCAGTGGTGCCCGGGCGGACGCCGGCCGAGTTCGTGTCGGCGCCCAGCGTGCTGTTGTCGAGGGGCGTTTCATTGCTGACGGAGTGTCCCAGGCAGTCGACGACGAGATCTCCGAACTTCTGGAGTCCTCGGGTGCGGAACGTGACGAGGACGGCAGCATCATTGCGCTGCGCACGGTGGGAGGAGACGGCCGTTCCCGTGCCCATCTCGGTGGTCGCAGCGTGCCGGCCGGAACGTTGGCCGAATTCACTGGGCCACTGTTGACAGTGCACGGTCAGAACGACCAGTTGCGATTGCTGCGCCCGGACCAGCAACGTGATGCGCTCGATCGCTTCGCGGAGAGGACGATCGGACCGTTGTTGTCGCGCTACGTGAAGTACCGGGCCGACTGGATGGCTGCCCGTTCGGAACTGATCGAGCGGACCGGCCGCACGCGTGAGCTCGCCCAGGAAGCTGATCAACTCACGTTCGCGTTGAACGAGATCGACGGAGTGGCACCGGAATACGGTGAGGATCAATCGATCGTCACCGAGGTGAAGCGCCTGAGTGAACTCGATTCGTTGCGCGCCGCGGCCGAGGACGCGCACGCGGCGATCGTCGGTGTCGACGATATGGACGGTGGCGGCGCCAATGCTGCTCTCGATCTATTGTCCGAGGCACGTGCGCGCATCGAATCGACGTCGGACCCCGAGTTGGACGGACTCGGACCCCGCCTTGCCGAAGCGATTGCCGTGGTGACGGATGTTTCCGGCGATCTCGCAACGTATCTGGCGGGTTTGCCGGCGGATCCAGGGGCGCTCGATTCCTTGTTGTCTCGGCAAGCGGAGCTCAAGACATTGACGCGCAAATACGCCGCCGACGTCGACGGTGTTTTGGATTGGGCGAAGTCGGCGCGAGAACGGCTTGCCCGGATCGACGTCTCGTCCGACGCGTTGGCGACTCTGACCGAGCAGGTCGACCAGGCTGCGACGGCGACGGCCGAGGCTGCATCGAAGCTGACGGCAGCACGGGTCAAGGCAGCGGCCAAGCTCGCCAAGGCAGTGAGTGGTGAATTGTCAGGACTCGCGATGGGGAGGGCTGCACTCGAGGTGTCCGTGCGGCCTCGTCCGGCGGGAGCACAGGACAGTGCACCGCTGTCGGTGGACGGAAGTGATCTGCACGCGGGTGCGTCGGGTGTGGACGAGGTGGAGTTCCGGCTCGCGGCCCACAGCGGTGCACAGTCGTTGCCGCTGGGCAAGAGTGCGTCAGGTGGTGAGCTGTCTCGTGTGATGCTTGCACTGGAGGTCGTGCTGGCAGGATCCGACACTGGGGCAACGATGGTGTTCGACGAGGTGGATGCTGGTGTCGGTGGACGCGCTGCCGTGGAGATCGGGCGCCGTCTGGCCCGTTTGGCCCGGACACACCAGGTGATCGTGGTGACGCATTTGCCCCAGGTGGCCGCCTTCGCGCATACACACCTGGTGGTGGACAAGACGGACGATTCCGGGGGTGTCGTCAGTAGCGGAGTGCGAACCTTGACCGACGACGAGCGAGTCGTCGAACTGGCGCGGATGCTTGCCGGCTTGGACGACACCGAGACCGGTCGCGCCCACGCCGAGGAGCTGTTGGCTATCGCCAAGAGCGAACGGTCCGCCTGAATTCAGGCGGAACCTTGCATCTGGAAATGATGTGCTGTACGGCGCGCCTCCACAGGTCGGCGGCATTTCGGGTTCATCATCGTTGCTATGAAGATGCCGGCGCTGCTCTCACGTAACACCGAAACTTTGCCCGGGATCAGTGGCATCGCCCGAGTGGACCGCAACACTGCCAAGTTGCTCCGCCGTGTAGGTCACGGAGACATCGTCGTTCTCGACGAACCGGATCTCGACCGGGGTGTCGCGGACTCTTTGGTCAAGGCGGGCGTTCTCGCCGTGATCAATGCGTCGCAGTCCATTTCGGGCCGTTACCCGAATGTGGGCCCCGAGATGATCGTCGCGAACGGCATCGTCCTGATCGACTCCGTAGGGGCGGATGTCTTCAAGAAGATCAAGGACGGCAGCAAGATTCGGTTGAACGAAGGCGGAATCTACAACGGCGAGCGCCGGATGGCGAAGGGGGACGAGCAAACCGAGGCCGAGATCTCCGATCGGATGATCGAGGCCAAAACCGGGTTGGTCGACCACCTCGAAGCATTCTCCGGAAACACCATCGAGTTCATTCGTACCGAGAGTTCGCTGCTCATCGATGGTGTGGGTGTTCCGGATATCGACATGGATCTGAAGGAACGCCATGTGGTGGTGGTGACCGACGGCCCTGATCATCGCGTCGACTTGAAGAACCTGAAGCCGTTCATCAAGGAGTATTCGCCGGTTCTCATCGGTGTCGGTGCCGGGGCAGACGCGATCAGCGCTGCCGGGTACAGGCCCGACCTGATAGTGGGTGATCCGGAGGACATCACCAGTGCCACACTGAAATCGGGTGCGGAGGTGGTGCTGCCGGCGGACCCGGACGGTCATGCTTCGGGCCTGGAGCGCATCCAGGACCTGGGGATCGGTGCGATGACGTTCCCAGCGAGCGGATCTCCGTGTGACCTCGCGTTGTTGCTGGCCGATCACCACGGTGCTTCGTTGATCGTGACGGTGGGAAGCACGGTCTCGCTCGACGAGTTCTTCGATCATGGCCGTCGGGACAGCAATCCGTCGGCCTTCATGACTCGACTCAAAGTCGGTCCGAAGCTCGTCGACGCGAAAGCGGTCTCGACGCTCTATCGGAGTCGAGTGTCCGGAGCCGCCATCGCGCTGCTCGTGCTCGCCGCGCTCGTGGCTGTGATCGTTGCACTCGTCGTCTCCAATATCGGCGACGAGGTGTGGGTCTGGGCAATTGCGACCTCGGACAGCCTGGTCGCCTGGGTTCAGGGGCTGCTCGAGTGATTTCGATGCGTCAACATGCCATTTCCATTGCGGCTGTCTTTCTCGCCCTCGCGATCGGGATCGTTCTCGGCTCCGGGCTGCTCTCGAGCGGCCTGATCTCCGGAATTCGCGACGACAGAGCCGATCTGGCCGAAGACCTCGCCGCGTCCGACCAACAGAACAATCAACTGATCGAGCAGCTCAATGCGGCGGACGGGTTCGACGCGGCGGTATCGGCGCGGATCGTCCGCGATTCACTCGCAGAACGCTCGGTGCTGGTCGTGACCACTCCGGACGCCGATCCGGGCGACGTGGACGGCGTGAATCGACTCCTCGGAGAAGCAGGCGCATCGGTGACCGGGCAGTTGTCTCTGACCGAACCGTTCGTCGACGCAACAGGCGGGGATCGGCTCAGAACCATCGTCAACAATGTGATTCCGGCCGGCGTGACCCTGCGTACCGGTGCGGTCGATCAGGGCAGTCTCGCGGGTGATCTGCTGGGTGCTGTTCTCCTGATGAACAGCGATACCGGTCAGCCGCAGAGCACGCCGGCGGAAATGACTCTGGCGCTCGATACGCTCCGCAGCGCGGGATTCATCGACTACCGAGACGGGTCTGTTGCGCCCGCACAGTCCGTTGTCGTCGTGACTGGGGACGGCGGTGCGGCAGCTGCCGAAGGCGCCACGGGTAACAGAGGGGCAGTGATCGCGCGTTTCGCGGGCGCCCTCGACGGACGCGGTGCCGGGGCAGTCCTGGCAGGGCGGCCGGGGTCGGCGTCGGGCAATGGAGCCGTCGCGGTCGCTCGCGCGGACACCGCCATCTCGCAAGCTCTCACGACCATCGACAACATCGACCGCGCGGCCGGCAGGATCACCGTTGCACTGGCTCTGCAGGAGCAATTGGCCGGCGGTGCGGGACGGTACGGAACCGGTCCGGGTACCACGGGTGTGACGGTGGGAGCATCACCCGGCTAGGAGTGATTCTTGCGCCGTCTTCGGCGCGTTGTTCACGCTTGCTGCCCCGAGGTGTTACCGTGAAGTCCCGTGGGTCGGCAGGCCCCAGCTTTGCTCGAACAGACCAAGCCCTGCACAGTCGTCACGGGAGCCCTTTTGCCACAGTCACGCATCCATACGCGTACCGCTACCAAGCACATTTTCGTCAGCGGGGGTGTCGCTTCCTCTCTCGGCAAGGGACTCACCGCTTCGAGCTTGGGTCAATTGCTCACCGCGCGCGGAATGCGCGTCACGATGCAGAAGCTGGACCCGTACCTGAACGTCGATCCCGGCACGATGAATCCCTTCCAGCACGGTGAGGTCTTCGTCACGGAAGACGGAGCCGAAACCGACCTGGACGTCGGACACTACGAGCGGTTCCTGGACCGGGATCTGTCCGGGCATGCGAATGTCACCACGGGGCAGGTGTATTCGACCGTCATCGCCAAGGAGCGCCGCGGCGAATACCTCGGCGACACCGTGCAGGTCATCCCGCACATCACCGATGAGATCAAGAGCCGGATTCTCGCGATGAGCGGTCCGGACCTGCAGGGGCACCGACCGGACGTGATCATCACCGAGATCGGTGGCACCGTCGGCGACATCGAATCCCAGCCCTTCCTCGAAGCGGCGCGGCAGGTTCGCCACGACGTCGGCCGAGACAACGTTTTCTTCCTGCATGTCTCGCTCGTGCCCTACCTCGGGCCTTCCGGCGAGCTCAAGACCAAGCCGACC
>JAAZAD010000203.1 GCA_012514505.1 Rhodococcus sp. (in: high G+C Gram-positive bacteria) | reverse complement strand
TCGATGCGCGGTGCGATCGCGAACTCCGAACGCACGTCGACGGCCGGGTACGGCGCAGACGGGGCGACCGGTTCGTGCCGCGTGTACGAGGTGGCCTTGCGGGTCTTCCCCGACATGGCCCGGTTGATGAACCGCTGGACCTCCCGATTGCGCGGGTGGGAGACCACGACGTAGTCGTCGTCCTTCAGGTCTGCGACCCGGACGAGTTCGAGTTCGCTTCCCTCCCAGGGCTGCTGGTTGTGCAAAACCATCGACCAGCGGCTCAGGGCCTCGAGCTCGGCGACGTCCTCGTGGCAATCGAGGATCTCGTCGTATCCGAAGACGGGGTGGTTCGGATCGTAGTGGCGGACGCGCAGAGTGATGTTCTCAGGGTCGGAGATCAACTGCGTCACAGTCGGTTTGACCGAGGGTAGGTCGCCGGCGAAGTGGCGACGCGAACCGAACACCGCGAAGAGCCGATCGAAGATGCGGTCCTCGGCGGCACTGTCCCAGGCGCGGGGGAGACCGCGGTAGGCCTGCTCGACGGCACCCAACCGCTCCTCGGCCTCGGGCCAGGGAGTCAGGCGGGGCATGTAGACGTCGTCGCGGTTGCGGGGCACGTCGCCCCAGCGGGTGACGCGCCGCTCGAACATCATGAGGGTGAAACGGTCGGCCCAGAAGACATTGAGGGCCATGTCCCGCATGATCTCGAACTTCGAACCGTACTTGCCCAGTTCGTGCCGGGAGAGGATCTCCGAGACCGTGGGTGCCTTGGTGTCGAAGTCGCGGCGGATGACGGCGTCGAGGTGGTCGACGCTGCTCAGCGTGGAGAAGTCGAGTTCGGGAATGAAATTGGAGGGGAAGACTATTCGGCCGTGCCGATTGAGCTCGAATGGCTGCATGTGCGAGGGGACCGTTCGATGAGAAGTAGTGGGTGGGGAGGCCGGATCACATGTCCAGGCCGCCGTTGACGCCCCACACCTGACCGGTGATGTACGAGGAGGCGTCTGCGGCGAGGAAATGCACGACCCGGGCGATCTCCTGCGGGTCGGCGAGGCGCTTCACGGGGATGGTGTCGGTGATGCGTGCGAGAACCTTCTCGGGGATGGCCTCGACCATCTCGGTGGCGACGAAGCCCGGGGTGACGGTGTTGACGGTGACGCCGATGCTGTTCGGGTCCAGCTTGTCGTTCTTGGCCAGGTAGAAGGCCGCTTCCTTGGCGAGGGTCTTGGTGAGACCGAACAGGCCGGCCTTCGATGCCGCGTAGTTGGCCTGGCCGATGTTGCCGGTCTCGCCGATGACGGAGGAGACGTTGACGATGCGTCCGGTGCCACGCTCGAGCATGTGCCGCAGTGCGGCCTGTGCCAGGTAGAACGCGCCCGAGAGGTTCACGCCGATGACGGTGTCCCAGTCCTCGTCCTGCATCTTCAGCACCGTGCGGTCGATGGTGATGCCGGCGTTGTTGATCAGGATGTCGAGACGGCCGTGCGTTTCGATGACCTCGTCGATGGTGCGTCGGCAGTCGTCGGCGTTCGCGACGTCGCCGCGGTGCACCGAGTAGCGGACGTCCTTGCGACCGGTCTCGTTCAGGTCTGCGAGGAACTGATCCGCCTGGGCGGTGTTGCGTCCGTAGCCTGCGGCGACGGTGGCGCCCTGGCTCGCCAGGCTGCGGCTGATCGCCGCACCGATGCCTCGCGTGCCGCCGGTGACGAAGGCGACGCGTCCGCGGAGCTTGTTTCCGCCGGCAGCGATCTGCGAAGTGGGTTCGATGGTGCTGGTCATGCTGATCTCCTCGCTGTGCGAGGGGGCGACGGGCGCGGCTGTTCGCCGACGTCGCACAAACGCCCCCTGCGCGTTGATTTCTCTGTGGAGGAGCACGTTTCGAATCCCCCTGACTCGAACGCGTGTCCCCTGAAACGAGCCTTCATCGGCTCATAACTCCCTGCGGCACCAATCATGCACCACCTCGATGATGTTGTCACCAGAAACAATTCGAGTCTCGAATTTCGTCAATTTGTCCGAATAGTTCGAGAAGTATTGGAGCACAATCATATTCGACGAAGATTCGGGGTTACCCCACGGTACGAACATGCTGAATGTTCGTATCCATCCGGACGTACAGCCTGCACGAATCGGACTGCTTCAGAATGGCACAACGTGCTACCGGAGAGTCAGGTACAACCGTGTGCACATGGCGTGGACGCGAACGTGTTTCGCGCATGGTCCCGAAAGTAATTGCAGATGAAGGGATT
>JAAZAD010000202.1 GCA_012514505.1 Rhodococcus sp. (in: high G+C Gram-positive bacteria) | reverse complement strand
TCGACGACGACGAGGTCGACGAGCTGACCCAGCACTGGCTCGCCGCGCTGACCGCGCTCGCCGCGCACGTTCGCACCGGTGACGCGGGTGGGCTGACACCGTCGGACGTGCCGTTGGTGTCGGTCACGCAGAGCGATCTGGAGATGCTCGAGGAACGGTACGATGGACTCGCGGATGTGTGGTCGCTGGCCCCGCTCCAGTCAGGACTTCTGTTCCACGCGAGTCTGTCGGCGGTATCGGACACAACCGATCCGTACGTGGTACACACTTCACTCGGACTCACCGGAAATGTCGATCCAGCTCGTCTGAGGCGTGCTGCTCAGAATTTGATCGACCGAAATCCGGGCCTTCGGACCGCGTTCGCACACGCATCCGACGGCACCCCGGTGCAGGTGGTGGTGTCCGGAGTCGCAGTGCCGTGGACAGAAATTGATCTCAGTGATGTGGACCGATCCGATGTCAGGCGTGATCGTGTTCAACAGATCATTGACAGAGAGCGTCGGAACGGTTTCGAGATCGGCGTCCCGCCGCTTCTGAGATTCATCTTGGTGGCGTTTGGTCAGGGCGACTACCAGCTTCTCTTGGTGAACCACCACATCGTGCTCGACGGATGGTCGATGCCGTTGTTGCTCCAGGAACTGCTTGCCTTGTACGCATTGAGAGCTCAGGCAGATGCTCTGCCTCCTGCTCGGAGCTATCGAGCGTATCTTGACTGGCTCAGTCGGCAGGACACTCAGGAGTCGATGCAGGCTTGGAAGCGTGCCTTCCACGAAATCTCCGAACCCTCACTGCTCAGCCCGAGTAGCGGGCGCGACGCAGTTGCATCGACGCCAATGGTGGTCGAACACGCGCTGTCTCCGGATGTATCCCGTGCGCTGGATGAGAATGCCGTGAGCCTGGGTGTCACGATGAATACGGTCGTCCAAGCGGCATGGGGCATTGTGCTCAGCCGGATGACGGGTCAGAGCTCTGTCGTGTTCGGTGCAACGGTCTCGGGCCGTCCGCCTCAGCTACCAGGTGTCGAATCGACGATCGGTATGTTCATCAACACACTTCCGGTCGGAATGTCGATCACCGACGCTATGTCGATCGCTGACCTACTCGATGGGCATCAGTCACGTCAGGTGGAGATGCTCGACCACCACTATGTGGGCCTGGCCGATATTCAGCGGGAAGTCGGTCCTGCCGCGTCGTTCGACACACTTGTGGTGTTCGAGTCATATCCGGTCAATGCGGAGTCGATCGCAGAACATGCGGACCTTCTCGATGGTATGAAGATCGCCGATATCAGCGGCCTCGATGCGACGAGTTATCCACTCTCGGTTCGGGTCACCTTCGGGGAGCAGTTGAACTTTGCGATCACGTACCAATCGCATCTGTTCGATGAGGAGTTCGTCAGGATCCTGGTGGCGCGATTCACGAGCGTGTTCGATGCAATGGCGCATGACATGTCTGCTCTAGTGTCGAGCATCGACATATCAACTGAGCATGATCAGCGAGTTCTCCAGGAAGTGAACGAAACCGGACATAGCGTTGATCCAGACGCGACACTCGTGTCGCTGTTCTACGGAAACGTTGACAACGCGCCGGACAGGACAGCGGTGGTCGCCGGCGACATCGAACTGACTTACCGAGGTTTGTCCGAGCGAGTCAACAGACTTGCCCGCATCCTCATTTCCTGGGGTGTCGGACCTGAGACACACGTGGCCGTCGCGATGGGGCGAGGGGTCGACACGGTTGTGTGCATGTACGCGGTGCTGGCCGCGGGTGGTGCTTATGTACCCATTGATCCTGCGCAGCCCCGTGAGCGAACGGCGTACATTCTCGGGGTCTCGGAACCCGTCTGCGTCCTCACGACAACGTCGGACGGGCGCGCGCTGCCGGAACTTGCCGTTCCCATTTGCTTCCTCGAGGATCTGGAGCTGTCGACGGGTGACCCGACACCCATCAGCGACGGTGAGCGGATCCGGCCGTTGGTTCCCCAGAACTCCGCCTACGTGATCTTTACTTCGGGATCGACTGGGCGGCCCAAGGGCGTCGCTGTTCCCCACCGAGCGATCTGCAATCAGCTCGAGTGGTTTGTGTCGGAGTTCGGTCTCGGGAGTTCCGATGTGCTGTTACTCAAGGCTCCCATGACCTTTGATGTGTCGGTCCTCGAGCTCTTCTCCGCGCTAACGTGTGGAGGCTGTCTTGTGATTGCACGTCCGGACGGTCACCGCGACCCGCGCTACATTTCCTCGGTCATCGACGAACACGGAGTCACACTTGCGTCGTTCGTGCCGTCGATGCTCGACGTGTTCGTGGATGAACTGTCAGCAGGCCGCTGCCGTAGCCTGCGCGTCGTCTTGAGCGGTGGTGAGGAACTGTTGACGTCGACCGCTCGGAGGTTCAAGTCCGCCACGTCGATACCACTGTTCAATCTCTATGGGCCGACCGAGACAACGGTGCAGGTCACTTGTCATCAGGTCGAGTTGTCCGACGCATTTGTTGTCCCCATTGGGCGGCCTGTGTGGAATACCCGAGTGCGAGTCCTGGATGACATGTTGCGGGAGGTTCCGGTAGGGGCTGCGGGTGAGCTGTATATTTCCGGCGCGCAGGTCGCCCGCGGGTATGTCTCGCGACCTGACCTTGCCTTCGACCGATTCATTGCGGATCCATACGCGGACGGCGCGCGAATGTATCGAACCGGCGATCTGGTCCGCATGACTCTCGAAGGTGACCTCGAGTACCTGGGGCGGACGGACTTCCAGGTGAAGATCCGGGGGTTGAGAATTGAACTCGGAGAGATCGAGTCAGTCCTTCGCGAGCATCAACTGATTGATGCTGCTGCAGTAGCTGTCCGGGCTGGCAAGCTCGTCGCCTACGTAACCTCGTCCGACGGGTCGATGCCGGTTGATGCGGCGACCGTTCTACGTGACATTTCGGGGAGGATCCCGGCGTACATGGTTCCGGATCACGTCATGACACTCGGGACGTTGCCTTCGAATGCCAGCGGCAAACTCGATCGCAAGGCTCTTCCGGAGCCGCACATCGCACATGCCGAGTACGATCCACCCGTCGGTGAGCTCGAACGCGAGGTCGCTTCTGCCTTCGAGGAACTGCTCGGTGGCGGGCGGATCGGTCGCAATGACGACTTCTTCGCTCTCGGCGGAAACTCGCTGTCCGCCATGAAACTCGCGGCAAAACTGAGTGCCGTGTTCGGCATCGACGTGCCGATTCGGATTCTGTTCGCGAGTACGACAGTGGCATCCCTGGCTGAGAGGATCGGACTGGCACGCCGTGTGGGATTCGATTCGAACATGGACGAGGCGATCCGAGTCATGCTTCCCATCCGTAAGGCCACGGGTAGTCCGGTATTTTGCGTACACCCAATCATCGGCTTGGCATGGTCGTACTCGTCGTTGTCGCCGTATATCGATGACGCGAGCCCGATCTACGGACTTCAGACCCCGGTCCTTACGGATGAGAGCCCGATCCCGACGTCACTCGAGTCATACATCGAACGGTATGTCACCGAAATCCGCGCGGTTCAACCGGAAGGCCCTTATCGCCTGTTGGGGTGGTCCCTGGGTGGCGTTCTGGCGCAGGGAATTGCAGCACGGCTCGAAGCGGATGGTGACGATGTCGCACGGCTCATCCTCCTGGACTGCCTGCCTGAGCCGTTGGATGGTGATGGAGCGACCTTCGCGGATCACCTTCGGGGTGAGTTGGCATCGATCGGAATTGCGGTTGACGCGAGCGAATCTATGACCGGACTGTCCGAGGAGGCTGCAGAAGCTCTGCTCGATGCAGTCGATGGTGACCGGGTCGGCCTGACTGCCGGTCGGTTGCAGCGTCTGTTCGAGAGCTATGCGGTCATGGGTGAACTGGTTGAAAGTTACCGACCGAGGCCCTCTGCGGGCGACGCTTTGCTGATCCGTTCGAATGACGTCAAGACCCTGCCGGCACAGGCGATGTGGAAGAAGTACATCTCGGGTTGTGTCGGTGTTGAATCGGTTGACGTGCCACACGAGGAAATGTTGTCGCAAGATGGTGTGAGGTGCATTGGTCCGGTTGTCGCAAGAGCATTGGCCGATGATGAGACGACTGGATTCGCGGACTGACGCCGAGCCGTATCCTTCGGTGGAGTGACTGTTTCCCCTCTGCGACGTTGATGGCGATGTCGCAGAGGGGAAACGCCTGCGTCGCGCAGTGGGCTTGAAGGCGCGGATGTCCCGAGGTTCCACGTGAGTTGGCTCATTTCGTTAGCCTCAATCTCTCGTGCGTCCAGCCAGAACAGGAGGTTGCCTTGAGTAGGTGATTTGTTGTTCGTAAGTTCGTCGTCGCTTGCCGGTGGGAGTCCGGTCCGGGTAGCTGCCAGGTGGCCCGGTAGCAGGCGGGCGGTTTCACCGGGAAACGGATGGGGTCGAAGCCCTGAACCGTTCGAAATGTTCATGCAACGAGGTGCGCGGCGTCATCCTTCAGGGTGGCGACGGTAGGCTGAGGTCGTTGGGGAGCAACCAGAGATCGTGAGCATCTTTTGCCGTGCAGAACGATGATCAGATAGGTGGACTGTTGGCGCAGGAGATGCCCGTTCCAGGTAACCCGGAGGACGCTCAGCAGTTGCTGTACCTACTGCTCGGCAGAGCGATCGCCCGTTGCCAGGTCGCCGAAGCCGCCGCGGAGACGATCCACCAGGTGCTGCTGGGCAAGCCTTCTCGCGAGCGGAGCACGCTGGGGGCGAAAGCCAAGGCCGTGGAGCCTCAGCTTCCGGACCACCTCCAAGCCGAGTACCGCAACCTTGTCGAGGCGCGGAACTATCTGGTTCACCGACTGCTTTTCGACCACGGCGGATGGACGGGCATTCCCGGCTGGGACAGCCCCGAGTTGTATCGGAACCTCTACGAATCCATCGATGACGCAACGCAGACCATCGATCGAGTCAGTGAGCTGTTGGATAGGTATCTCATTGACACGAACCCCGGCGTAGCAATATTCAAGATCAGTGATCAGGGTGTCGAGGACATTCGAGACCTGTAAGCCATCCCTTGGATGATGACGAAGCCGTTGTGTCCGCCTTCAGGCTAGTTGGCTCTTGCGACCGCGTGCGCAAATCCTGCTGATGCCGTCGCGCTTTACCTGTCCGATCCGAGCCACACATTCGAGGGTCGCGAGCAGTCCGAGTGACTGACGATGACCACAGACACCCTCCTCACCCGATTCCCACCACCCCAGGGGACTTTCCCACAGCCACACGCTGCCGGCCACGGTCCTGGTCACCGAGTTGCACCACTCTATGGGGCACTACCATTCGTTGTTCCGGGCCAGGGACGCGACGGGTCACGACGGGGTGCATGGAGTGGCGTCGCGCGGAAAGGCCTCCGGGTACAAGGCAGACTTCACCAGATACGTGGATCGTTCGTCGCTGAGGAGATCGTTGTGGTTCGCTGCATTCGAAGGGCATCCGTCCTGCAACCAGATATTGTCGACAGTTGCATCAGGCCCAGCCTGCAGGAAGCTTGATTCGGGTGGGGTGATGACCCCATCGGTGCGTGATGCAATCGATGTGTATGCGACCCCGGGTTGCGTTTGGGATCCGGAGTTCAGGTCCCGAAGGAAAAGCGATCCGTCCAGTTGCTGCACGGCAGCGGGGCCGAGTTGACCACGGATGATTAGCTGTTCGGGGATGTCGAGCAGCTTCCCCAGTTCGTGTGCCTGCTGCTGCAGCTCACCGAACGTCGTGCCGTGATTGCTCGCCCCGAGCATCACCAGCGAATGGACCTTGTTGTCC
>JAAZAD010000201.1 GCA_012514505.1 Rhodococcus sp. (in: high G+C Gram-positive bacteria) | reverse complement strand
TGGCAGGCTTGCGTCGAGAAGGCGATCTCGATGGAGCCGGACAACGTCACCATCTACCAGATGGAACTTCCCTGGAATACGACCTACTCGAAGGAGATGCAGGAGCAGGGAATCTCGTCCCCCGTGGCCGACTGGCCCACCAAACGCCGCTGGGCCAGCGAGGCGATGGACCGGTTCCTCGCCGCCGGCTATCAGATTTCCTCGGGGAACGAACTCGTTAAAAGCCGCGACACCGACCACTTCGTCTATCGCGACAATCTCTTCCGGGGCAGCGACATTCTCGCGGTCGGCGTCTCCTCCTTCGGTCACCTGCAGGGAGTGCACTACCAGAACGACGACCAGATCGAGACTTACATGTCGAGCGTTCATTCCGGCGAGCTTCCCGTGAAGCGGGCCATGGTCCCCACCGACCATCAGAAGCTGATCCGCGAATGGATCCTGCAGATGAAGGAGGGCCGGGTCGAGGTCGCCCCCTTCCGTGCCAGGTTCGGCGTGGACCCGCTGGAGGAATTCTCCGAGCCCCTTGCCAATCAGCAGGCGGCCGGATATCTCGTGGTCGAAGAAGATCAGGTTGTGCTGACGCGCAAGGGGCTGCTCCAGGTGGACAGCCTGCTGCCGGAGTACTTTGAGGAAGAACATCGCCAGGTTCGATATACTTAAGTCCTCCCGGCGGCGAACGCCCGGCCAGACGGTCCCGCCGCCCGATCCCCCTTCACGACCTCCGAGGCATAGCGGACGATCACGTGAATCCCCTCGACGAACTTTCGCGACTGACTTCCCTGTTTCCCGGTGAGAAGACACTCATCGAGGCCGTCGAGCACGTTCCCGGCTCGCTGGTGCCGGAACCGTACAAGAGCATGCTCGTGCATGACCGGCACATGACGATCACCATGGAGCAGTACCATGGTTGCGCCGTTGACGTGCATGTACTGGATCGCACCACCGACGCGGACGGGATCTACGGTCGTAAGATCATTCTGACCCGGCACGGGACGGACATCCCGGTGCAGTTCGGAATCGTCCGCTTCGACTTTCAGTACGTCACGGACGCGGTCCGGCAGGAAATCATCTCCGAGGCAACGCCACTGGGCCGGGTGCTGATCAATCACAACGTCCTGCGTCATATCGATCTGGGAGCGATCCTCAAGATCAAGGCGGGACCGGGGCTGGCCGAGCACCTCAAAATGGAACCCGGCCAGACGACCTACGGCCGGCTGGCGACGATCTTCTGCAACAAGAGACCGGCCGTTGACCTGCTGGAAATTTCCACCCCGCTAGAACCCGCCACCTGAGTGGTACCGCAAAGGATCACTGCCGATAGCCGCTCGGCGCCGGCTTTGACCGATTCGAGGTGGGGTGATAAACTCACCTCCCCAACAGATCGGACAGGTAGCTCAGTTGGTAGAGCACAGGACTGAAAATCCTGGTGTCGGGGGTTCGATTCCCCCCCTGTCCACTTGCTCAGACGCCTCTCGCAGAAGGCACGAACGACGTTCAGCGAGAGGAGGCCGGATCTGCCAGTCCCGGGTCCTGCTGATCGCGCATCCAGTCTTTGAGCCGTGAACGCATGTCGGCGATGCGCTCGGCGTGGGCTGGGTCGTCGATAAGATTCTTCATCTCGTATCGGTCCTCCCGCGTGTCGTAGAACTCCTCGGCGGGATGGTTAACGATCAGATCCACCAGGTGGGCCGTCTCGGGGTCGGTTTCCGCTTTCTCGACCCAGGTCTTCCACACTTCGTAATGACTTTCTTTGATGCCGGGCACCATCGTGAAGTGGGTGGTGAAGCGGTTCTCGGGCAGCAGGTTGAGGACGAACTTGTAACGACCGTCTGTGACGCCCCGCTGCGGAAAGACATTCATGTCGCCGTCCCGGGTGTGCGACGCGAACACCACTTCGTGCAGGCGGTGCTGCTCGCCGCGGAGGATCGGCAGAAAACTCACCCCGTCCAGGCCGGCCGCCGGGTTGCCGCCGGCGATGTCGATCAGCGTCGGGGTCATGTCGACGAAGGACAGCAGGGCATCATTCGTGGTGCCCGGTTCGATGTGACCCGGCCAGCGGATGATGAACGGCACGTGGATCCCCGTGTCGTACACCGTCCATTTGCACCGCGGCCACTCGGCTCCCTGGTCGGTCGTGTAGATCAGCAGGGTATCGTCGGCATAGCCGTGTCGATCGAGCGAAGCCACCACGCGGCCCACGCGCTCGTCCATGGTTGTGATGTCCTGCCAGTAGTTGGCCATGGCCCGGCGGGTGATCGGTGTGTCGACGACATAGGGGGGCAACGGCAGCGTTTCCGGATCGTAGGTGCGGTTCTTCTCCCACGTGACGTGGGGGGAGTTGTCGGCGAGGATCAGGCACAGCGGCTGGTCGGGATGCTCACGCTGGTGCTCCTGCAGAAGCTGGTCGACTTGTGCGACGTCCAGTCCTTCCTCACGGTACCGGCGGGGCTGGTCCGGGTTTGCGGGCAGTGTCGCCTTCAGGATCTCGAAGGGAAACGCCGGCGCAGGTTGAACATGGATTTTGTTGGCAAGCACGACCCGGTAGCCGAGTGGTCGCAGATGATGCGGGATCGAGCGGACGTCCGGTCTGGTCTGGGTGTGATTGCCCATCGCCCCGTTGCGGGCAGGATACAGGCCGGTGTAGAGCACCGAGCGGGAGGGAACACAGGTGGGCGTGGCCGCGTACATCTGCGTAAAGAGGCATCCCTGCGCCGCGAGTGCATCAATGTTCGGAGTCTGAATCGCCGCGTTGCCGTAGCAGCCGACAAAGTCGATGCCATGGTCGTCCGAGAGGAACATCACAATATGCGGCGGGCCTGCGGCGGCTAAGGTTCCGGGAATGAGCACGGTCAGGAAAAGTGCCGCAGCAAAGAGGTGCTTCATGGTTGCGCTTCGGCCGGAGAGTGGGCCGCCTGATGGATGGAGTGAAGCAGCGAGTGGTCCGCAGCGACGGCGTCCTGCCCGATCTCCCAGATCATCACGCCCGCCAGATCAAGACGTCGCGCCAGACGCACCTTGCGGGCGACGAGTTCCGGCCCGTTGAAGAAGATGCCGTCCACCTCATTGTCGGTGGGCTTCAGGTTTGCCTTGCGGACGAGATCCGCGTAGGTGGTCGCTTTGCCGAACTCTCCTTCACAGGGACGACCGTAGAAGGGAATGCCCAGGCAGATCTTCTGCGGGGCGACGCCCAGTTCCAGGAGTTTCTCGACGGAATCGAATGCCAGATCGAAGGTCGAGTGCCGCCCGCCGTTGTCGTAGGCCATCAGGTGGACGCGGTCGATGTGCGCAAACGCCTCGGCTGGCGGAATCTTCCACGGGGCGACGGCGGCAGTCACGATCCGCTGCCGCGGCGCAAGTCTGCCGTGCAGTTCACGAAGAAACGAGGTGTAAGCAGCGTACTCCGCAGTGCCGACGGGATGTTCCCAGTCCACGTCGACGCCTGCCAGTTTGTGGCGGTCGCACATCCGCGTCAGTTCGTCGATCAGTCGCGATCGCCGCTTTGGATCCGAGGTGACTGTGGCAAACGCATCCGACTTGCCCCAGCCACCGACAGTCACCAGTCTGCGGACGCGCAGCCCCTTGAGCGGACGCTCGAGCGCCCGCCACACCTCCGGGGTGAGGCGGGAATCGTCGAGGGAGCCGTCCGTCCGCGGCTCGACGGCGAACAGAACCAAGTCCGTCAGCAGGCGTGCCTGCTCGACCCGAAACGTGTCCACGCGGTAACTGGGAAGGTAGCCGACAATGGCGATGTCGGCTGGTGGATTGTCCGCGCGAACCGTGAGAGCGGCGAGGCTGACGAGAATCAGGCTGATCGACTGGCGCATGGAAACGGAGCTCAGCCGCCGGTGCCCACGGCGGCTGAGCGTTCCTATCGGAACCTCAGGCCAATGTGAACTCCGGCAGGCGGACGATCTCGCCCCCCTTTTCACTCGACTGGTGGGCGCAGATCCCTACGCAGGTCCAGTTGGCCGACTGGGTCGCGTTCGGCCACGGATCGCGGTTTTCCATCAGTGCCGAGACGAACTCGTGCACAAGATGTGGGTGCGAACCGCCGTGGCCGCCCCCCTGAATGAACGACAGGTGCTCGGCGTCGTGGATTTCCTGCGGTTGGGTGAACCGGCGGATGGGCTCGGGCAGCAGGTGCGCGTAGTCCGGGACCTCGACTTTTTC
>JAAZAD010000200.1 GCA_012514505.1 Rhodococcus sp. (in: high G+C Gram-positive bacteria) | reverse complement strand
CGGCGTCCTAGGCCGCTAGACGAAGGGGGCCCGTCGGATTTCTCCGAACCAGTACCGCAACGGCGTTCCGTTGGGAGCTTGGATAGCTTAGGACACAGATCAGGAATTTCCCAAATCGGCAGGTCAACCTACATTTCTTCGACTTCTGGCGGAAGATCTGCGGGGATAGCGGGCCACCCGTCCTTCGCCAGCTTCGCCAACCACTCGGGAGAGGCCATCGCGTCGAGCACCACTTCGAGGGATTCTTCGAATCGATCCCCCAGGCCGCCGTCGAGCGCGGTCAGATCTGCCATGTATCGCTGCCCCGCCAACGCTGCTGCGAGCACTCTCGTGAACTTGCCCGGGTCACCGCCCTCTCGGAACAGTCCCGCCTCGTACGCGCGCTCGGCGAGTTCGTACGCGGTCCTCCCCCACACGCTCCCCCCACCGGACTGCACGTCCGGATAGAACTCGGGCTCGATGATGAGCCGGAACTCCGCCTGGGCAATCACGTTGGTGTTGAACATGGCGGCAAGCTCGCGAATCAGAGCGTGCAAAGCCACGAACGGGTCGACGTCGACCCGACTGGTCCAACGTGCCGCCAGCTCGGTGAATTGATCGACACCGGCCTGCAGCACCGCTCGCGCCAAGTCCTCTTTCGACTGAAAGTGGAAGTACATCGCACCCTTGGTGGTGTGCGAACCTTCCAGGATCGTATTGACGGACGCCGCCGAGTAACCTCGCCGGGCGAACTCGACCGCGGCGGACTCGACGAGCGCAGCGCGTGTACGGCGTGCACGCTCCTGCTGACGGGCCATTCGACACCTCTCACGAAATATTTCACTCCGCCGCCCGACCGGCCGAGAATGGGATCTCGTCTCAATATTACCGGGAGTACCGCCCCGGTGAGGGTTAGCTCAGTTACAGACACCACCGCCTACCAGCGGGTGAACAAAACACACCGAGTGGTATAGTTTTGCTCGCTCGGGTGCGCTGCAGGGGGTGCGCACCCGAGCAAACTCGTTCATGAACCCGCCACCGGACCCTTTCGGGGGTGCCTACCCGCTATCGGCGACGATCCCATTAGACTCTGGCAGCGCGCCCCTATAGCTCAGTTGGTAGAGCTACGGACCTTTAATCCGCAGGTCGCAGGTTCGAGCCCTGCTGGGGGCACCAGCGCACGAATCCCTCACCCGGAAATGCCGAGTGAGGGATTCGTCTGTTCAGACCCATATCCCGGACGTGCCACGGCGGTGACTGCCCACCAAATGCGTGTCGACGATCCCAACGGCCTCCATCAACGCGAACATCGTCGTCGGTCCGACGAACGCAAACCCCTTCTTGCGGAGCGCCTTCGACAATGCGATCGACTCCACCGATTGGGTAGGGATGTCCTCGATCCGGGTCGGCACCGGCGTGCGATCGGGACGAAACGACCACACGAAATCGACTAGTCCGCCCTCGTCACGTAATGCCACCGTCGCCGCGGCATTTGCGATGGTGGCGCGAATCTTCATGCCGTTCCGCACGATTCCGGCATCGCCCATCAGTCGCTCGACATCCCGATCCGTGTACCGGGCAACCACATCAGGATCGAATTCCGCGAATGCACGACGGAATGCCGGACGTTTCCGCAAGATAGTCGCCCACGACAGGCCGGCTTGGAACCCTTCGAGGCAGATGCGTTCGTAGAGTCCCTGCTCGTCCGTGACGGGCATACCCCACTCTGTGTCGTAATACTCACGCATGAGGATGTCGGTCGCCGCCCACGGAGGGCGTGCCAGACCGTCGTCACCTACGACCACGTCCGATACCTGTTCCTTCGCGGATCCCGGGATGGGCATGCTCATGCAACTCCCTCCAGTTCGAGCAGTGCCGTCTTCGCTCGAATGCCACCGATATAGCCGCCGAGACTGCCGTCGGCGCGCAGCACCCGGTGACATGGCACCACCACGGGAAGTGGATTCGTCGCGCACGCAGAACCGACCGCTCGCACCGCACGCGGGCTTCCCACGCTGCGCGCGACCTCCGAGTAGCTTTCTGTCCGGCCGTATCCGATGTGCGGCAGGTGCTGTTGCACAAGCCGCCGGAACCCGCTCGACAGCGAAAGGTCCAGCGGCAGATCGAAATGGGTACGGGTGCCCGCGAAATACTCGTCGATCTCACGCACCACGTTGTCGAGTCGCTGCGGCGTCCTCATGATGCGGGCACCGATCTTCTCGGACAGCACCGCCAACACCCGATCGTGGTCTTCCTGCTCGAACGCCACCCGCACGAGGCCCCGCTCCGTTGCTGCCAGCAGGAGCAATCCGACCGGGGTCGAGGTGGTCGTGTACGCCAGGTCGAGGATGCCGGCTTCGTCGGCCGAAGCGACGAGTCGTTCCCGGAGGGCCGCCACAGCGCCTTCGGCGGGTGTGGTTCTCGCGATCAGTGTGTTCACGACAGCTCGATCGGTCAGGTCGTTCATCGAGCCACTCCTTCCTGGTCGACGATGGCAGGTTCGGTCAGTGCGACACGCAGTGACGACAACCCGTCGGCAGCCGCACGGCGCGCCGCGGCAGCTGTGCCACCGACGATGTCGGCCACCTCCTTGTACGGCAGACCACCGAAGTAGTGGTAGGCCACCACGAGTCGTTGCTTGTTGGGCAATGCTGCCACTGCTTGCCAGACTTCAGCGGCGTCGTCCTGCCCGATCGGCGTCGCCTCGGGAACGTTTTCGACGGGTATGCCACGCCGCGCCGCCGCACGCACCACATCGATCGACTTGCGGTGCGCGATCGTGACCAGCCATGCCTGAACGTTCGCATCGGCGGGCAGGTCGGGGTAAGCGCGCATGGCGGCCAGGAAGGTGTCCGACCACGCATCCTCGGCATCGGCCCACGAGTCGAGTCTCGCCCGGCACACACGCAACACCGTGTCGGCGTGCGTCTCGACGATCTGCTCGAACGGCGGTTTGTATGTCATCGCCCTGTAGACGTACCAGCACGCTCGAATGTGAGCTTCTACCTACCCGACTCTTTGCCGGATTCGGGTGCGTGCTGCGCCAGTTCACTCCTCATCGTCGTGACTTCGGTCTTGCGCTTGCGATATTTGTACGCGGCCGCCCAGGCCGCCAGGAACAACAGAACACCGATGACGACGCCGACGAGGGATGCTCCACGGAATCCTGGGGCTTCCACGTCGAGGATTCGTTCGCCCGCATGTGCGGCGTTGTTGCCTCCGAGCACGACGCTCAACGTGAGCAGATTGGGGATCATGACGATCACAGCGAGTATCCCCAGTCCGATCTGGACCGGCTTGAAACGGTGCCGCCGGAACGCCGTCCAAGCGCCCTGCAGGAGCAACAGCGGCACGAACGAACAGATCAGCCCTATCACCAGCCCCCACAGAATCCCGGCCGCGAAGCTGCCGTCGATCAGCGACCCCATGTTCTGCGCCCACGCCCGCGGCAGATAGGCCGCGAGAATGAAGTAGGCGATCACCAGAACCACCAGCAGGACCGCGATGCCGATTGCCTTCTTCACCCACGGCGGAAGGCCCTTCTTCTCGGTCGCACTGTGCGCGGCGTCCTCAGTGGTCATGACACGTCTCCGTTCCGGTCGGTCACTTCACGTAGTCGATCGATGCACGTGATTGGGTCCATTGTTGGTCGGCGATCACGAATGCGTCGGCATTCTGGGCGCATTTGTTGTGATTGACATCACCAGCTCGCCCCCATGACTCCTACGTCACGACGCGTCGGCACGTCGCAGGTACACTGCCCTGTAACAGTCGATCGCCGCGCGACGACAGACCCCAAAGGTTGCGTACGCGCCGCCGCTTTGGGATGTCCCACGTCCGGCATTCAGGCGTTTACGACCAACCTACGGTGCCGTAGGCTGGCAAAAATCACGTTCCGCTCTACTTGGAGGCAAACAAATGGCGAGGGATCTGACCCAACTCGAGCTGCTGCAGGAGCTATCGCCTGTTGCCGAGGAGAACGTCAACCGCCACTTGAAGATGGCCAAGGAATGGCATCCCCACGATTACGTTCCGTGGGATGACGGCCGAAACTTCGCTGCCATGGGCGGCGACGACTGGGACCCCGAGCAGTCGCGATTGGACGAGGTCGCCAAGGCCGCGATGATCACGAACCTCCTCACAGAGGACAACCTTCCGTCGTACCACCGAGAGATCGCCGAGAACTTCTCACGTGACGGCGCCTGGGGTACGTGGGTCGGCCGCTGGACTGCCGAGGAGAACCGCCACGGCATCGTCATGCGCGATTACCTGGTCGTCACCCGCGCAGTCGACCCCGTGCAGCTCGAGCGATTCCGCATGGAGCACATGACCAACGGGTTCGCCTCCCCCGCCGGCGAGCAAACCGGGCTCCTCCACTCGGTTTCCTACGTCACCTTCCAGGAACTCGCCACCCGCGTCAGCCACCGCAACACCGGAAAGGCGTGCGCAGAGCCGGTCGCAGACAAGATGCTCCAGCGCATCGCCGCCGACGAGAACCTGCACATGATGTTCTACCGCAACGTCTGCGGCGCGGCCCTCGACATTGCGCCCGACCAGACAATCGAGGCCATCACCGACATCGTCACGAACTTCCAGATGCCGGGCGCCGGTATGCCGAACTTCCGCCGCAACGGTGTGCTCATGGCCAAGCACGGCATCTACGATCTCCGTCAGCACCTCGAAGAGGTCGTGCAGCCCGTCCTGCGCAAGTGGAACATCTTCGAGCGAAACGACTTCACCGCGCGGGGCGAGAACACCCGTGAGAGGCTGGCCGCATTCCTCGAGAATCTCGAGGGTCAGGCCACCAAGTTCGAGGAGCAGCGCGACCGCATGCTCGCCCGCGAAGCCAAGAAGCGCGAGCAGATGGCGTCCTAGGCCACAGCAATCGCCCAGCTGGGCAGCTATCCTGTGCCCGGTACCGTTATTCGGTGCCGGGCACAGCTGCTGCCGAGCACGCTCTGCCCGATTTGCTCATTACGTGTTTTCAGAGGTAGTCATGTCTCCCCTTCGCATCGGTTCGCTCGAACTGCGCAGCCCGGTGGTACTCGCGCCGATGGCCGGTATCACCAACGTCGCGTTTCGCACTCTGTGCCGCGAGCTCGAAATCGAACGGTCGGGCAGCACGTCCGGCCTGTACGTATGCGAGATGGTGACCGCCCGGGCACTCGTCGAGCGCCAGCCGGCAACCCTGCACATGACGACGTTCGGACCAACCGAGACGCCGCGGTCACTGCAGCTGTACACGGTCGACCCGGATACCACTTACGCGGCCGCAAAGATGATCGTCGACGAGAACATCGCCGACCACATCGACATGAACTTCGGCTGCCCGGTGCCGAAGGTCACCCGTAAGGGTGGCGGGGCCGCCCTCCCCTACAAGCGCAACCTGTTCGGTCGCATCGTCGCCGCTGCTGTCGCTGCCACGGAGGGCACCGACATCCCGGTCACCGTGAAGTTCCGGGTCGGCATCGACGCAGAACATCACACCCATCTCGACGCCGGTCGCATCGCCGCCGCAGAAGGCGCAGCCGCGGTGGCTCTCCACGCCCGAACTGCATCACAGCGGTACTCAGGGACGGCGGACTGGAACGAGATCGCCAGGCTCAAGGAGCACGTCACCGACATCCCCGTCCTCGGCAACGGTGACATCTTCGCGGCCGAGGACGCCGCCCGCATGATGAACGAAACAGGCTGCGACGGGGTCGTGGTCGGCCGTGGCTGCCTGGGTCGCCCGTGGTTGTTCGCCGAACTCAGCGCTGCGCTGAACGGCACCGAGCAGCCCGTACCGCCCACCCTCGGCGAGGTGGCAGCCATCATCCGCAGGCACGCGGAGTTGTTGGCGGCCCACCACGGCGAGGACAAGGGCCTGCGCGAACTTCGCAAGCACGTGTCCTGGTACCTGCGCGGCTTCCCGGCAGGCTCCGACATTCGGGTGGCCATGGCTCTCGTGAAGACTCTCACGGAATTGGACGGGCTCCTCGCTCAACTCGACCCGACCGTGCCCTTCCCGAAGGATGCCGAAGGACCGCGCGGCCGCCAGGGCTCGCCTGGAAATGTGGCACTGCCCGACGGCTGGCTCGACGACCCCGAGGACACGTGTGTGCCCACCGGCGCCGATCTGATGCACTCCGGCGGCTGACCTGGCACGACCCGCCGCACCCCTGAGTACGTGCAGAACACTCAGGTTCCATCAGTACGATGACTGAATCCGTCGCGGCGGCGGAACACTTCTAGTCGGCGGAGAGGTCGGGGTGGACAGGTGGGTGACGATCACGATTCAGGCATGAACGTGCCTGAGAGTCGCGCACCCTGGGAACGTCCGTTGGCCGACAGTTCCTACCGCGATGCTCACACCACCGGGCGACGCCGCAGGCCGCCCCCCGAGACTCAGCAACCCAACCCCACCCCACCTCCGCGCGCCCGACGCGACAGTGCCCCCAGCGCTCGACGCGACAGTGCCCCCAGCGCTCGACGCGACAGTGGCCGCATCGGCCGCCGCTCCCCTCAGGACGCCACCGAGGCCACGTCCGTTGCCGACCTCGTCAAGAAAGTCGACGACGAGGACCGCACCGAAGTAATTCCGGCGGTCGGCGAACAGACACCGGGTCCGCCGCCTGCAGAACCCGCCGAACCGGACTGGGCAGCCGACAATCGCGAGACCACGGTCATTCCCCAGTCGGTCGGAAACTCGTCCGTCACCAGGCTCGCGATGAATCGCATCCGCCGACGTCGACGACTACGCGTGGCCGGCCGAACCGCCGTTGCCCTCGTTGCGGTGATGGCGCTCGTCTGCACCGGAGTGGTGTGGGGCTACCTGCGATCCACCGAGGGAAAGTTCGAACAGATCGCAGCACTCGACATGGAATCGACCGACATCGTCGATGCCGGCGGTCAGCTCGGCGACGAAACCTACCTGATCGTCGGCAGCGACACCCGTGCCGGCGCAAGCGGCAATATCGGCGCAGGCACGGTCGCGGATGCCGAGGGTGCGCGCGCCGACACGGTGATGCTCGTCAACATTCCGGCCGACCGCAGCCGCGTGGTTGCAGTGTCGTTCCCACGCGATCTGAACGTGGAGCGTCCGGTGTGCCAGGCGTGGGACAACCAAGCCGGTGAATACACCGACGAGACATACGCAGCAGCCGACGACGCCAAGTTGAACGCCACGTACGCCTTGGGCGGACCCAAGTGCTTGGTGAAGGTGATTCAGAAGCTGTCGGGCCTGAAGATCGGGCACTTCGTCGGAATGGACTTCGCTGGTTTCGAAGCGATGGTCAACGAGATCGGCGGAGTCGAGATCTGCACGACCCGTCCCCTTGTCGACAACATGCTCGGGACGATCCTTCCGGAAACCGGAACACAGCGACTCGACGGACACACCGCCCTGAATTTCGTGCGAGCCCGCCATGTCCCTGCGGAGGGCACCGGCGATTACGGCCGCATCATCCGCCAGCAGAAATTCTTGTCCTCACTGCTCCGCGGTGCGCTCTCGAACGACGTATTGCTCAACCCGGGCAAGCTCAACGGGTTCATCGACGCGTTCACCCGCGACACGTTCGTCGAGAACATCGACACCAAGTCACTCCTCACCCTCGGGCGCTCACTTCAGAACGTGGACGCGGGTGCCGTCACATTCTTGACCGTGCCGACGGCAGGCACCACCGACTGGGGCAACGAGATCCCCCGAATCGACGACATCGAAGCGATCTTCCAAGCGATCATCGACGACGAACCGCTTCCCGGTGAGGAGCGGCCGAATCCGACGACTCCCCCGGAGGCCGAGAAGCCTGTCGAGGAGGAGAAGCCGAGTACCGCAGCAGCGGTTGATCCATCGACGGTGTCCGTGCAGGTATCCAATGCATCGGGCGTGTCCGGTCTCGCCGGTGACACCGCCGACAACTTGGCCGCATACGGATTCGAGATATTCAGTGTCGGCAACTACACCGAGTCGAGCCAGTCGACGAGGATGCGTTACGCACCCGGACACGAAGCGGACGCGGTTTCCGTCGCTTCGGCGATACCAGGCGCTGTTCTCGAGTCCGTGAAAGGTTTCGGGAGCACGGTCGAACTCGTCCTCGGGGGCAATTTCTCCGGCACGGTGACCGATCCGGCCGCGGTGGGCACCGTACTCGATGCCACACCGGACCTGTTCGGTAATCCGGTTGTCGCGGACATCCCAGAAGATCTCGCCGTGGTGAACGCCGCTGACACGACGTGCGGCTGAGCGTCTCCGGCATCGCCGGACCGTACGGCGTCATTCACCGTGCGTTCACCGTTTGATCGTGACTTGGACCCCTGATCGCCGTAGGCTGTGACCTCATGCGCGTGGCATACAACGAACAGATGACCGAGTTGGCGGATTCCCTCGGTGAGATGGCAGGGCTGGCGGGTGCCGCCATGGAACGAGCGACTCAATCGCTCCTCCAGGCAGACCTCACCCTTGCCGAGCAAGTGATCGGCGAGCACGACAAGATCACCGAACTCAGTGCGTTGTGCGAGGAGCGAGCATTCGCGCTTCTCGCGCTGCAGGCACCGGTTGCGGGTGACCTTCGCTCCGTGGTGAGCGGAATTCAGATCGTCGCCGACATCGACAGGATGGGCGCACTCGCCCTCCACGTGGCGAAGATCGCACGTCGCCGACATCCGAACCACGTGCTCCCCGAAGAGGTCAACGGATACTTCGCCGAGATGGGACGCATTGCCGTCTCGATCGGAGCCGCTGCCAAAGAGGTTCTCGAGACTCGCGACCCCGAGCGCGCAGCTCGCCTCCGCGAAGAGGACGAAGCGATGGACGATCTGCACCGGCACCTGTTCAACGTCCAGATGGACCGCGAGTGGAAGCACGGCGTTGCCGCGGCTGTCGACATCACGCTCCTCGGCCGCTTCTACGAGCGTTTCGCCGATCATGCCGTGGAGGTTGGGCGACGAGTCATCTTCCTCGTGACCGGCCAGCTCCCCGCCGAGGACGGATCGGTAACCGCGAAGCGCGCCGACGACCTGACGACTTACCCGGAATAACCTACGAACGCCGAAAAGGGGCGTTTCACGCGGCTGTCGCCGGGTGAAACGCCCCTTTCCCATTCGGTAAAAGTAACGTTGCGGAATCCTCAGCCGAAACGGCCCGAGATGTAGTCCTCGGTGGCCTTCTGGGTCGGGTTGGAGAAGATCTTCTCCGTGTCGTCGATCTCGACGAGCCGGCCGGGCTTGCCGGTCGCCTCGAGATTGAAGAAAGCAGTCTGGTCACTCACACGCGCAGCCTGCTGCATGTTGTGGGTGACGATGACGATCGTGTAGTTGCGCTTCAGTTCGGAAATCAGCTCCTCAATGGCCAAGGTCGCGATCGGGTCAAGCGCAGAGCAGGGTTCGTCCATAAGCAGCACATCGGGTTCAACCGCAATCGCGCGGGCGATGCAGAGGCGCTGCTGCTGGCCGCCGGAAAGTCCGGCCCCGGGCTTGTCGAGCCGGTCCTTGACCTCATCCCAAAGATGGGCGCCG
>JAAZAD010000023.1 GCA_012514505.1 Rhodococcus sp. (in: high G+C Gram-positive bacteria) | reverse complement strand
GCGACCACCCTCGACGAGTACCGCAAGCACATCGAGAAGGACGCAGCGCTCGAGCGTCGGTTCCAGCCGGTCACGGTGGACGAGCCGAGCATCGACGATGCGATCACCATTCTCACCGGACTACGCGACCGGTACGCCGAGCACCACAAGGTCGACTACACGGACGAGGCGATCACCGCCGCCGTCGAGTTGTCGGCGCGGTACATCGGTGACCGGTTCCTGCCGGACAAGGCGATCGACCTCATCGACCAGGCGGGTGCGCGGTTGTCGCTGCGCACACCGAACGTCGACGAGGATGCACTGCGGCAGCGGATCGTCGAACTCGAGGAGGCAAAGGAGAAGGCTGTCGCCGACGAAGAATACGAACGTGCGTCCGGCCTGCGAGACGAGATCAACACCGTGCAGTCTCGACTCGACGGCAACGCCGATGCTCCTGATGGCGGGGCCGAGATTCAGAAGGTCACGGCCGAGCACATCGCCGAGGTCGTCTCGCGTGCCACGGGAATCCCGGCCAGCCAGATGACGCAGGCGGAGAAGGAACGCCTGCGTGGGCTCGAAGACGAGTTGCATCGCCGTGTCGTCGGACAGGACGATGCAGTACGCGCCATTGCTCGTTCGGTGCGTCGAAGCCGTACCGGTATGAGTGACCCAGACCGGCCCGTGGGCAGCTTCCTGTTCCTCGGACCGACCGGTGTCGGCAAGACCGAGCTGGCAAAGGCGCTGGCCGCCAGCCTGTTCGGTGACGAGAGCAAGATGTTGCGGCTCGACATGAGCGAGTTCGGGGAACGGCACACCGTAAGCCGTCTCGTCGGCGCACCTCCCGGCTACGTGGGGTACGGCGAGGCAGGTCAGCTCACCGAACAGGTGCGGCGCAACCCGTACTCGGTGATCCTGCTCGACGAGATCGAGAAGGCGCACCCGGACGTGTTCAACACCTTGCTGCAGGTTCTCGACGACGGTCGTCTGACAGATGGCCAGGGTCGGACGGTGGACTTCAAGAACACCGTGCTGATCATGACGAGCAACCTCGGGTCCGACATCATCTCGAGCAAGTCGGGTGCGCTCGGATTCGTCACCGGCAACGCGGAGGCGGCGGAGAAGCCGTTGCGGGATCGGGTGATGGCGCGGCTGCGTGAGTCGATGCGGCCGGAGTTCCTGAACCGGATCGACGAGATCGTGATCTTCCGCAAGCTCGACGACGGGCAATTGCACCGGATCACCGACCTCCTGCTCGAGGACAGCCGCAAGCGGCTCGAATCCAAGGGCATCGAGATCGTGTTCAGTGACGATGCCGTCGACTGGATCGCCGAGAACGGGCATCAGCCCGAGTTCGGTGCGCGTCCGTTGCGTCGCTCGATTCAGCGGGCAGTCGACGACCGGATCGCAGATCTGATCCTCGACGATGTGCTGGCCGAGGGCTCGCGGGTCCAGGTCGGCGTCGCCGACGACGAGCTCGACCTGGTGGTGACGTAGGGCCTACGGCCCCGTGCGTGGTTGGCGAGTCTCTGGACTCGTCAACCACGCACAGTGCCGGAGGCCTGCGGGTACGGGAGATGCCGACTGCTGCGCTCGTTGACCAGGATCGGCCGGCCCAACTGCGGGAACGCGCGCGGCGGGCAGGCAGGGCGATCGCACACCTTGCAGCCGGCCCCGATGGGGATGGCTGCGTCGGGGTCGTCGAGCTGGAGGCCCTTCGAATAGACCAGCCGCTCGGCGTATTCGAGGTCGCAGCCCAGGCCGATCGCGAAGTTCTTCTCGGGCCCGCGGTATCCGTGGCCGCCGCTCTGCGTGGTCCGGGCGATCCACAGGTAGCTGCGTCCGTCGGGCATCTGGGATACCTGTCGGAGGATGCGCCCCGGGCGTTCGAATGCTTCGTGCACGACCCACAGCGGGCAGCTTCCGCCGGCCCTGGAGAAGTGGAATGCCGTGGCGGACTGCCGCTTCGAGATGTTTCCCGCACGATCGGTGCGGACGAAGAAGAACGGGACTCCGCGCTGGCCTTTGCGTTGCAGCGTGCTCAGCCGGTGGCAGATCGTCTCGAAGCCGACCTCGAAGCGCTGGGCCAGCAGGTCGATGTCGTAGCGCAACTTCTCCGCAGAGTCCAGGAACACTCCGTACGGCAGGATCAGCGCGCCTGCGAAATAGTTGGCGAGGCCGATTCGGGCAAGGATCCTGGACTCGGCGGTCAGTGACGGGTCTTCGTCGACGAGGCGTTCGAGTTCTTCCTCGTGTTGCAGAAACGCCAGTTGGGTGCCGAGTTGGAACGCGCGCTGTCCTGGTTGAAGTCGGCGCGCCAGCTTCACCGTGCGGCGATCGGGGTCGTACTGGCGATGTGGGCCGAGCGCCCCGATGTCCTCGTCGAGGATCTGGACGGTGACCCCGAACTTCTCTTCCAGCAGCCGTGTCAGCTGGAGGTCCATCGATCCGATGTGCATGCTTTCGGCGCGAAACAGATCCTCGGCCGCCCGGTCGAGCGACGGAATGTGATTGCGTCGGTCGTAGAAGAAGTCGCGAACCTCTTCGTAGGGCATCGGTGTCTTCGCATCGGTCGGCGTGCCGGACAGCTGGGTCGAGAATTGGTCGAGTTGATCGGACGCGGCGTGTAGGCGCCTGTGCAGCGTGACGAGAGTGCGTCCGATGGACGGCATGCGGGCGACCAACTCTTCGACTTCGGACAGGTGCGCTTCTCCGTTGGCCTCGGAGAGGACGTCGTGGAGATCGGACACCAGTCGTGCATCGCTGTCCGCCGCGAAGAACTGCACGTCGAGATCGAACGTGGCGTTCAGTTTGAGCAGCACCGGAACGGTGAGCGGACGCTGGTCGTTCTCGAGCTGATTCAAGTAGCTGGACGAGAGCCCGAGTGCCTTCGCAAGTGCCACTTGAGTGAGGTGACGTTCTTCCCTCAGTCGCCGTAGCCGGGCTCCCGCATACATCTTTCGCACGTCCGCAAGCCTAACCTCGCGTATTCGCAACTATTGCAAAAACGGAATCTGTGATCCGCAAAAATAGGCATTTGCGAGGCATTATGCAGTTGAGGGCCGCTGTGTAGCGTGCGAACTATGAAGAAGCACGTAGTACGTACCCGCCCCTCTGCCGAAGAGTTCCCCCGCGACGAGCACCTCGCGTGGAAGGTTGCGGAAGTTGCAACAGACGCGGCGGAGGTGCCCGCCGATACCAGCGACATGATCGTCAACCGCATCATCGACAACGCGTCGGTCGCGGCCGCATCGATCACCCGTGGACCGGTGTCGAGTGCGCGCGCCCAGGCGCTTGCGCACCCCTACACCCCGGGGTCGACGGTGTTCGGCGTGAGCGATCGGGTGTCGCCGGAATGGGCGGCATGGGCGAACGGAGTCGCGGTCCGCGAACTGGACTTCCACGACACCTTCCTGGCGGCGGAGTACTCGCACCCGGGTGACAACATTCCGCCGATCCTGGCCGTCGCACAGCACGCTGGTCGCAGCGGCGCCGACCTGATCCGTGGTCTGGCGACGGGGTACGAGATTCAGATCGACCTCGTCCGTGCAATCTCCCTGCACGAACACAAGATCGACCACGTGGCCCACCTCGGCCCCTCGGCCGCTGCGGGTATCGGAACCCTGCTCGGCCTCGACACCGAGACCATCTACCAGGCCGTCGGCCAGGCGCTGCACACGACGACGGCTACCCGTCAGTCGCGCAAGGGCGAAATCTCCAGCTGGAAGGCACACGCTCCCGCGTTCGCCGGCAAGATGGCCGTCGAAGCGGTCGACCGTGCCATGCGAGGCGAGGGTGCACCGTCGCCCATCTGGGAAGGTGAGGACGGCGTAATCGCTTGGCTCCTCGGTGGACCGAAGGTCGAGTACTCGGTGCCTCTGCCCGGACCGGGTGAGGCCAAGCGCGCCATCCTCGACAGCTACACCAAGGAACACTCGGCCGAGTACCAGAGCCAGGCTCCGATCGACCTCGCGCGACGCATGCGCGAGCGCGTCGGCGACTTGTCGCAGATCGCATCGATCGTCCTGCACACCAGCCACCACACGCACTACGTGATCGGGACCGGCTCGAACGATCCCCAGAAGTTCGATCCATCGGCCAGCCGCGAGACGCTCGACCACTCGGTCATGTACATCTTCGCCGTGGCGCTCGAAGACGGCGAATGGCATCACGAACGCTCGTATGCTTCCGAGCGGGCGAACCGGCCCGAGACGATCGAACTGTGGAAGAAGATCTCCACGCGCGAGGACGCGGAGTGGACGCGCCGCTACCACTCGACCGACCCGGACGAGAAGGCATTCGGTGCGCGCGCCGAGATCACCTTGATGAACGGCGAAGTCATCACCGAGGAGCTTGCTGTCGCCGATGCCCACCCGCTCGGTGCCAGGCCGTTCGCCCGCGAGCAGTACATCGCGAAGTTCCGCACGCTCGCCGAGGGCGTCATCGCTCCGCACGAGCAGGACCGTTTCCTCGACGTGGCTCAGCGGGTTTCCGAACTGAAGGCCGGCGAGCTCGATCAGCTCACGTTCACGGTCACCGACGACGTGCTGGCGAAGGCGCCCGCCGTGGCGAAAGGAATCTTCTGATGAGCGGCAACACATCACGAGTCATTGCAGCACCGGCGTCTGCGTCCGACAAACGGAAAGCGTTCCGGGCAGGACTCGCGTCCGGAAAGATTCAACGTATGCCGGGAGCATTCTCTCCGCTCGTCGCGATGCTCGCTCAGGAGATCGGATTCGAGGGGGTGTATGTCTCCGGTGCGGTGGTGTCCGCTGATCTCGGTCTGCCGGATATCGGTCTCACCACGCTGAGTGAGGTGTCGGAGCGGGGACAGCAGATCGCGCGCGTGACGGACCTGCCGACACTGATCGACGCGGACACCGGTTTCGGTGAGCCCATGAGTGCAGCCCGCACCGTCACCGTCCTCGAAGGTGCAGGGCTGGCCGGTTGTCATCTCGAAGATCAAGTCAATCCCAAGCGTTGCGGGCACCTCGACGGCAAGGCAGTGGTTCCTGCCGGTGACATGATCCAGCGCATCAGGGCCGCCGTGTCCGCTCGACGGGATCCCGACTTTGTGATCTGCGCTCGCACCGACGCCCGCGCCATCGACGGGTTGGACTCGGCCATCGCCCGTGCGAACGCTTACGTCGACGCCGGAGCCGACATGATCTTCGTCGAGGCCCTGGCCGATCCGTCGGAGTTCGAGAAGTTCCGCGCCGGGGTGCAGGTTCCGCTGCTGGCCAACATGACCGAGTTCGGAAAGTCGGAGCTGCTCTCCGCGAATCAGCTCGAGGATCTCGGCTACAACGTCGTGATCTATCCGGTGTCCACCCTGCGCCTCGCGATGTTCGCTGCGGAACAAGGGTTGCGAGAGATCGCGGAGACCGGCACTCAGGCAGGCATCGTCGATCGGATGCAGCACCGCAGCCGGCTGTACGAGCTGCTGCAGTACGAGAACTACAACGAATTCGATTCCGGGATCTTCAACTTCGAACTCCAGGGAGAATCATGACCGACATCCGAAAGGGTCTGTCCGGGGTCGTCGTCGACACGACCGCCATCTCCAAGGTGGTCTCCGAGACGAACACTCTGACCTATCGCGGGTACCCCGTGCAGGACCTCGCCACCCACTGTTCGTTCGAGGAAGTGGCGTATCTGCTGTGGCACGGCGAACTGCCAGATCAGGGCGAATTGCAGCTGTTCACCCAGCGTGAGCGGGCTCTGCGCCGAGCTGATCGCTCGTTGTTGTCGTTGCTGTCCAAACTCCCGGACACATGCCATCCGATGGACGTCGTACGCACCGCCATCAGCTACCTGGGTGCGGAGGATCCGGAGGAGGACGACAACGGCGTCTCCGCCAATCTCGAGAAGTCGCTCCGGATGATGGCTGTGCTGCCGACCGTCGTCGCCGCCGATCTTCGCCGTCGTCGGGGCCTCGATCCGATCAGCCCGGACGCACAACTCGGATTGGCCGAGAACTTTCTGTACATGTCCTTCGGGTCTGTGCCGGATCCGCGGATCGTGAAGGCGTTCGAAGCCTCGCTCGTGCTGTACGCGGAGCACAGTTTCAACGCCTCGACGTTCGCCGCTCGCGTGGTGACCTCGACGTTGTCGGACATCTACAGTGCAGTGACCGCAGCGATCGGCGCGCTGAAGGGCCCGCTGCACGGCGGCGCGAACGAGGCCGTCATGCACATGATGCTCGAGATCGACGACCCGTCGAAGGCCTCCGAATGGCTGCGCGGCAAGCTCGCAGACAAGCAGAAGGTGATGGGTTTCGGGCACCGCGTCTACAAGGAAGGCGATTCGCGCGTTCCCACCATGCGCGACGCATTGAAGGACGTGGCAGCGGTCACCGACGGTGGGAAGTGGCTCGACATCTACGACGAACTCGAGCGAACCATGTTCGACGACACGGGAATCAAGCCGAATCTGGACTTCCCAGCCGGGCCCGCCTACTACCTGATGGGTTTCGACATCGAAGTGTTCACACCCATCTTCGTCATGGCGCGAATCACCGGATGGACCGCTCACATCATCGAGCAGGGAGCGGCGAATGCGCTGATCAGGCCTCTCAGGAGTACTCGGGGGTGGATCAGCGGGCCGTCGCACGATAGGGCGCTTCGCGCCCCCGTGAGTGGTTTGCGAGTCCAGGGACTCGCAAACCACTCACCGGCGGCGGAGCCGCCTAGAGTTCGCTACGAACCAGCTTCGCGGCGTCGACGAGGTTGCGAAGTGACGCTTCGACCTCCGCAGGCCCACGGGTCTTCAAGCCGCAGTCGGGATTGACCCAGAGCCGTTCCACCGGGACGGCTTTCAGTGCTTCCCGCAGCGAGGCGGCGATCTCGTCCACTCCAGGAACGCGCGGTGAGTGGATGTCGTACACGCCAGGCCCGACACCGAGATCGAAGCCCACCGCATTGAGATCGTCGAGAACCTCCATGTGCGAACGAGCCGCCTCGATCGACGTCACGTCTGCGTCCAGCTTCGCGATCGCTTCGATCACCTCACCGAACTCCGAGTAGCAGAGGTGGGTGTGGATCTGGACGTCGTCGGCAACGCCGGAGGTAGCCAGACGGAATGCACCGACGGACCAATCCAGGTATCCGCGCTGGTCGGCGGCGCGCAAAGGCAGCAGCTCCCGCAGCGCGGGTTCGTCGACCTGAATGATCTTGACTCCCGCAGCCTCGAGGTCGACCGTTTCCTCACGGATCGCGAGGGCAACCTGGTTGGCCGAATCGGCCAGCGGCTGGTCGTCGCGCACGAAGGACCATGCCAGAATCGTCACCGGTCCGGTGAGCATGCCCTTGACGGGGCGCTCGGTGAGAGTCTGTGCGTACGTGATCCATTCGAGGGTCATCGGGGTCGGTCGGCGAACGTCTCCGTACAGGATCGGGGGACGAACGCACCGGCTTCCGTACGACTGCACCCAGCCGTTCGCGGTCGCGAAGAATCCGTCCAACTGTTCGGCGAAGTACTGGACCATGTCGTTACGCTCGGGTTCACCGTGCACGAGGACGTCGATGTCCAGCTTCTCCTGCAGCGCCACCACGTCGGCGATTTCCGCGCGCATACGCGACACATACTCTTCCTGGTCGATCTCGCCCTTGCGTAGAGCTGCACGAGCCACGCGAATCTGCGTCGTCTGCGGGTAGGACCCGATGGTCGTGGTAGGAAGAAGTGGAAGGTTCAGTGCGGTTTGCGCTTCCCGACGAACCGCTGCCGAGCTACGCACGGAGTCGGACGACATGATCGAGGCAAGCCGGGCTCGCAGGTTTTCGTCGTGCAGACGCGGGTCACTGCCGCGGGTGCTCGCTGCCGCGCGGGCCAGTGCGAACTCGTCCTCGACGCTCTCGCGGCCATGCGTGAGAGCGGTACCGAGGACGACGACCTCTCGCACCTTCTCGCTTCCGAATGCCAGCCACGAGCGCAGGGCCTTGTCGATTCCGGTCTCCGCGTCGAGCGTGTACGGAACGTGCAGCAGCGAGCAGGAGGTGGAGACAGCGAGCGAACCCGCGCTGCCGAGGAGGGTGCCGAGGGTCGCGAGCGCCGACTCCAGATCGGTACGCCAGATGTTGCGTCCGTCCACCACACCAGCCACGATGTGTTTGCGCGCCAGCTCGGGAGTCGATGCGAGAGAGTCTGTTCCGGCGACGAGGTCGACGGAGAGGCCTTCGACGCCCGTTGCGGCGAGTGCGGGCAGTGCGTCACCGAGGCTGCCGAAGTAGGACGCCACCAGGATTGCCGGCCGATTCTCGAGTTCGGACAACGAGTCGTATACCCGTTTCGCAACGGTGATCTCGTCGGCGGTGCGGTCGGCGACCAATGCGGGTTCGTCGAGCTGAACCCATTCGACGCCCTTGGTGGCGACCGCGCCGAGAAGCTCTGCGTACAGCGGCAGCAGTTCGTCCACCCGGTCGAGTAGGGGCGCGTCGGAACCAACAGCCTTCGACAGGAGGAGGAAGGTCACGGGACCCACGATCACGGGACGGGCCTGAATGCCCAGCGCCCGAGCCTCGTCGAGTTCGGCCAGCACCTTCGATGCGTCCAGGGAGAATGTGGTGGACGGTGAAATCTCCGGCACGAGGTAGTGATAATTCGTGTCGAACCACTTCGTCATCTCCAGTGGAGCGACAATGTCGTTGCCGCGTGCCGCCGCAAAGTAGCGGTCCAACGGATTGTCGATATCGGCGACGCGTTCGGGAAGTGCTCCGAGCATGGCCGCGGTATCGAGGACGTGGTCGTAGTACGAGAACGTGTTGACCGGGATCGAGTCGAGGCCGGCATCGCGCAGCTCGGTCCAGTTCCGGGTGCGCAGGTCGGCGGCCACGGACTCGAGGGCGGCGGCATCGCGCTTTCCTGCCCAGTAGGCCTCGACTGCCTTTTTGAGTTCGCGATTCGGACCGATGCGCGGGGAGCCCAGCACGGTCGAGGTGAATGAATGTGTCACGAGATTCTCCAATGCATAGCGGGACGGACACCACCTGCAAGCGGGTACACCTCGCGAGCCCGGCATGTTGCTACAGGGCGCACGGGGTCCACTCGCCCATTCCACGAGGCGGTGACCGTCGGGCACGGCGTGCCCGACACAGTCGGCAGGTCTTCGGACTCGCAGGCAGCCGATGTTCGCGACATCGGACCTAATGGCCGTCGCTTCCCAGGCATCAAAGCCCAGTGCGTGGTGACGGCGGTCGTTCCTGCTCACCGCTGCGGGACAGTTCCGGATTCTCACCGGATTCCCTCTCACACGCGCACCCCTGAGGGTGGGCGTGCTTCGACGCCGGGTGCGGTCTTCGGGGCTCCTCACGACCGCACAGGGCGAACCAGCTGCACCGTCCAGCATAGGCAGACAACGCGAATCCGCCACCGGCAGCCGTGGGTTTCGAAACTCCCCCTGTGCGTGGTTGACGAGTCTCTGGACTCGTCAACCACTCACAAGTGGCGAAGCCGCCTTTGACTCGCTACTGTGGTCGGCATGCAGCGCGCATATTTCTGGTTTAGCAGACCGGCCCTGGGTGGGTCGGTCGGTGTAACCACGCGCTGACCTCCACCCTACGAGCCGGATACAGACCGGCTCGCTGGAGTTCTTCACAGTCTTCGAGTCGGTTGGAACAGGAAACCGACATTATGACTATCACTATCGACAATTCCGTCGCGGTCGAGGAATCCACTCTCGACAATCAGCGAACTGTCTCGCTGAGCCCACTGGTGCCGCCGTCCGTGGTCCGCGGTGAGCTGACCCCTGGCGATGTTGCCTCCGCAACCGTCCGGACCGGGCGTGCGGGAACGGTCGACATCCTGCGCGGCGACGACGACCGTCTGCTCGTCGTCGTCGGACCCTGCTCGGTCCACGACCCGGCAGCGGCCATCGACTACGCACGGCGCCTGGCGTCGAAGGCCGAAGAGTTGCGTGACGACCTGCACATCGTCATGCGCGTGTACTTCGAGAAGCCGCGCACCTCGTTGGGCTGGAAAGGACTGCTCAACGACCCGCACCTCGACGGAACGTTCGACATCGACAGCGGTCTGCGGATCGGCCGCAAGCTGCTGCTCGACATCTCCGAGCTCGGACTTCCGGTCGGCTGCGAGTTCCTCGACCCGATAATGCCTCAGTACATCTCCGACCTGGTGTCCTACGGTGCGATCGGCGCGCGCACGGCTGCGAGCCAGGTGCATCGTCAGCTGTGCAGCGCCCTCTCCATGCCCGTGGGAATCAAGAACTCCACCGAGGGAGACGTTCAGGTCGCGGTCGACGGAACACGTGCTGCCGCAGCAAGTCACGTGTTCCCGGGAACCGATCTCGACGGTCGTGCAGCATTGGTCCGGACCGCGGGCAATCCCGACTGCCACGTAATTCTGCGTGGTGGCACGGACGGCCCCAACTACGACGCCGAGACGGTCGCCGACACGAATGCGCGGCTGAGCAAGGCCGGCCTGCCGGAACGCATGGTGGTGGATGCGAGCCACGGCAACAGCTCCAAGAATCACGAGAAGCAGATCGACGTCGTCTCGGATCTCGCGGCACGAATCGAGAACGGGGAAAAGGGCGTTGTCGGTGTGATGCTCGAAAGCTTCTTGGAGGCCGGTCGTCAGGACCTGACCCTCGGCCACGCCGACCAGCTGACGTACGGCAAGTCGATCACCGATGCCTGCCTGGATTGGGACACCACGGCAGCGCAGTTGGATCGCCTGGCGAGTGCTGTTGCCACACGACGGAAGTGAATGTCAGCGGACGCCGCGGGTGCGGAACTGCACGCTGATTCGCGGTCCTGTCGGACGCTTGCTCTTGGGTACGCAATGTTCCCAGGTTCGACACGACCCGCCCATCACGAGCAGGTCGCCGTGCCCGAGAGTGAATCGCAGCGACGAGCCACCGCCGCGCGGTCGTAGGAGAAGCGACCGCGCGGCGCCGAGCGACAGGATGGCGACCATCGTGTCTTCTGTGCGGCTGCGTCCGGTGTCGTCGCCGTGCCAGGCGACGCTGTCGTGGCCGTCGCGGTAGTAGCAGAGTCCGGACGTCACGAATGCTTCGCCCAGCTCGCGGGCGTAATGAGCCGACAAGCTGTCGCGGCTAGTGACCAGCATGGAATCGGGCAAGGGTGCCCGTTCGTCGTAGAAGCTGACGAGCCGGGGAACATCGACAACTCGGTCGTACATCTGCCTGCGCTCGGACCGCCAGGGGACGGTATCGACTAGGCGTTCGAACAACGCATCGGAACCCGATAACCAGCCAGGGGCGGTGTCGACCCACGCTCCCTGCGTGAGTGGAGTGCGAGTCAGCGCATTCAGCTCGCCGAGTTCGGCACCGAGGGCCGAGTCGTCGAACAGTGATGGCTGAAGCATGCAGCGAGTCTACCGCACGTTATCGAACGGGTGTTCGATTTTATCTGATCGGGGTGAAGTCCCGACTGCCCAGGTACGTCGGCCGTGGGGCGGGTGCCGCGTAGGGCTCCGCTGGCGTGTTCTCGACGCTGTTGAACACGATGAACAGGTTCGACCGAGCGAACGGGGTGATGTTGCCGTTCGACCCGTGCATGCAGTTCGAATCGAAGACGGTGGCGGAGCCGGCGGGCCCTGTCATGACCTCGATGCCGTGCTCGTTGGCCATCCCTGTCAGCGTCTTCTCGTCGGGCGAACCGGTCGGTGGTGCGGTGCTGACCAGCGATTCCTTGAAATAGTCGTCGGGGGTGCTGCCCCCGCATGAGACGAACTTCCGGTGCGAGCCGGGCATGATCATCAGTCCGCCGTTGTAGCCGTGATTGTCGGTCAACGCGATGGAAATACTCGCCGCGCGTGGCGTCGGCATACCGTCTTCGGCGTGCCATGTCTCGAAGTCGGAATGCCAGTAGAAGGCGCCACCGCCGAAGCCTGGTTTGAGGTTGAGTCGTGACTGGTGAACGTACACATCGGAGCCCAGGATTTGCCGAACGATGCCGACAACTTCGGGTCGACGGATGATCTCGTCGACAACCGAACTGAGGAGATGAACGTCGAAAACGGAACGTACGTCACCGCTTCCGTTTTCGCGAATCACACGGCCGTCACCGCGTAACCCGGTATCGGCTGCGAGACGGTGCATTTCGTCGCCCAGTTCGAAGACATCTCGTGTGGAGACCAGCGCCGGCGCCGAATGGAAGCCGCGTGCGTCGTAGTCTGAGAATTCCCGTGCGGACAGAGGTCCGCCCGGGGGAGCGCTGCGATTCGGTTCGACCCAGGTGACGGGATCCTGTCGGACGCTCACTGTGCACTCGCTGCGGTCACGTGTGGGGTAGTGGTCGGCGACAACCGTACGCATACTGTCAGGCTCACCCTCTCAGGTCAGGAAATCGGTACTTCACCGACGTTCCCACTGGTCGTCGCCTGATGCAACCCGTCTCCTCTCTCGACCAGAAAGTGTCGGAGGGCAGGTTTAACGTGAACGCATGTCGATGGAATTTCAGGTCACAATTGATTCGGAAGATCCGCACCAGCAGGCGAAATGGTGGGCGAGCGCGCTCGATTGGGAAGTGGAACCGAGTGATGAGGACTTCATCCGTGGGTTGATCGAGGCAGGTCACGCCCAGGAATCGGACACGACCTCTTTCGATGTCGTGCTCGTGTGGCGCGGGGGAGCGGCGATCCGCGATCCCGAACATCCGCAGCGCCCACGTGTCTTGTTCCAACTCGTGCCGGAGTCGAAGCAGGTGAAGAACCGCCTTCACCTGGATCTTCGTGCCGGAGACGGGCGTGAAGCGTTGGCCGAGAAGCTCGTTGCTGCTGGGGCCACCATTTCGCACCGCGGCAGTCAGGGTCCCTATGAATGGATCACAATGACAGACCCGGAGAGCAACGAGTTCTGCTTGTGTTAGTGGCTCACCGGTAGTTGCTCGGGGTGCTGCCCGTCCAGCGCTTGAAAGCTCTGCGAAATGCGCTGGGCTCCGAGAAGCCGAGCAGAGTGGAGAGTGTCTCCACTGATTCTCCGCGTTGGAGACCTGCGACGGCGGTGTCGCGGAGAACTTCCTCGCGCAATTGGTTGAGTGACGTGCCGTCCTGGCGAAGTAATCGGCGCAGGTGCGGGACGCTGATGGACAGCATTTCGGCGATGTCGTCGGCGGTTGCAGTCCGCCCTGCCACACCAAGTTCGAGGGCGCGGCGTACTTGTGCCGATGCGGCGGAGTCGTAATCCCGCTCGGAGAGAAGGAGGTTCGGCGAACCGCGAAGGTAATCCTCCAGAGTGTCCTCCGTCTGAATCACTGGAAAGCGCAGCGCCGCATTGTCGAACTCCAGAGAAGGTTCGGGGCAACCGAAGGCGACGGGAACGCCGAATATGTGGTCGTAGTTCTGGGCCAGCCCGGCAACAGGCGCTGGATAGGGGACTTTGACCGACAACAACGGCACTCTCTTGCCTACCAACCACGCGGCAAATCGGTGCAGAAGAAGGAGAGAGAAGTCGGTGGTGATGCGTGCCGCTTCATCGGACGGATCCGAGTCATTGGTGTGCCCCGTCATGATGGTGACACGGGTGCTGCGTTCGCCCGCATCCACTTGTAGCGGCGGCAGTGCGGGGAGTGCGCGCACCAGATCGGCGAGACGGTAGATCACCGACTTCAGATCCGGGCAGTGAATCAGAGCCAGGCACAGGAGACGAAATGTTCCGCGGGGGACAGGCGCCCGCCCCAGGCCGAACAACTCATCGCCGGTCAGACGCCACACCTCCTGTGTGAACGCGGTGACCTGTGCCGGTGTGAGCCTGGCGAGGGGGTCTGCCAGCGCTGCGGGCGTGATACCAGCTGCGGTCAATGCGGAGTTGAGATCTGCACCGGCCTGATCGGACAACTCCAGGGCCCGTCGGACGAAGTCTGCAGGAATGGTTCGCGCGTTTGCCGTATCTGCTTTCATCGTGCAGATTCCCCGAGCGTGTGCAGTCGCCGGGCAGCTTCGTCGAGGACGTCATCCTTCTTGCAGAACGCGAAGCGCACCAGGTGATTCCATTGATCCGGATGGTCGGTGAACACGCTGATCGGAACGGCGGCCACCCCGATTCGTTCCGGAAGAGCGCGGCAAAACGTCATTCCGTCCTGCTCGCCGATTGCGCGAATATCGGCGCACAGGAAGTAGGTTCCCCCACCCGAGAACACATCGAAACCGGCATCGGTGAGCGCCCGATGCAGCACATCGCGTTTGGACTGCAAATCCGACGCCATCTCACGAACCCAGTTCTGTTCGTGTGTGAGGGCGTGCGCGACGGCCGGTTGGAACGGTGCACCACCGACGAAGGACAGGTACTGTTTGGCCGCACGCACACCGGCGATCAGATCGGCCGGACCGCAGGCCCACCCGATCTTCCATCCAGTGACGTTGAACATCTTCGCAGCACTCGACACGGTGACGGTGCGTTCCCACATCCCGGGGAGTGATGAGAGTGGAGTGTGTACACGCCCGTCGAAGACCAGGTGTTCGTACACCTCGTCGCTGAGTACGAGGAGGTCGTGTTCGCAGGCCAGTTCTGCGATGGCGCGAATCTCGTCGTCGGTGAAGACGGTTCCTGTCGGGTTGTGAGGGGTGTTGACGACGAGCATCGTGGTGCGTTCTGTGATCGCTGTGCGAAGGGCATCCACGTCCAACCGGAAGCCCGAACCCGACGGTACGAGGGGCGCCGTTCTGCGGACGGCGCCGGCCAAGGCGACCGTGGCCGCGTAGGAGTCATAGAAGGGCTCGATCAACACCACTTCGTCGCCGGGTTCGACCAAACCCAGCAGTGTCGCGCTGATCGCTTCGGTCGCGCCGACGGTGATCAGAACCTCGGCAGTGGGATCGAGGTGTGTCCCGTAACGCCGATTTCTGTCTGCGGCGACCGCTTCGCGCAGCACGGCCATGCCGGCCCCGGGTGGGTATTGGTTCATCCCGTCGGCGATGGCCTGGCGTGCCGCGGCGAGCATCGATTCGGGTCCGTCGGTGTCGGGGTATCCCTGCCCGAGGTTGATGGCGTCGTGGCGAGCCGCAAGTTCGGTCATTTCCGCGAAGATCGTGGAGGTGAACGGCCGCAGACGTGCGACGGTCCTGTTGCGGGCTCGCTCGGGCATAACTGCAGCGTAGTTGGTGTGCTGCGACGTTCTCGATTCGGTGGTGTCACGTTCGAGCGTGCTGCATCGTCTGAGGGGGTGGAGGGCGCAGATGGCGCCCCGCGAAGACGGAGGACATCATGACACGCATTCCCGCTGTGACACCTGCGGAAGCCGGTCCGGTCGTGAAGGTTGCGTACAAGTTCGCGGCTCGACAGTTCGGTGAGGTGCCCGAGCCCTTCGCGATCACAGCCCATCACCCCAAATTGCTGGCCGCCTCTGGTGTGGCCGAACTCGCGGCGGAGAAGGCATGCACCGTCTTGCCTGCGAACGTGCGTGAGATTGCCGTGTACCGGGTGGCGTGGACCATCGGCTGCTCCTGGTGCGTCGACTTCGGCACGATGTTGCAGCGCCTGGACGGACTGGACGTCGCCCGGCTGAAGGAGATCGGAAACTACGCCGAATCGACCTTGTATACGGACGACGAGAAGGCTGCCATCGCGTACGCCGACGCCATGACCGGCGATGTTCATGGGGACAACGGAGTCACGGACGAGCAGGTCGCGGACCTGGCGCGCCGCTTCGGCAACGACGGCGTCGTGGAGCTGACCTATCAGATCGGACTCGAGAACATGCGAGCGCGCATGAACTCGGCGCTCGGTATCACCGATCAGGGGTTCAGTACCGATGCGTGCCGCGTGCCGTGGGCGGACGAGAACGTCAGCGGCTGATTCGGATCCCCGAGAACTTCTCCGGGTTCGCTACGTCGTACGCGGCGTAGACGAGCCCGTCGCGCACCGTGAAGCCGTTGACACGGGGCGCAAACCCCCGGTTGCGTTCGTTCTCGGGCAACCCCGGGTTGTAGAAGCCGAGCTGACCGTTGACCAGCACCGGCTGCAACTTCTCGAACGCAGTATTGCCATACCGCTTGCTGAGTCCGAGGAAGAAGCGCGCGAACTTGTTTGCGCCCACGATGACGTTGACGGCGGTGTTGGTGGTGCCGTTGGCGTCGCCGATCACCCTGGCGTCCGGGTGCAGTGCTGCGACGACGGCGTCGAGATCTCCACTGGCCATGGCTTCGATCAACCGTGTAACCGCCGCCGTGTGCTCGTCGTCCGGGACGGGGGGAGTGGCCGTGGACGCTGCTTTACGGCCACGTGAGGCCAACTGGCGTGCGGTCGCCACCTCCACGTCGAGGATGTTCGCGATTTCGGCGAACGGTACGGAGAAGCCGTCGTGTAGAACGAGGGCAACCCTCTGTTGCGGCGGCAGTGCATCGAGCACGACGAGTGCGGCCAGGCGGTTGTCTTCCTGGTCCACGACGTAATCCAACGGATCGGGCTCGGCCGACGGTGCGATGTCGGTGACGATCGGCTCCGGGAGCCATTGCCCCACATAGGTTTCTCGCCGCACGGCCGCCGAGCGCAGCCTGTCGAGGCATACTCGCCCCACGACCGTGGTGAGCCAGGCCCCGAGGTCGCGAATCTGCTCCGAGTTGTTGGAGTGCAACCGAATCCACGACTCCTGTACCGCGTCCTCGGCATCGCCGACGCTTCCCGTGAGCCGGTACGCGACCGACAACAGGTGACGTCGATGTGTTTCGAACTCGTCCGTGAGAGACGCCGTTGTCATGCTGCCGAGTCTACGTCGGAAAGGCAGATTCCGGCGCCGTCGCGGGTAGCCTCGGACCATGCGATTCGGACTGTTCGTGCCTCAAGGCTGGCGTTTGGATCTGGTGGGAATCGAACCGGCCGAGCACTGGCCGCTGATTCGCGATTTCGTGCTGCGTGCGGAAGGCGGACCGTGGGAATCGGCTTGGGTCTACGACCACTTTCACACCGTCCCGGAGCCCACGCAGGAAGCCACCCACGAGGCGTGGACGTTGATGTCCGCACTCGCTGCCAGCACATCGCGGATACGTCTCGGTCAGATGTGTACGGCGATGAGCTACCGCAACCCTGCCTACCTCGCGAAGGTCGCGGCCACCACCGACCTCATCTCGGGTGGCCGGGTCGAAATGGGTATCGGGGCCGGGTGGTACGAGCAGGAATGGCGGGCGTACGGGTACGGGTTCCCGCCGCCCGGGCAGCGACTGGCCCGACTCGACGAAGGCGTCCAGATCATGCGCCAGGCGTGGTCCACCGGTTCGGCCACCTTCGACGGCAAGCACTATCAGGTCGACGGGGCGATCGTGCGGCCGCTGCCGTTACAGGACGGCGGTCTTCCGCTGTGGATTGCCGGTGGTGGCGAGAAGGTGACGTTGAGGATCGTTGCCAAGTATGCGAACTATGCGAATTTCGACGGAACACCGGAGGTGTTCGCTCACAAATCCAATGTGTTGAAGGCACATTGCCAGGCAGTCGGAACCGATTTCGACGCCATTGTGCGGACGTCCAATTACAACGTTGCCATCGGCACCACCGAGGCCGAGGTCGAAGACCGGCTGCAAGCCCTGAAGTCCCGCTTGATTCCGCATGTCGGTGAAGCGGCAGCGGAAGGCGCACTCGGGGCGTTTCGTGGGCTGCCGGGTGTCGGCACGCCCGAGCAGATCGTCGAGAAGCTGGGGAAGCTGAAGGACATGGGTCTCGAATACGGGATCTGCTACTTCCCCGAGGCCGCCTACGACACGTCGGGCATCGAATTGTTCGAGCGGGAAGTGGTGCCTGCAGTGCGTTGACGCGGCGTGGTGTCGCGTCGGGCGATTGCTTCTGCCACGCCGTCGATCCCGTCACGCACGAGCGCGCCGTATGCGTTTTCCGGCAGGGCAGACGAATGTTCACGTGCGACATCGATGTGGGCGCTTGCGGCGTCGAATGATTCGAGTCGGCGGTAGTTGTCGGCGAGGTTGAGGTGAAGTGAAGGGTAGAATCCGGAGACGTGCAGACCGGCGTGGTGTTCTTGGACCCGCTGCTCGGTGATCGCGTCGGCCGCGTCCAGTGCGCGCACGTCCCAGGTCAAGGCCTGCGCCGGATCGTCGTAGAGGTCAGCAAGATAGTGCGCCAACGTGCAGCGGTGCAGCGGATCTCCGTTGCTACCGATGGTGGCCCACAGTGCGAGAAGGGCCTCCCGAGCCGAGTCGGAGTCTCCGGCGCGGCCCTTCGTGACGGCTTCGATGATTGCCGTCATGACAGGGTCAGCGGTTGTCGGTGTGGTCATCGTCGTTCTCCTGGCGTCGAGTTCGGGGGCGGGTGGGCATGGCGAGTGTGGTGAGGTCGCCGTGATCGGCGGATCGGATCGTCGCCGGCTGGTCGGGAGCCCTGAGATCGAGCAGTACGTCCGGACCGAGCGCTGTGCTGATGGCGGGATAGAGCGTGGTCATCTCGAACCAGACGTCTATCGCCGGTCCGGTGACGGTCGCCGGAACCGGCGTCCCTGTCTCCTGCTCGTCACCAATCGACAGTGCGGTGTCGGTGACGCACAAGGACACCCGAACGGTCACGATCTGTTCGAGCGCATGCAGGAAAGGAGATTTCGGGACCGTGACGCGGGTGGTCGCCTCGGGAAGGTTCGCGAGCATCGACCGATAGTCGGGAAAGGTCTCGTTGACGAGGTGGCAATAGTGGTCGGGCCGAGTCGGCATTCGCATCCAGATCCCGTGTTCCTGTGCTTCCACCGTCACTCGAGGGCTGCGACGAAGCTCGGACAGGCAGTTGCGTAGATCGTCGGCGTTCACCGTCGCAGTCCACGTCATCGTGATCGGATCGGCGGGAACCAGTGTGCGAGTGGATATCCGGTAACGATCGGTGGCGGTCAAGGTGACCGCATCCGCATCGACCTCGAAGTGCATGCCGCCCAGGGCCGCCATCTCCGGTTCACGTGTGGTTGCCGTCAGCACTTGGTCGATGGCCGCCGCGAATACCGGCCCGCTCAGGACTGCGACCGTCTGGCCGTGCTCTCCGATCAACGACGCCTTGATGACAGCGGCGTTCTGACGCATGGCCTCGGCTTCGCCCAGCACAGTGGCCACGTGGTCGTCGAGGATGCGCACTGCCTCGTCTGGGACTGAATCGAGGACGGACTTCGCCGATGCGAGTGGCATCGCGATTTCGCGCAACTGCCGTAGCAGCACGGCGCGTTCGAGCTGCTGTACCGCGTAGAAGCGGTACCCCGAGACCACATCGACCTCGGCGGGACACAGCAAACCGGAATCGGCGTAGAAGCGCAGTGCGCTTGCCGTCAGGCCGGTGCTTCGGGCGAAGGTGCCGATGGGCATCAACTCGGAATTGGACACCCCGCCATCATTGGCCTTCGACCTACGTGAAGGTCAATTGCTGCCCAGTTTTGGGCGTCGCGCGACGATGGCGAAATTCAACGGGATCCGCGGTGCGGACTCCGGCAGGGTCCATCCGCGAGAACAGGGCTCGAGGTCCGGAAATGCAGGCCAGTCCATGCACGGCAGTTCTAGCAGCGACTCGATTTTCAGACCGGCAGCCGAGAGTGCACCGAACACCTCACTCAGGTCGTGCCGCCACTCGTGGTTGGTGACGTGCGTGATCTCGGGTCCGGTGTTGTCCGTATAGCTGCCGGAATCTTCGTAGGTGCGGGTCCCGCCGCCGGACAGATAGTCGTCGCTGATCTCCCAGGGCTCGAACGCCATTGCTCCGAGGATCGGATGATCGTCGCGGATCATGAACAGCCCACCCGGTTCGAGTAGATCGTGGATGGACTGTGCCCAGTTGGTGAGATCCGGTAGCCAGACAATGGTTCCCGCACTGGTGACGACGACATCGAAGCGCTTGTCGATGAGCGTCGACGCTGTCCGTGCATCGCCTTGCACCCACGTGATGACGTGACCGTCGGCCTTCGCGATCTGCTGTGCATGGCGCAGGGAGTTGGGTGAGAAGTCGAGTCCGTGAACGTCGACTGCGCCGAGTCGTGCCCACGAGATGGTGTCTGTTCCGATGTGGCACTGCAGATGTAGGAGTGAGAGGTTTCGGATCCCCGACTCAGGCAGGTAGGGGGAGAGCACCGAAAGGTCGTTTTCCACCACGCTGGAGATCGTCGTGGGATCCGACAGAAAGCCGTCGATGTCGTACATCTCGGAACGGACATGGATGTCGGCGCGGTCGTCCCAATTCGATTGGTTAGCGGCAACGGCTTCTTCGTGCATGGTGATCTGCTCTCCATTTCTCAGGGAGACGGCTAAAGCGTCTGTCGACAGCATGTTGCACTCGGTGAGGTGTGACAACGTCTTTTCGAGTGTCGAAGCGAAAGGGTTCCTGTGTGTTTGTCAATCGCAGAACCGTTCGAACACTCCTTACTTCACCTGATCAGAGGCGCGGAGGAGTTGACGAGGATGTGCAAGCGACGAAGTTCGTGGTGCGACTGCCCGATCGACGGTCTCTATTCCATGCCTCTGGGGATGTTTCGTAGTACATGCCGCCATGCTTCTGACGAAATTGGCCGATTGGTCGAGTTTGTTACGTAAGTGATATTTGATTCCTTTGTGGTTGCTGAGTACTCGCCGTAGGTTTCTTCCCAGCGGCGGATGCTGCTGATCTTCGATTGCTATGGGAGGGGCCCGAATGGCAGGGCATATGCGATCACGCAGTACGACGCGATCTCGATCGAGACGGTGGGCCCGGGGCGCAGCCGTGCTGTCGCTTGCATCTGCGATGGTGTTTACCGGTGGCGGCTTGGTTGCTGCACAACCGGAATCGGAAATTACCACCACAACGACAACCGCCGTTCCGGTGACTACCGAGTCAGCGGAACGTCCGGAGTCCGAGACGCCATCGGCCACAACAACGACAGAAGATCTACCTTCGGACACCACTCGAGTCCCCGTTCCATCGACGACCGATCAGCTCAGTGACGCCACGACCACAGCAACGCAGCCCACGTCGTCGACGGAACTGCCTGCGAGTACGTCAGAGGCGCCGGTGGCATCCACGACTGATGCGTCGACCAGTGCTGTCTCGCCGGCGAAGGCGCCGGCCGGTGAATGGAAGCCGACCGAGAATCCGAACGCCACGGTGGTGCCGGGGAAGATGCGGTCGGATCGGCAGGAGATCCCGGAAGGGTTCACCAAGGAAGATGCAGACAAGGCCGAGACCATGGAGGCGCGCCAGCAGATGTCGCGTATGGCTTCGCCGGGATGCCAGGTGTACTGGCCGTCCCCGTATCAGGTGTGCGGCGCGATCAAGGACAAGTACAACTCCCTCGGCGGTCCGAATAGCTTTCTCCTATGGCCCACCACGAACGAGCTGGTCAATCCCGATGGTTTCGGACGCAGATCGCTCTTTCAGAACGGGCCGATCTACTGGTCCGCCGCTACCGGTGCACACCCGGTGGTCAACCACTTCCACCAGAAGTGGGGACAGTACGGCTACGAGGCTGGTTGGCTGCGGTATCCCACAACCGACGAGATCGTGCTCAATGGCGGACGGATGCAGATCTTCCAGGGCGCGAGTGTGTATTGGAGCCCCCTGACTGGCGCACACACCGTCGGTGGCGCGATCCGAGATAAGTGGGGCCAGACAGGTTGGGAAGGCGGCACGCTGGGCTACCCCACCAGCGACGAAGTTGTTCTGCCCGACGGACAGGGTCGTATGAACCGCTTCGAACGAGGGGTCATCTACTGGCACCCGGTGACCGGCGCGCACCCCGTGACCGGTGCAATCCTGCTCGGATGGGAACTGAGCGGATACGAGACAGGCGCGTGGGGGTACCCGGTTCAGGACCAGTACGACAACGCTGGAACGCCCGCGCAGATCTTCGAAAATCACGTGATCGATGTGAACACGGAGACGTTCTTGGAACCCGTATCAGGAGGGGGGATCGTCTATTTCAACCACGGCGAAGAAGTCGTCCTCGACAGCTACAGCGGCACACTGAATGCCCGTCGCGCCTCTGCAGACTACGACAGCCGATATCTTGCTTGGGGCTTCAAAATTGACGAGTCGTTCATCCAACGTAAGGCTGTCAATGGGGTAAACACTGGTATGAGTTGCTTGAACTACACGCGCAGGGAAGGAGCGCTTGTCAACCAAAGCAGCAAGGACGGAATTCCGATCACGTATCACTACCACGGAAGTCTAGGCGGTCACGACGATGACACTCTTTACACCTTGAACGTCGCGTGCGCGTTCACGAACAAGACCGTCCGTAAGAACGGTAAGGGCGTCCTCGCATACGGGGTCACTATCAGTAAGTATCAGATGGCGTACGAGTTTCTCACCAGCTGACGTCCCCGTAGCGGATTAACGCAGAGCAAGTCTTCCGGTATTCAACCTCACCTCGGCAAGGTCCTCGCGTATGAAACGGCACTATTTGATTTTCACCGCACTCGGCGTCCTTCTGGGCCTCGTATTCGGAGCGGTGCTGTGGTGGCTCACAGACGTCGCAGTCGAAATCGAAGTGTTCTCAGGCGACAGTTCCGTCCCAGCGGTCATGTCGGTCCCCGACACACCCTCAGTTGGGCAGATCAAAGGGGTACCTAGCGGTTGGGTCTTGTTCCTCTTGTCCATTGCGTTCGGCGGCCTCGTAGGGGCGACGTCAGGGTGGATTTGCGAGAAGACAGGAACCAGCCTGACCAGGCGAAACTAGCTCTGAACTACGGCACCGACCAATGGCGCTCAGGTGCCAACTGTTCCGATTGCGGATCGGTGGGGCGACAAAGTCGGCCGATCTCCGCGATCACAGCGTGCGTACGTGTGTCGAACCAGATCGCCCGACCTTCGAGCACCTTGGGTGCCAACATACGTGCGCCCTGGGCGATGGGCCACTGGACGAATTCGTGCTCTACGAGTTCGTCTTGTACTGATCTGGCTACCCACACGGTGACTTCATCGGCCGGCGCCGAGATCGTCACCATGTCGCGCCGGCTCCATGCACCGACCTCGCTACCACTTGCTGCCCAACCGACAGTAACTACGTACTCCTCGTCGACTGTGATTTCCCATACGGCACGAGATATGTCCACCGCGCGGCCCTGTCGGTAGCACCGCAGGTCATGGCTGACCGCACGAAGGGCATCGCCCCACGCTGCGGGCAGCGCCACGCCGCTGTTTCGTGGCTCTGGCGCAGCTCCGTTCAGCGACATGTGCCAGACCAGCCGATCGCCGTCACTGTCGTGCATGACGCTGCCCGTATAGATCGGTCCCGACCGCGATGGTTGCAATTGGTGTGTAGAGCGACGCGGAAGCAATTCGATCGAGATGGTCCAGGCATCGCAGTTGAGCATTCACGATTCCTCATACTGCCCGATTCACCGACTTATCGGAACCAATGAGGACCACTGCGAGAAGGAACCTTCAGCCCACCAACGCCGTATCGTTGGCCTCACCCGCGTACTTTCGTCATGCACTCCAGATCGGGAAGAGCCAATAATCTTCCTGCCCTTGCTTTCGGAACAGTGGCGTCGTTCATGCGGTATTCGGGACCGCGACTCGCCGTGCGAAGTCGTGCTGCATGGTGCGCCAGAGGTGTTTGGCGACTTGCCGTTTGAGGCACCTCGTGGCTTCGCGGTGGGTTTTGCCTTCGGCGACTTTGCGGCGGTGGTAGGTGTGGCCGGCGCTGGTGGTGGTGCGGGCTTGGGTGACGGCGACGATGTGGATGGCGGAGTTGAGGGTGCGGTCGCCGGCGCGGGAGAGCCGGTGCCGTTGTTTGTCCGCGCTGGCGATTTCGACGGGGGCGGTGCCGGTGTAGTTCGCGTAGGCGGCCTCGTTGGCGAACCGGTTGGGGTTGCCGGTGCGAGCCAGGATCCGGGCAGCAGTCACGACTCCGACACCGGGGATCTTCTGCAGCCGGGTCCCACAGGCTGTGAGTTCGGTTTTGATGCGGTCGGTGATGTCGTCGATCTGGAACCGCAGTCGCCGTAGGTCGCCGACGATCTCGAGCCCGATCCTCCTGCGTATGGCATCGGATGCGGTGTCGGGGCGGAAGCGTTTGAGTTCGGGTGGCTGCGTGTTCGGTGTCGAGGTTGCATTCGATACCACCCGGTAGGAGTTCGCGCATGATGGCGTGGAGTTGGTTGATCAGTCTTCCGTTCTGTTTGACCAGGTCGATGCGTCGCTCGTCGAGGATGCGGAGGACGTCGGTGTGGTCTTCCGGGGCGACGGGCCGGAAAGTCGCCGTGACTGAACGCGACGCATGCCGCAGCGGCTGCGTCGATGCGGTCGTTCTTCCGGCGGCCGCCCCGGCTGAGTTCACGCACCCGTGCAGTGGCGGTGGAGGGGATGTCGACGACGGCTTCGCCTCGGCCGATCAACCATTGGGTCAGGTGATGGCCCAATCCGGAGGCGTTTTCGACCGCCCAGATCCGATCCGGCCATTGTGTCGCCCATGTCCACAGCTGGGCGTAGTCGTCAAATGAGGAGCGGATGCGGATGGAGCCGAGATCCCGATTGGTGTCGGGGTCGACGGCGGTGGCGGTGTGGGTGGATTTGTGGGGGTCGATTCCGATCACGAACACCGGTACGAACAACCTTTCCTCGCTGGTGGGCGGTGTGTTCCGGGGCCGGCATTCCGACTTGCGGTTACCACCGGCAGGTGGCGGAGTTCCTGTGTTGAGCCAGGCCTCGGACGGAGACCAGCAGGGAGGCAGAACCCTTAGAGAGCCAACCCTCCGGCCGGTCGGGTGGCAGGAAGTGTTTCGGGCCATCCCCGTGGTCTCCTACGGCACGTTACGAACCCGTCGGTTCGAACACGAGACCGCGAACCCATACAAGTCGGAAGTTATGTTCAGCCAGAACGCTTGACTCGAACGGATGTTCGAACTAGGGTTGGTTCATGGGGTCGGGGGATTCACACCACGGGGTAGACGAGCAGCTGAAAGCTGATGCGCTGCGGTTGTCGGCGAATGTGCCGGAGTCGTGGCAGCTGGCCGATCAACAGCTGTGCGACTCCGTGTTGGAGCTGTCGGCTGAGATTGCCGGTTTGGAGGCTCGCCGGGTGCGCCTGGTTGCGGAGGTCGATGCCCGCTGCAAGATGGATGTGCTCGGGTATCGCAGCACCAAAATGTGGTTGGCGTGCAACACCCTGTTGGAAGTGGGTGCGGCAGGGCGGTTGATCACCCTTGGGGCTGCGTTGCGGGATCACCCGGAGGTCGGCGGCGCCTTGGATGCCGGTGAGGTTTCGATTGCCCATGCGGGGTTGATCGTGCGGTTCTGCGAAAAGCCACCGGCTGGAATGCCGGCGGAGGCGTTGGGGGCGTGCCGGGACGCGTTGTTGGCGGCGGCATCCGGTCCTGCGGCGACCACGGACGGGGTGCGGGCCGTCATCTCGAAGCTCGAGCACATCTTCGAATCCGACACCACGCCACCGGCGGAAGATGTCGAGCGCAACGAGTTTCATGCCTCGAGAACCTTGAACGGGCGCATGTCGGTGAAGGGTGATCTGGATGCGGTGACCGGGGAGATGCTGCTGGCGGCCCTGTCTGGGTTATCGAAACCGCGACCGGCCACGGACGGCACACCGGACGCACGGACCCCGGCAAAGCGCCGGGCGGATGGGTTCACCGAACTACTGCGCCGCTATCTGGCCTCCGGTGCTGGGCCGGTCGAGGGCGGGCAGAAACCGCACATCAGTGTGACGGTGAAAGCCGCCGATCTGGCTGAACACTCAGCCCCGCATTCACAGTCCGAACGGCAGGCATACGAGGATCTGTTCGACGATCCGGATCATGATCATGTGGGGTGGGCGTCGTGGATGGGCCCGATCACGGTGAACACGGCCCGGCTACTGTCGTGCGATTGCCTGCTGTCCACCGTGGTGGTCGACCCCGATGGTGCGCCGTTGGATTTGGGGGACACGGTCCGCACCGTCACCGGCAAACAGCGCCGCGCCCTGGTCACCCGCGACCGTGGGTGTGCGTTCCCGAACTGCGGAGCCCCCGCCTCCTGGTGCGAAGGGCACCACATCAAGCATTGGGCCGACCACGGACCCACGAATATGGACAATCTGGTGTTGCTGTGCGGTTTTCACCACCGGTTGTTGCATCACTCGGCGTGGGAAGTCCGGATGGGTGCTGACCGGCACCCGTGGTTCTTCCCGCCCTCACCGTTCGGGATGCGACCCGAACCGTTGCCGTCGAACCACCGCGCCACCGTCAGTGAACGGGCGGGACCTCGAGCAGCCTGACCGTGCCTCACCGCGAGTTGCGCCGCCCACCAGCACCATGGTCCGGCGCTACTCGGCGCGCGTCGTCACGATGCAGTACTTCCGTCAGCGCATTTCCTTGGGCAACTCACCGATCTCGAGGAGAACGCGCTGATCCGGGGTGTTCTGCACGGTCACCGACTCCTTGATCTTGGACGCGAGAAAGTTCCATTCGACTTTGTCGATCGCCTCCACTGCGCGAGCGCGGACGGCGACGTCCTTGGTGCCCCACGCGATCGGCATCGGGCTGACCATCTGCCACGTCGTCGCGGTGCTTCGGGTGCCACGGTCACCGAGCAGGGCAACGGACGGCACCTTGTCGCCGACGCGCTGCTTCTGGCCGGGGAGTAGAGGGATATTGCGGGTCACCAGGGCGTAGGCCGAGCCGTCGGTGTCCGGTTTCGCGACATCGACCAGCGCAAGCAAGGTCATGGCGCGGGGGTGCAGTTCGGAGACCACCGCAGGCACCAGCGGGCTCTTCCGATACATGTCTTCGACGCTGCCCATCTTGCGTGGCAACCAGAAGGCCAGCCACAGGGACGAGACGGCACCGGCGATCAGAACCACACCCAGAATCACCGACCAGGTGTGACCGAGGAGGATCAGGAATCCGGCGCCGACGGCGAGGATCACGGCGAACACCACTGCCGACACCTGCATTCGACGGAGCTCGGTGAGGGTCTGGTTCACCGCTTTGGCATGGGCACGGTCGACCGTGAACTCGAAATGTCGCACGTGACGACGCTATCCGATTGCCGGTCCCAGCAGGTCGTCGGCGTCCGTGATCCGGTACGCATAGCCCTGCTCGGCGAGGAAACGCTGCCGGTGCGCCGCGTACTCGGCTTCCAACGTGTCGCGTGAAACCACCGAATAGAAGTGCGCCTGACCGCCGTCGTGCTTCGGCCGCAGCAAACGGCCCAAACGCTGCGCTTCTTCCTGTCGCGATCCGAACGTGCCCGAGACCTGGACGGCTACCGATGCCTCGGGGAGGTCGATCGAGAAGTTCGCGACCTTGCTGACCACGAGAGTTTGGATCTCGCCCGACCGGAACTTGTCGAACAGTTCCTCGCGTTCCTTGTTCTTGGTGGAGCCCTTGATGACAGGCGCATCCAGAGCCTCGCCGAGCTCGTCCAGTTGATCGAGGTAGGCGCCGATCACCAGGGTCGGCGCATCCGGGTGACGGTCCAGGATGGACTTCACCACGGCGATCTTGGTGTGCGCGGTGGAGCACAGCTTGTACCGCTCGTCCGGTTCGGCGACGGCGTAGGCCATGCGTTCCGCCTCGGTCATGGTCACCCGGACCTCGATGCAGTCGGCCGGGGCGATCCACCCCTGCGCCTCGATGTCCTTCCACGGAGCGTCGTACAGCTTGGGGCCGATCAGGGAGAACACGTCACCTTCGCGCCCGTCCTCACGGACGAGGGTGGCAGTCAGTCCGAGGCGACGGCGGGACTGCAAATCGGCCGTCATCCGGAACACGGGCGCGGGGAGCAGGTGCACCTCGTCGTAGATCACGAGTCCCCAGTCACGGGAGTCGAACAACTCGAGGTGCTTGTATTCGCCCTTCGTGCGGCGCGTGACCACCTGATACGTCGCGATGGTGATCGGCCGGATCTCCTTACGTTCGCCTGAGTACTCACCGATCTCTTCCTCTGTGAGGGACGTGCGCGCAATCAGCTCACGCTTCCACTGACGTCCCGCAACCGTGTTCGTGACCAGGATCAGGGTGGTTGCCTTCGCCTTCGCCATCGCGGCGGCGCCGACCATGGTCTTGCCGGCACCACAGGGCAGCACCACCACACCGGACCCGCCGGCCCAGAAGGAGTCGGCCGCCATTTCCTGGTAATCGCGCAGGTGCCAGTGGCCTTCCTCGAAGGCCAGGTCGATCGGGTGTGCCTCGCCGTCCACGTACCCGGCGAGATCCTCGGCCGGCCAGCCGACCTTCAGCAGCATTTGTTTGAGGCGGCCGCGTTCGCTGGGATGAACGATGACGGTGTCGTCGTCGACCGCTGCACCCAACATCGGTGCGATCTTCTTGTGCCGCGTCACCTCGGTGAGGACGGCACGGTCGAGGCTGACCAGGGTGAGTCCGTGGGCGGGATTCTTCACCAGCTGCAAGCGCCCGTAGCGGGCCATGGTGTCGACGATGTCGACCAGCAACGGCTGGGGGACCGCGAACCTCGAGTAGTTGACCAGGGCATCGACGACCTGCTCGGCGTCGTGTCCCGCAGCGCGTGCATTCCACAACGCCAACGGTGTGATCCGGTAAGTGTGAACGTGCTCGGGGGCGCGCTCGAGCTCGGCGAACGGCGCGATCGCCTGCCGGGCGTCGCCGGCACGTTCATGATCGACCTCCAACAGCAGCGTCTTGTCGGATTGAACGATCAACGGTCCGTCGGTCACGGAAACCTCCTCATAGCGGTGCCGGATGTAACCAGCCTTGCCATTGTCCTGGTTATCCGCTTCTTACGCCACGTCGCCTGGTGTGAGGAGGTTGCCGTGCTCGGCGGGCGGTCAGTTCCGAGCCGTGACGGCCGCGCGAGCTTCCATCACATGAGCGATCGCTTCTGCGATCCCTGCTCGGTATCCCAATTCTTTGTCACTGACGGCGTGGACGGAGTCGAGCTCCGATTCCAGGCGCGACTGAATTCTGTCGAGTGCCGATAGAGTTCTCTTCACTTTTCGATTGTTCCCTTCTAGGTGGAATCTTTGAAGGCGCCGGAAAGATGCGCGCGCTCGTCCAACACGAAAAGTCGTGCAACGGAAATTCCGGAAATGTAGCCGGCAGTGTGTGGATCTGCGGACACATCTGCCTTCGGCCTACATTTCAGTGTCCTGTACAGGGATTCCAACTCGCTGGATGCTGTGAACATTGCGGTGATCGAACCTCAGTGCGTCTTCCGCTTACGGATGAATTCCGAAGATTCTGCAACCTTTGCGCGCTTTTCTGCGCGACGTTCCTTCAGTGACTGTGCGGGCTTCTTCAGGCCCTTGCCCTTGTCTGCCATTGTCGCTCCCTTTCGAAGTGGCAATCACAACAAGGCCGACCATACTTCATTTTCAGAAAATAGCCAGTTCGGAGTTTTTCCGGTTAACGCTTCCGTTCAAGGCGCGTGCGGGCCAGACGGTAGGCGCTGAAAAGCAGCTCTTGGACGACGTCATCCGTATTCGTGCCCGGGCTCAGCACCGCGAGCCATCCGGCCGAGCCGTAGACCGGATGTGGGAGGACTGTATCCGGAACACCGGGAGCTGCGATCCCGGCGCAGTCTCGGGGTTGTCGAGCCGTCCACCGAACGAAGGCTTCCTTGCCGGAGGCGACGTTGACGCGAAATGCTCCTGCGCGATCGAGGCCCGATCTCTCTTCTCCCGGATACTCCTTGGTGACAATCGTGGCGAACGGTTGCCCTGTCGTGGGAACCACGCCGTCTGGGGAGTAGTAGAAGAAGGTGTCGCCCCAGCTGATCTCCGGGGTTCCGTCACCTGGCTGTGGTTGCAGCGTCAGCACGCTCTCGAGTTCGTTCACGAAGTCGATGATCTCGTCCATGGTCATGTGTTCCAGCCTGTCATTAAAGTGCTTGTGGAGGCTTGTGCACAGAAAGCGGAGGGAGATCGATGAAAACCCTCGATGTGGCCAGGATCGCCGGCTGCTCCGTTCAACAGGTACGCAACCTCGAGCGTGACGGGGTGCTACCCCCGGCGACGCGCACAGAATCGGGATACCGCGTCTACCGGTCGATCCACGTGCGGTGCGCTCTCGCGTACACGCACCTGACGGCAGGTGTCGGTCCTGTCGAAGCGAAACGGATCGTCCGCACAGTGCACGAATCGACGCGTGCGGCGTTGGCGCTCCTCGATGCGGCGCATGCCCGGCTGCACCGAGAACGCGATGACCTCGCACTCGCGCGGGAGGCTGCGGCCGCCATTTCGGCCGAACCTGTTGACGACTCACACCCCGACGACGCAATGACCGTCTCCGAACTGGCCGAGGCGATCGGAGTCCGGGCATCGACGCTGCGGTATTGGGACGCAGAGGGGCTTGTGGTGCCAGGGCGCGAATCCCCGCGCAGAAATCGCCGGTACTCGCCCGCTCAGGTGCGAGACGCTCGCATCGTTCACCAATTGCGGCGTGCCGGCTATCGGGTTCCGGCACTGCGGGTCGTGATGCGGGAGCTCCCACGACACCGCCGGGCCGACGATGTGAAAGCGGCCCTGGCCGCCCGGGATTCCAGTCTCGACGCTCGGTCGCGTGCTCTCCTCCATGCGGCAGCAGAACTGAGCGCCGTCATCGGAGATCGTCGAGCCCGCGCCTCAGCTGACGGGAGATACCGAGGTGATCCGGTGCAGTGTGAAGCGCCGAACACTACCCACCGTCGGGTCGAAGGCGTCCAACTGACCTCCGCCCACGCTGACCGGGTCGACGATGCGATGCGTCGCAACGCCCTGCGCGTCCACGTATCCGATGGTGACGCTGGTGCGTTGCTGGGCTGCCTTGGTCAGCATCGCGAGGGTTGCGGCCATCCCGGCTCGCGAGCCGTCGGACCGAACACCGCCGCGGCTGCCCGCCGACGCCGCGAGATCCCCGGCCCGCAGCGTTCGGACCAGGGCCGCGAGCTGAGTATCCGTCGCGACCGCGGGCGTGCGGTTCGCTGCCTTGGGTCGTCGGACCTGAACCCGAGAGCCTCGCGGACGCAGATCCACCAGCGCACCGGTCGAATCCTCGCCCGCAGGCGAGAAGCCCGCGGCCCGCAGCTCGGCGAGTACCTCACGCAGCGGTGCCTGTGAGACCGCGACGGTGGGTGCGAGCGCCCGCAACGCCAACGGTTCCGCCACCGTGGAGGCGAGCACCTCGGACAACAACGCTGGGTCCTCACACCGCACGAACGAGGTGGCGACGCCCGCGCGCAATCGGCCGTGCCTGCGGGCCACGTCGTCGATGAGGTAGGTCAGCGATTGCGGTACCGGCGTACGGGATCGGGTGGAGAAGAGGCTGTGCAGTTCGGCGGCGCTCGTTCCCACATCGAGCGCGCGGCGAACGCTGGTCTCGCTGATGCGGTACATCGAGGCAGCACCGGCCGATTCGAGATCGGCGACCAGCGTCAACTGTTCGAGCAGTTCCGGTGTCAAGGGGCCAGGCACCACGACGGTCAGGTCGGCCTGGACCAGAAAGTAGTCGACGGGCTCCGGTAGAGCAGACTGCATCTCGGCTTCGGCGTCGCCGCCGTGCAAGAGCGCACGGCCCGGCGAACCCAGGGCACCGTGAGCGACCAGGCCCAACGCGGTAGCCTCCGCTACCGTCCGCTCCACGGAATACGGTCTCAGCCGTCCACCCCACCGCGGACGCTGCCACGACAGGAACCGACTGATATCTGACTCGTCGGCACTGTTTCCGCTTCCGAGGTCCGCGTAGGCCCCCAGAATCGTGCGGCGATCCTGTGGCGCAGAGGGCGCTCGGGCTTCCTCGGACAGCGCGGCGACCGGTTTGTCGTTGGAGTCGCGCATGCCCACCAGCCAGGGTGCCCGAGCAAGATCGAGCCACGCCGCGGCGAGGGTGTGCCAGCGCTTGGCCGTGGACGCGGTCAGCCAACCGTCGACGCCGGCGCTGGGAGCCCAGTAGCTGTCGGCCGTATCTGCCGTCGGGGCGGGATCCGGGATGCCGGCAGCGATCAGGCCCGCCCCCGCAAGAATCTCGACGATCAGGCTCACGCGCGTCTCGTCGATTCCGGCGATCTTGGTGATCCGGCGCAACTCGCGGACACCGAGTCCGCCGGCGCGGAGAACGGGGGCGGGGGATTCGCCCAGAATCGCGAGGACGCTCTCGCAGTGCCGAATCATTTCGAGCGCCTCGCCTGCGGCGGCGGCATTGATGTTCGTTGGCGGATTCTTCTTCGTACGGACCGCAGGCGGCGTGAGCGCGGCCGGATCGAACACGGCCTCGCCGCGCAGAACCTGACGCACCTGGGGCGGCAACTCGACCGTCTCGTCGTCGATCCACGTCAGGAGTCCGCTCGACAGTAGGCGCTGCACCGGGCGGTCGGGCGAGGTCCCGGGCGCCGCGTCACGGGTGCGTCCGATGGAACTGGTGCGGGCGAGCGTGTCGAGAAGTTCTCGCTCACCCGAACCGAGGGCCGATAACGCCGCCTCGATCTCCGCTTCGCTCATGACCTCGACAGGCTCGGCAGAGCGGCCGACACGCCACGGGATCGTCGCAATCGCAGCCTGCGGGATATGCAGGGAGGAATCACCCCACACCAGGGCTGACGCCCGGAGCACGGCCAGAGCCTGGTCGACCGCCTTCTTCGGTGCCCGGGATCCGAGACCTTCGCCCAGCAGCGCCCGTGACACTCCCACCTCGGCGGCCCGTTCCAGCGCCAGAATCTCGAGGATCCCGAAGTCCAGGGTGGTGAGGTTGTCGGCCTCCCGCGCTACCGAGGCCCGCTGCTCGGCTCGGCCGGCCAGCACGGTGACCGTGGACGGTGGCGGGACCGCCAGGTCTGGGCGTAGCCGCAGCAGTTCGGTGAGCTCCTCGTCGGAGCGTCGACCCAACCAATCCGCGAACGTGGCGGCGGTCGTTGCGGTCGCAGAGGTGTCTTCGATATCGGTCATCGACTATCAGATTAGAGACCTGGGCTGTACGCCGCTTCTCGCTCCTGTCAAAATATCCAACGTGGCTAACAATTCGAAGAAGCAGTACGTCGATCCAGGGTGGCCGGAAACTGCAGACGGAGATCACGCAGTGACCGAGCTGTCGTCGAGTCGAGCAGGCGGTCTTTCCCCCTACGGGGAGGACACCGAGTTCCCGCTGCCCGCGGGCTCGTTGCCGTACGCGCACCCGCGCACCGTCATCAACCGCTAGGCGGTCGATACGCAGAAGGGCCCCACACCAGCTGGTGTGGGGCCCTTCTGCGTATGTCTGACGACAGTTCGTGCCGAACTACTGGGGCGCGAGGAGGCCCTTGTTGGCTTCGATGAAGTCGAGGATCTGCGGGTCGAGCTCGATGCCCTGCTGCTTGACGGTCTCGATTGCCAGGTCGATGGCGTCGAGAACCGGAGCGGTGTCGACATTGGCCGGCAGCTCGGGGAGCTCGGCGATCTCGGGGACGGCCGGTGCGGCTTCCTGGACGACCTCGGGGACATCCGGCGTGGTGGCCGGTGCTTCACGCTGCGTGGGTGCGCTGGTCAGTCCGAGGCTCGAGGAGCAGGACGGCCATGCGCCCCATCCCTGGGACTCGAGGACACGCTCAGCGACGACGATCTGCTGTTCGCGCGAAGCGTTGTTGGCGGTGGCGGCGAACTCGCCTCCACCGTGTGCGTTCCAGGTGCTGGGCGAGAACTGCAGTCCACCCTGGTAGCCGTTGCCTGTGTTGATACCCCAGTTGCCGCCGGATTCGCACTGTGCGAGGCGGTCCCAGTCGGAGTTGGGGGCTGCGGCTGCGGTGCCGGAGAACGCTGCTCCGGCGACGCCCATGATGGCGCCGGTGACGGCGACCTTGGCGACGGTGCGGCCGGTATTGGTGGGTTTGCGATGGCGTCCGGTCATGGTTGTCGAGATCCTCTCCACACGCGCCTGCGAGGTCAGCTGTCGGGTTCGGGCTGAGAGGTAGCCCGGCCTCGCCTCTCCTGGCTGGAAGAGGGTCTGGCTTCACCCCAAGATTCGGTGCGAGACCGAATCGGTGTCCATCTGAGAACTGGTGTCCTCTGAGGGACTGTTGGGTCCCCCGTCCCTGTCCCTGGAATGCTTCGTCGGGACCCCGGGACCCGCGGGACAGGGCTTGGCGCGGCGGGCCGGGTGTGGCCGAGATTTCCTCGGCCGTGGACGACCGTAACGGTCCGAAGCTCGAGTGTCACCATTTGATAACGCGGAGTGTCGGGGACTGTGGCGGTGGCGAATCGGTTGAATCTCGACTCTTCCCAGCTAGTCGCACCGAAAGGCAGTGAGGGTCGGTTCGTCACTGGCCCGTTATCCCGCTGTTATGTGATTAAGGTCACATGTGGCGTTCGCGTCAGCGAATGTCGACGATGTCCTTGCCCAGCGGCATGAGTGAAACCGGGATCAGTTTGAGGTTCGCCACGGCCAACGGGATGCCGATGATGGTGATGGCCATCGCGATTGCCGTGAGCACGTGCCCGAGGGCGAGCCAGATTCCGGCGAGGATCAGCCAGATGATGTTGCCGATGAGCGAACCCATGCCTGCATTCGGCTTTTCCACCACCGTTTTGCCGAACGGCCACAGCGCGTACAGCCCGACTCGGAAGGACGCGATCCCGAATGGAATGGTGATGATCAGGACGCAGAAGACGAGGCCCACCAGGAAGTAGCACAGCGCCAGCCAGAGGCCACCGAAGACGAGCCAGATGATGTTGAGCAGGATGCGCATCGGACGTCCTTCATGTTGGGAGTGGGTCAGCGGGCGCGCCGCCCCGACCGCAGCGCGAACGTGATTGCCAGCACGAACCCGATAGGGCACGCCAGCGTCAGCAGGTACAGCACCAGGCCGGGCTTGCCCTCGGACAGGATCGGCGTCAGGAAGATCGCGACGATCGCGAGGACTCCGACGACGAAGAATCCGGCGGCAACGCGCAACAGGGTGTTGTTGCTGGTGCCGGTTTCGTCGGACGGTTGCGAAGGTGTCGTTTCTGATGCCACACCAGCAACGATAGTGCTTCGAATCCCAGATGCCCGAGTCGGTGTGTTCGGGGTACCATGAACTGGAACTGCGCGTCCCGCACCGGTTGCGGGGCGCGTTCTTGCATATCGAACGCAATTCGAGTGATGAGCGGGTGAACGCGGTGCCGACCGGCAAGGTGAAGTGGTACGACGTCGAAAAAGGCTTCGGCTTTCTGGCGCAGGAGGAGGGCGAGGACGTCTATGTCCGCGCCTCCGCGCTGCCGGCGGGCGTCGAGGGCCTGAAGGCCGGTCAGCGAGTCGAGTTCGGGATGGCTGCCGGACGCCGTGGACCGCAGGCTCTGAGCGTGCAGGTGCTCGACTCGGCCCGGTCGGTGCGTCAGGGCGCCCGTAAGGAAACGGCCCCGAAGAAGCACACCCCGGACGAACTGCACGGCATGGTCGAGGACATGATCACGCTCCTCGAGGCGAAGGTGCAGCCGGACCTGCGCAAGGGCCGCTACCCGGACCGTAAGACGGCTCAGCGCATCTCCGAGGTCGTGCGAGCGGTCGCCCGCGAGCTCGACAGCTGATCTACCGCGCTCACGCAGTCTGTATCGACCAGATTGCGTGAGCGATCGAGCGGCCCTCTTCGTCGATCACGGACGACGGGAGTTGCAGTTCGACAACGAGCAATTGCCGATCGTCCGTCGACTCGATCGTGATCGCGGAATTCGGGCCCGACTCGTACGAACGCTGCTCGAGGACTTCGTTTCCGTTCGCATCCTGGTACTGGATGATCATCCGCCAGGGTGCTGCGGAAATGTCCTTCGGGAGCGACAACTGCAGCGGGGAACCCACCGGCACTTCGAGTTCGGTGACCGAGCCCTGGTCACATTCGTCGAGGCTCAGGTTGCAGTACTGGAGCGGCGGGACGTCCACGGTTTCGCCGTGCGAGTACGCAGTCAACGTCGGGGGGTGGGATTCCGCGCCTCGAACGAGCATCGTGATGACCGCGGCGAAAGCGATCACCACCACCAACAGTCCGACTGCGGCCAGGGCCACGATCTTCTTGGTTCGCGTCTGCATGGTCATGATGTGGTAATCCCCGGTCGTTCGGTTCGGCACGCTTCGTTCGGTACTGCTGTGTGAGTGGTGCTGGGCGGCTCAGCTCGTCGAGACGGGCTCGGCCAATTCCTGCTTTGCCAGGTTCGGGCGCTTGCCGCCGAGTCCTGGGAGCAACGAACTGCCACGGTAGCTGAGGACCGTTTGGGTGAGACCGATGGTCAAGATCACGGCGACGACGGTGAATCCGATCCAGTACTCGGTGGGTAGCAGCACGCCGAGCGCGCCTCCGATGACCCAGCTCAGTTGTAGTGCGGTTTCCGAACGGCCGAATCCCGACGCGATCGACTCCTCGGGCAGGTCGTGCTGCAAGGAGGCGTCGAGGGACACCTTGGCGAGTGCGCTGGCCCCGGATGCGATCAGTGTTGCCAGCGCGGCGGTGAGCAGGTTGTCGGTGAAGGCGGCGATGATCGCGATGATCCACACCGATACCGTGCAGCGCACCACGATCAGCGCAGGCTTGCCGAGGGAAAGTCGGGCACCTGACGCGTTCCCGGCGAAGTTTCCGATCGCGGCCGCGGCGCCGACGAGGCCGAGCATGGCGGCCTGCACGAGGGGTTCGTGTTCGGTTTCCGACTTGGCGACGAAGGCGATGAACAGCGTCAGGAATCCCGTGAGCACACGGATCGTGCTGTTTCCCCAGAGACCGGTGATGACGGCGCGGCCCAGCGGTTGGCGACGCTTCTTCGCCGGCGCAGGCCTGCCTCGTGTGACGACGGTGGTGTGGGCGTCGTCGCCGTGGTAACTGAGGGTGGCCGGAACCTCGCCTTCGGTGACCTCGACCCAGGACGGGATTCGCATGCTGAGGTATGCGCCCGCAAGGGTGATGACGACGGCGAGCCACAACGCAGCCGCCGACGTGCCGAACACGAAGGCCAGACCAGCGGCCACCGCGCCCGCACCCATCGTGCCGCCGATCAGACCGAACACGGTGAGTCGGGAATTGACCCGTACGAGATCTATTTCCGGTGGTAGCACGCGAGGCGTCACCGCACTCTTGAGCACGGAGAACGACTTGCTCAGCACCATCATGCCCAGCGCAGCCGGATACAACACCCAGCTGTCGAAGTTGAACACCAGAATCAGGAGGAGCGCGGTGCGCATTCCGAACGAGGTGGCGAGGGCGATTCGCCGACCGTGCTGAAGGCGGTCCAGGAGCGGCCCGATGAGCGGGGCGATGATTGCGAACGGTGCGATGGTGATCAGCAGGTACAGCGCGACCTTCGTCTTGTCCTCGCCGGTGGCGGCGGAGAAGAACAGGGTGTTCGCGAGAGCGACTGCCAGTGCGGCATCGGTGGCGTTGTTCGTCATCACCGCATACGTCAGAGCGGTGAGACCCGATTTGTCCGCGCCGTTCGCCTTGGCCGCCCGGTGAAACGTGGCGATGCCCTTGTTGGTGAGTTCGCGGCTGCGCATCGCGGCAACTCGGGTGACCGTCAGCTTGCGGGGTATACGCGCGGTCTTCGGGGCGTCGCCGCCACGCCCTCCTGCCGAGCCCTTCGGCGGGTGCAGCGGTGGCAGTGGCGTTCGCCGGGCCGAGGCGCGTGCTGCCGGCGGATATTTGTCGTACCCGGGATGAACCGAGTTCTCGGCATCACCATCGGTGTCGTAGGGGTCGCGCGGTCCGGTCACACACCAATTCTGTCTAGTCTCGCGGCGAATGACCACCTACATCCCCTGCAACGCTGGTCACTTCCGCCTGTCGCTCCGGGACGCACCCGTCAAGGCTTCGTAACGAAGCGCACCACGAACATCGACGGCCAGTACTTTCCGGTGACGAGGAATCGGTCGGTGCCGGGAATCTGGGCAATTCCGTTGAGAACGTCGATGTTCGGCGTCTCCTCGGGGAGCGCGTTGCGCACGGGGGTCGCATCGATTGCGGCGCTCACCCGACCGGTGTTCGGGTCGATCCGAACGATGGTGTCGGTGGTCCACACGTTTGCGTAGACGCTGCCGTCCTCTGCGCACTCGAGTTCGTTGAGTCGGTCGACGGATGCGGAGCCGTCCGTCACCTGAACGGAACCGATCTCGTCGAACGTGCCGCGATCACGGAATGTGAGGGTCGCGGAACCGTCACTGGTGACGAGGCGGTCGGGGAGAGCGCAGATGCCCCAACCTTCTCCGGCGTACTCGACACGGCGCAGTTCGGTCAGCGAGTGGCGGTCGCGCTCGATGGCCACCCCGTCCCGCCAGGTCAACTGCCACACACTCTCGTCCGTGACGGTGATTCCCTCGCCGAACAGTTGACCAGGCAGGTCGACGGTGGTGCGGATCGTGCCTTCGGGGAAGTCGGATACGCGCAGCCACGACTCGCCCGCGATGCCCGTGCCCTCGTACAGGGCTCCGTCGGCGATTTCGAGTCCCTGGGTGAATGCCTCGGGGTCGTGGGGGAGAGTGTCGACGATCTCGGTCTGCAACTGGTTCGACGTCTGATCTTCCGGTTGGGCGGCCTGCGAATCGCACGCAGTCACGCTTGCGCCGAGTAGCGACACCGCCAGCGCAATCACGGGGGCGATACGACGGTTCGATCGGAGCGGCCGCAGATCGGTCATCGTCACAGCATGGCAGCCCACGTGGTACCTACTTGCGCTGGTGCGGCAGACTGGTGGCGTGAGTGTTGCTTCTTCCCCCGAGCGTGCAACGACAATGACACGCCCAGTCTTGGCCGATGCAGTGGAACTGGCCCGTACGGCGCTGGTGGAACTGCACGAAGGACCGGTCGGTGAGTACCTCGGTGTCACGTCCGAGGACGACTGCGCCGCGACTCACCGTTTCACCGCAGAACTTCCCGGCTACCGGGGCTGGCAGTGGGCCGTCGTCGTGGCAGCCGATCCCGAATCGGATCATGCGACGGTCAGCGAAATCGCTCTGCTTCCCGGACCCGAGGCTTTGCTCTCGCCGGAGTGGGTGCCGTGGGATCAGCGGGTTCGTCCCGGTGACCTGTCTGCAGGCGACCTGTTGGCGCCACCCGCGCAGGATCCGCGACTGGTCCCCGGTTACGTCGCCACCGGTGACCCGGTTGTCGACGACACCGCCCGTGATCTCGGCCTCGGCCGCAAGCAGGTGATGAGCCTCGAAGGTCGCGAGGATGCTGCCGAGCGTTGGTTCGGTGGGGAGTACGGACCCGATTCGGAGATGGCGAAAGCTGCTCCCTCCACGTGCAACCTGTGTGGATTCTTCCTCCCACTTGCCGGTTCGTTGCGGTCGGCATTCGGGGTGTGCGGTAACGAGATGGCGGCTGACGGTCATGTCGTGCACGCGGCGCACGGCTGTGGTGCACATTCGGACACAACCCTGCCCACCGGCACCGGGTCGCCCCGTTACGACGCGTACGACGACGGTGCCGTCGAGGAGGTTCAGGTAACTCCTGCCGCCCCTGAGGACATTGCTGCTCCTGAAGACGCTGCTGCTCCTGGGGACACTGCTGCGCAGGAAGACACTGCCGCTCCTGAAGACACTGCCGCGGCTGGGGACACCACATCGACGACATAGCCGATCCGTTCGGCACCGGTGCGCTGCGTGAATCGACGCTGCTTGCCTGGAAATCGTCGCCCACTCGTCTCCGCGAGGATGCCGCGAGCGAATCGGATCTGATTCGCGCCGGCTATCGCGACAGACTGCTCACCGAACTCGCCCAGAATGCGGCGGATGCTGCCGCACGGTCGGGTGCCGCGGGTGCGCTGCGGGTGGAACTCGCGGGGCGGGTGCTGTCGGTGTCGAACACCGGTGCGCCGCTCGACGCGGCGGGTGTCGAGGCATTGACCGCGCTGCGGGCGTCGGGCAAGTCTGCCGGTTCGGTAGGCCGCTTCGGCGTGGGTTTCACCGCCGTTCTGTCGGTGAGTGACCAGGTCGAACTGCGATCACGCACCGGATCGATCGCATTCTCTGCCGAACGTACGCGCACGGAGATCGCGGACCTCGGCTTGCCCGAACCGGATTCGGGTGTTCCGGCGCTACGGCTTGCCTGGCCGATTGCCGATCCACCCGCCGGTGACGCCTCCACCGAGGTGGTGCTCCGGCTCCGAGACGACATCGATGCCGAGCGACTGCTGCGTGGCATGGAGCGAGAAGCAGTGGACCTGCTTCTGGAACTGCCCGCCCTCGAGTCCATCGCGGTGGGGGACGTGCATCTGCATCGCGTCGAACGCCCGCTCGAATCAGGAATTACCGAGGTGACGATCGGTGACGACACGTGGTGGCAGTTCGCCACCGAATATGCGCGCTGGCTCGCCCCCGTGCGGGACGGCGTGATTTCGCCGGTGTCGGAAGGGGTCCTGCGTGCCCCCACCCGCTCCGACGAAGAGCTGTCGATCCCAACGATCGTGATTGCCGATATCGCGATGCAACCCGACCGCCGACGAATTCTGCCGGGGGCGCCGGTGGAGAAACTGGCGCGGGGATACGCGGACTTCGTCGCCGCGGTGCCACCGACACAACGAACGAAATTGGTTCCGCTTCCGGGGTTTGCGCGCAGTGAGGTGGACTCGGACCTGCGGGACAGCCTTGTCCGTGAGCTCCGTGGGCGGCCCTGGTTGCCTACCGTGGCAGGGAGGGATGTCGCACCCGATCGCGCCGCGGTGGTGCCCGGAGCGCAGGCAGACCTCGTGGACCTGCTCGACGACGTGATCGGCGGACTCGTCGTCGCTGATCTGTCCGGTCACCGGCAGGCCGCTGCACTGGCCGCTGTCGACGTTCACCGGATCGGTCTGGCACGTATAGCCGAGGTGCTCAGCGGATCCGAACGTGAACCGCAGTGGTGGCGCCGGTTGTACGAGGCGCTCGAACCCCTCGTCACCGATGCTCCCGCAGCGGAAGAGTTGGCTGCGATACCGGTCCCGCTGTCCGACGGCCGGACCGTCACCGGTCCCCGCACCGTGGTGGTGGGCGTCGATGTGGCGCCCGACCAGGGTCGGCGCAGCGACGCTGTGCTGGACGTCCGGTGGGCGAGGTTGGTTCACCCCGAAGCCGCACACCCACTGCTCACCAGGCTGGGCGCCGCTACCGCCACTTCCGCGGACCTGCTGAGCGACCCCGCTCTACGCGCCAGCATCGAAGACACCTCGGACGAGTATGACGACACCGGGTCGAGCGACGAAGCCGAAGAACTCGCGGCCACGGTGATGGCGCTCGCGTCGAATGTGCCCGACGGAACGTTGCCGTCGTGGATCGGCCAGTTGTTGCTCCCGGACGAGGACAGCGAACTGCTCCCCGCGGACGAGTTGCTTCTCCCGGATTCGCCGCTCGGTCGTGTGCTGGTGGGCGACTCGCCGTTTGCGACGGTCGACGCGGCATCGGTGGACGCGTTCGGGGCGGACGCATTGCGTGCGGTCGGCGTCGGGTGGGGATTCACCGTCCTCCGTTCCGACCTGCCGTCCGGGCCGGAACACGACCTCGCCGACGAGGACCTGTGGTGGGACACCTTGGCCGACGACCCCGAGATCCTCGAGGCCGTGCGCGACCTCGACCTCGTGGACGAGCAGCGTTGGGGCGAGGCGCTCGAACTGTTGGTACGAGAACCGGCAACGCGGCGTCTGCTGGTAGATCGAGGTGGGTACACAGCGTGGTGGTTGCGTCACCACGCAGTCGTCGACGGATTTCCGCTCGGCACCTACCGTTCGCCGGACGACGCCACGTTCGCGGGACTTCTCGATGTTATCGACCACGGTGACGCCGAGTCGTTGGCCGCCGTCCTGGCCCCGGACCGGGTCGACTCCGTCGAACTCGCGAGGCTGCTGCTGGACCGCCTCGCCGATGCCCGGCGAACCCCCACCGCAGCCGTGATCGTCTCATCGCACCGGCTCCTGGCCGAGGCCGTGGCCGAAGACCGTATCGACGTGGAGGATCTCGACGTGCCCTCGGTGGTCCGTTCGCTGTCGGGTTCCCTCGTCGTCGATCCGGCGGATGCTTTCGTGCTCGACCAGCCGTGGATGTTCGCGGTAGCCCCGCGCGACCGCGTAGTGATGGGCGACCTGGCGACGGCCGAGGTGCTGGCAACGATCCTCGACGTACCGGTGATGTCGGAGGTCGTGGCCGCACAGGTGATCGGAACCGGAAGAACGAGCACATGGGAACAGGAGCCGGCGCTGGTGGCCGAAGCAGTGGCCTTCGGCCGTGACGTGCCGACGGGCCCGGTGACCGTGCACGACGAACTTGTCGTGAAGTGCTCGGGAGCCGTGACCGGCGAGTTCACGGTCGACTGGTGGGTCGATGCCGACGGCCGCACCCACCGGCGAGCCGCCTCCGGGAACCCCGCCTAGAGCAGACCCTGCTGTGTGTCTAGAGCAGACCCTGCTGTGCACCCCGGGCGCCACGGCGTGCCGACCATCGTTGCCAGAGGAACAACCCATAGCCGGCAGCTCCGACAGCAACGCCGGCGATGCATGTCCACAAGGTGTCGGACGCGTCGCCACCCGTGATGATTACCACCATCGTGGCCACCGCCCACGCAAACGTTCCCAGGATCAGTGCAGTTCGTGGGTCCGCGAGGCGGTCGATGGTGGAATTCGGGTCCGGTCGGTCGTTCACGAAAGCAACGCTACCTGTCTCTGGTGCCGTTAATCTGCTTGTCCATGGGTGTACCGGCGACGCTGCTCGACAACTATTTCAAGATCACCGAGCGAGGCTCCACCGTGGCTGCCGAGGTTCGTGGCGGGGTGGTCACGTTCGTCGCCATGGCGTACATCGTGGTTCTCAACCCGCTGATTCTCGGAAGCTTCTCCGCCGACGACGCCGTCGCAAAAACCGACGTCCTCGGGAACATTCTCCCGGTTCACCAAGTTGCCGCCGTGACTGCCCTCGTGGCGGGACTGATGAGCATCCTCTTCGGCATCGTCGCCAACTATCCGTTCGCGATCGCTGCCGGTCTCGGAATCAACAGCCTCCTCGCCGTCACCATCGCACCGCAGGTGACGTGGCCGGAAGCCATGGGGCTGGTGGTCATCGACGGCATCATCATCGTGGTGCTTGCGTTGACCGGCTTCCGAACTGCGGTGTTCAACGCCATTCCGCCCGCGCTGAAGTCCGCGATCGCGGCGGGTATCGGCATGTTCATCGCGTTCATCGGTCTGGTCGACGCAGGATTCGTGCGGCGTATTCCCGACGAGGCCGGTACGACGGTGCCGGTGGGCCTCGGGATCGGTGGATCGATCGGGTCGTGGCCCACGTTGATATTCGTGTTCGGCGTTCTCCTGATGAGTGTTCTCGTAGTCCGGAAGGTGCGCGGGGGACTGTTGATCGGCATCGTCGTCACCACCGTTCTTGCCGCGATCATCGAGGCAGTGGCCGGAATCGGACCATCACTCGGCACCAACCCCAAGGGCTGGAACCTGAGTGTTCCCGAGGCTCCCAGTGTGGTGTTCGACCTGCCCGACCTCAGCCTCGTCGGTGATGTGAGCCTGTTCGGTGCGTTCACACGTATCGGCGTCCTCGCGGCCAGCCTCCTCGTCTTCACCCTGGTGCTCGCGAACTTCTTCGACGCCATGGGCACGATGACCGGGCTGGGTAAGGAAGCAGGACTGACCGACAAGAACTCCAACCTTCCCGGTATCGGCCGTGCCCTGGTGGTCGAGGGAACCGGCGCCGTGGTCGGTGGCGGCGCCTCGGCCTCGTCCAACACGGTGTTCGTCGAGTCTGCCTCCGGTATCGCGGAAGGCGCCCGCACTGGCCTTGCGAACGTCGTAACGGGATTGCTGTTCCTGGCCGCCATGTTCCTGACGCCGCTGTACGCGGTCGTCCCGATCGAGGCGGCAGCGCCGGCGCTCGTGGTGGTGGGAGCCATGATGATCGGCCAGGTCCGAGACATCGATTTCAGCAGCTTTTCCGTAGCCTTGCCGGCGTTCCTCACGATCGTCGTCATGCCGTTCACCTACTCGATCGCGAACGGTATCGGGGTCGGCTTCATCTCCTGGGTGGTCCTGAATGCGTCCGGTGGCGGCGCGAAGAAGATTCACCCGCTGATGTGGGTTGTTGCACTTCTGTTCGTCGCATACTTCGCCGTCGACCCGATAACGGATGCCCTCACCTGATCGAACGAAGCTCTGACCAGATCGAAGATACGAGTCGCTCTCCCGTATTGTCGTGTTCGTGACAGTTGATTCACGGGTTCTCGCAAGCGACCTGTCCCTCGCCGTCGTGCGTCTGGCTCGGCACCTGCGCAGCCGCCGGGCCGACGCAAAAGTGTCGCTGACGCAGCTCTCGGCGATGGCGACATTGGCGCGTGAGGGTGCGATGACCCCAGGCGCCCTCGCGGCGCGCGAAAGGGTCCAACCGCCGTCGATGACGCGCGTCATCGCCTCGCTGCTCGCGGCGGGATTCGTGGAACGCGCCCCACATCCCACGGACGGTCGGCAGGTCATCGTCACTCTCTCGGAGACCGGTCTCGCTCTCATCGCCGACGAAACACACGCACGCGAAGTGTGGATGAACTCGAAACTCGCCGACCTCGACGAGACACAACTGAAGAGTCTCGAAGATGCGGTCGCCATCATCACGACCCTGGTCAACGAATCAGACTGATCGACCGGCGGCCCGATTGGGGCTACGCACGCATGTGCGGCAGACTGTTCCGGTGGTTCACGTCATCGATATCGCAGACCCCGCAGACCCGCGTTTGGACAATTTCCGCGACCTGAACTCCTCGGATCGGCGCCCTGATCTGCCAGAGGGCAAGGGGCTCGTCATCGCCGAAGGCGTACTGGTTGCTCAAAGGCTGCTGACGTCCCGATTCGACCCGATCGCGATGTTGGGCGTGGATCGGCGCCTCGGTGAGCTCACGGACGATCTCGCCGACGTGGATATGCCGTTCTACCGGACCACTGCCGACGTGATGGCCGAGGTGGTGGGCTTTCACCTCAATCGTGGTGTCCTCGCCGCCGCTCACCGACCACCCCCGCTCGCGCTCGACGAGGTGCTCGACGGTGCGAACACCATCGCGATCCTCGAAGGCGTGAACGACCACGAGAACCTCGGGTCGATGTTCCGGAACGCTGCGGGCCTCGGCGTGGACGCGGTGCTGTTCGGGAAGGGCTGCGCCGACCCGCTGTACCGCCGTGCGGTGAGGGTGTCGATGGGGCACGTCCTGCGCGTTCCGTTCGCGCAGGTGCCGGAATGGCCGCGCGGGCTCTCAGCGGTGCGCAGCAAGGGGTTCCAGCTCATCTCGTTGACGCCCAATCCAGCGGAACAAACCCTGGCCACCGCGATGACGGGGGAGAAGGTCGCGTTGTTGCTCGGAGCCGAAGGCCCCGGTCTGACCGAACATGCGATGCGTGCCACCGATGTTCGTGCGCGAATCCCCATGGCTCCCGGAACCGATTCGCTGAACGTGGCCACGGCGGCAGCGATGGCGTTCTACGAGCGGGTCAGGACGAACTAGTGCAGGCCTCTCCCAACACCCCGTGGTTCACAGGGGTGGCGCTGGCGGTGTTCAGTGCGGCTTTCGTGACCGTGGCGACGATCGCATTCGCATCGGAACTCGCGCGGATCAACGTAGCGCTCGCGGTGTTGCTCAGTGTGACCGTGGCGGCAGGGTTGGCGCCCACTCTGTGGCGGATGCGCCGGCGACCGATCTGGCGATGGATCGTGTACGGAGCAATGGTCGGTATTCCCGCCGGGTGGATCGGCGTACTGCTCGGCTGATTCTCGTATTGTTCGCACCGAGCCCTCAGCGGGTCTTCCTCCGGATACGGTCGAGGAACGTGCGCTTCACTGCCCCCGTGGCAGGGGCAGCGGCGGCAGAATCCCGCGCAGCCGAGGCGTCCGTTGTGGGTGGGTTCGGACGCGGCGCCTGCCCGGGCGGATGCACGGTGAATCCGAGCAGGCCGATCGATGTGGGGTTCAACTCTCCCTCTGACCGTGCGCCCGTGTAGCGAAATCCGAGCCACTCACGGTTGGCTGCCTCTGCGAATTGCTGGGGGTGGAAGGGGAGCGATTGTGGGTCGGGGAGAGCCCCGGGCGGATGCTGAAGGGGAAACTCACCTGCCCAGTACGGTCGTTCCCAGACCAACGGGATGCCGGAGTCCTCGAGGATGGTGGCGGGCGCGGCACTGAATGATCGCCGCAGTGTGTCGCCTTCCCATACTGCGAAAGCGCCCCAGGCGTCCTCCGGGCGAGACGCCACGAGGTACGTAGTCGCGGAATCGATTGCGGAACGCCACGGAGTCGTGGTGGGTGTGGTCGGTGTCAGATCCTTGTGGCACACCACGACGAGACCTGGGAAGGCGCCGACGTACAGAACGTCATCGGTCACACCGGCCGCTTGGGACAGCGGCACGACACCGGTAGGTGCCAGATCCATGTTCGGGTGAAGACGTTGTGCCACTGCAAGTGCCGCATCCCCATCAGGGGATTCCGCGTTGCCGAGGACGGCAGCAGGATCCGGAGTGTCGACGAACCAGAGGGTGGACACTCGAGCCGCCACTACTCGTACCTCTCTTCCGCCGAATGCATGAAGGGTACGACGACTACCGCCGGTTCGTGGTGTTATCAGCGACCGCTGCTGCGCACACCCAGGAGAACGTCATCCCACGACGGGAGAGCGGGCTTGCCACGCTTGTCCTTGTTGTGGGCGCCGCTCTGGGGAGCTGTACGCGGTGAGACCGGAGGAGCGGATCTGTCGGTGCCGGTTGCCGATTCCACGGAATCAGCAACCACCTCGGTGGTTTCGGCATCGATGATGTCGGTGCTCGCAGCTTCCGTGGCGTCCGACGGGACGGTCTCCGAGGTCTCCGAAGCAGGAACTTCGAGACTGGATGGTTCGGTGTGCTCGTCTTCGATTTCGTCGGACAGCTCGAGTTGCTCGGCCGAATGCAGGGCAACAGCCGCGAGTCCGCGCAACGGGCGACCGAAATCGGGGTCGATGAGATCGAATGCGGTGTCGTCCAGTGCGACGATGGTGCCGCCGTGGGCATCCGGTTGGTAGCGCCAGTGGGCCGCGTTGGTGGTTCGTCCTGCCTGCCACTGCAATTGCGCAACCCAGTGGTTGTCTTCGTCGCGCCATGCATCCCACGTCGCGTCGTCGATGTTGTGGCCGCGGGCACGGAAGGCGAGGGTCACGATCTCGGAGAGCGTGGGAACTGCGGGACCGTTGTCGCGGACGGGGTGCCCGCCCTGCGCCATCTCGGCAGCACGTGAGCGTTCGAGAAGGACCGGGTAGGCGAAGCTTTCGACCTTGGCTACGGGAATGCCGGCATCGTCGGCAACTTCCTGCACGGATGCGCCGGCACGGATGCGGGCCTGGATTTCTCGGGGGCGGAGCTGACTGTCCATTTCGATCTCAATCTGACCGAGTCGAGCAATGTCCCCGCGGGACGCAGCGCGGAGTTTGTCATCGGCTGGAAGCCGGAACTTTTCGCCGGTACTCGCATCAGCGCACACCACGTGCGAACTGTCCGATTCGAGACCGATCACTCGAAGCTCTCGCACGTTGACCTCCTTATCGCGCCGGCTCGCGACTTTGCGCTGCCGCCACTGTAATTCATTCGTGATGGTCTGTTGCGCAGGACACGCGCGGGCGTGTACCCCGGAATGCGCGAGCAGTCACGCTACTATTTTGCGTTTCGGAGTGGGCAGAGTGCATGCGAAAGGCGCCCCGGCGATTGCCGGGGCGCCTTTCACTCGGTGCGCGTGTCAGCCGAGCTGCGACACGACCCAGTCGATGCTCTTGGTGAGCTGGGTGATGTCCTCGGGGTCGATCGCCGGGAACATGCCGACGCGCAGCTGGTTGCGGCCCAGCTTGCGGTACGGCTCGGTGTCGACGATGCCGTTGGCGCGCAGGATCTTTGCAACCTCGGCTGCATCGATCTTGTCGTCGATGTCGATGGTGCCGACCACCTGCGAACGGTGAGCCGGATCGGCGACGAACGGCGTGGCGTACTCGCTGGCCTCGGCCCACTGGTACAGCCGCGACGAGGAGTCGGCGGTGCGTGCCGTTGCCCAGTCGAGTCCGCCCTTGCCGTTCAACCACTCGATCTGGTTGGCGAACAGCAGCAGCGTCGCGACAGCGGGGGTGTTGTACGTCTGATCCTTGGAGCTGTTGTCGACTGCGATGGGCAGGGACAGGAAGTCCGGGGTCCAACGTCCCGAGTCCTTGATCTCCGCGACGCGCTCGAGTGCCTTGGGGCTCATGAGCGCGATCCACAGCCCACCGTCGGAGGCGAAGCACTTCTGGGGCGCGAAGTAGTACACGTCGGCGTCCGCAACGTTCACGGGCAGGCCGCCCGCACCCGAGGTGGCGTCGATGGCGATGAGTGCGTTCTCGGAGCCCGCCGGACGGGACACCGGGATGGAGACGCCGGTGGAGGTTTCGTTGTGGGCCCAGCCGATGAGGTCCACGGACGGATCGGACACGGGCTCCGGTGCGCTGCCCGGCTCCGAGGAGACCACGATCGGATCACCGATGAACGGGTTGTTCTTGGCGACCGACGCGAACTTGGAGCTGAACTCACCGTTGGTGAGGTGCAGCGACTTCTCGCGGATCAGACCGAACGCGGCGGCATCCCAGAATGCGGTGGTGCCACCGTTACCGAGGACCACCTCGTATCCCTCGGGAAGCGAGAACAGATCGGACAACCCCGACCGAACGCGGCCGACCACATTCTTGACCGGTTTCTGGCGGTGGCTGGTGCCGAACACCGAGCTACCCGCCTCCACCAGCGATTGCAGCTGTTCGGGGCGAACCTTGGACGGGCCGCAGCCGAACCGGCCGTCTGCGGGAAGGAGTTCGGCAGGAATGTTCGGTGTGGTGGTCATCGCTACTTTCTGTTTCCTAACGTGCTGGTGTTCAGCTGTGGGTGATCTGGTCCCAGCCCTCGACCGAATCGGGGGTGCGAGGTGCGGGGCCGGTGTAGATGGCTGCCGGGCGGACGAGCTTGCCGAGGCGCTTCTGCTCGAGGATGTGCGCGCACCATCCGGCGGTACGGCCGCAGGTGAACATCGCCGGCATCATGTGCGCGGGCACCTCGGCGAAGTCGAGGATGACTGCGGCCCAGAACTCGACGTTCGTTTCGATCGCGCGGTCGGGGCGGCGTTCGCGCAGTTCGGCGAGTGCGGCCTGCTCGAGTGCGGCAGCAGCCTCGAAGCGGGGTGCGTTCAGACGCTTGGCCGTGGCGCGGAGCACGCGTGCGCGGGGGTCTTCGGCACGGTAGACACGGTGCCCGAAGCCCATGAGCTTTTCTTTGCGGTCGAGGATTCCCTTGACCACGGAGCGGGCGTCGCCGGACTTCTCGGTGTTTTCGATCATCGGGAGCACACGAGCGGGTGCGCCGCCGTGCAGCGGTCCGGACATGGCACCGATCGCGCCGGAGAGGGACGCTGCCACGTCGGCTCCGGTGGAGGCGATGACACGTGCAGTGAACGTGGAGGCGTTCATGCCGTGTTCGGCGGCCGATACCCAGTAGGCGTCGATGGCTTCGACGTGAGCGGGGTCGGGCTCACCCTTCCAGCGGACCATGAATCGTTCGGTGACGGTCTTGGCCTCGTCGATGCGCTTCTGCGGAACGGCCGGCTGGTAGATGCCACGCGCCGACTGCGCCACGTACGACAGGGCCATCACAGATGCCCGCGCGAGCTGCTCGCGGGCGGTCGCGTCGTCGATGTCGAGCAGAGGTTCGTAGCCCCAGATCGGGGCGAGCATCGCAAGCCCGGCCTGGACGTCCACGCGGACGTCGCCGGTGTGAACGGGGAGGGGGAACGGCTCGGCCGGGGGCAGGCCCGGGCCGAAGCGTCCGTCGACCAGGAGGGCCCACACGTTGCCGAACGTGACGTGCTTCGCGACGAGTTCTTCGATGTCGACGCCGCGGTAGCGCAGTGCGCCGCCGTCCTTGTCCGGTTCGGCGATGTCGCTGGTGAAGGCGACGACGCCCTCCAGTCCGCTGACGAAATCGTCCGGTATTGCCGCGCTCGCTGTCATGATCTCGTGGACTCTCCTGTTTCGAGTGCGCCTGGTCCGAGCCGCACTGTCTCGGCGTTCGATAGTGGCACCACGCGCCGCGTGCGGGATGTGCACGATCGACGCGTATGGCTACCCAAACTTTAGCCGGTGCCACCAGAGGGACAAGTAGTGCGTACCCGGGAGTAGCGTTCTGGACTGTGCCAGGAGATGCCCAAGGGTCGAAACGGTCGAGTCGGGCTCACGACCCGGTGCGCGCAGACATCGCGAAGATGCGTGTGGGATACGGCGAATCGGCAACCGCGAGACCGGGCGACGAACTCGACCTCGACGTCGACCAGGTGGAATCGGGATGGTTGCCGTTGATGCGGCATTGGCTCGAAGATGCCATCGAGGCCGCCGTGCCCGAACCGAACGCGATGACACTCGGAACGGTGGATTCGGACGGCCTTCCCCGAACGCGCACGGTGTTGTGCAAGGGCCTGAGCGAGGCCGGCGTCCTGTTCTTCACCAATTACGAGTCCGACAAAGGCCGGCAGCTCGACGCCGTCCCGTACGCGTCGGCGACCTTTGCCTGGACTCCCATCGCCCGCCAGGTGACCGTGCGCGGGCGCGTCAGGCGTGCCGAGACCTCGGTGACGGAAGAGTACTGGCGGACCCGTCCGCGTGGTTCGCGACTCGGGGCCTGGGCGTCCGATCAGTCCCGCCCTGCGGGGTCCCGCGCCGAACTGGATGCGGCACTGGTGCGTGAGGCCGAGAAGTATGCACCCGACCAGGACATTCCGGTACCGCCCAATTGGGGTGGCATCGTCATCGCCCCCGACGTCGTCGAGTTCTGGCAGGGCCGTGCGAACCGGATGCACAACCGCATCCGCACGTCACTGGTCGACGGTGTTCGGATCGTGGAGCGTCTGCAACCGTGAGTGAACGCGCCGAGGTGCCGGTCGAGGCTCTCGCCGAATTGCGGGCGGTGTGTCTCGGACTTCCCGAAACATACGAGGAACAGGCGTGGGTGGGGCGGCGCTGGCGGGTCCGGACGAAGACCTTCGCGCACCTTCTGCGCATCACGGATGGACGGCCGCCGGCGTACGCACGCGCCGTCGGCCACGACGGCCCGCTCACGATCGTGACGTTCCGGTCCACGGGTGCGGAACTTCATGCGATCAAGCACTCCGGGCCGCCGTACTTCCACGGCGGTTGGGGTCGCGATGTGGTCGGCATGGTTCTGGGCGAGGAAACCGACTGGGACGAGATTGCCGAACTGGTCACCGAAAGCTACCGCTGCTTGGCGCCACGGAAGTTGGCCCAGCTCGTACCGTAATTCTCGACGGGTAGCGCTAAACTAGCGCTATGGCGACGATTCAAATCCGTGAGATCCCCGAGGACGCCTACGAGGTGATCCGGGAGCGGGCTCATGCTGCCGGACGCTCGATTCAGTCCTATATGCGAGAAGTCCTTGTGGACTTTGCTGCTCGCCCCACGACGGAGGAAGTGCTGGCGACGATGGAATCGGTGCGGGCGGAGAGTGACACGCCGGGCGCGACCCCGGCCTCCATATTGGCCGATCTGGCTGCCGATCGCCGGTGAGTGAATACTGCGTGCTGGACGCGTCGGCATTGGTATTGGCTCTGATCGGGAAGACGGAAGCGGCGGACGTTCTTCGCCTGCGGTTACCGATGATGCGTGTGCACGCCCCGCACCTGATCGATGCCGAGGTCGGCAACGTCCTTCGCCGACATGAGCAGAGTGGGCACATCAGTGCCTTGGAGGCCCGTGTTGCGCTGCGGGCTGGTCAGTCGCTCGTCGCGCATCGATATCCCCACACTGCGTCACTGACGGAGCTTGCCTGGGAGTGGCGCGACAACGTCAGCTTTTACGACGCGCTGTACGTGGCTCTTGCAGTCCGTCTCGGTGCGCCACTGATCACCGCTGATGCGAGATTGAGCAGAACCCCGGGCCTTGCCTGCGACGTCGAAGTGGTGTGAATCGGGCAAGTCCTTGCGCGGCCGCATATTTCGGGCACACTGAGGTGCATGGCTGCAGCGGGCTTCGAAATTCACGGAGGCGGTTACCGCGCGGAGATCGCGGCGATGGGTGCGAGTCTGAGGTGGCTCGAGTTCGACGGCAGGGCGCTGACCGAGTCTTGGGAACTGGGAACCAAACCGCCGCTGGCGTCGGGCGCGATCTTGGCGCCGTGGCCCAACCGCATCCGGGACGGACACTTTCGTTTCGACGGAATCGACCATCAGCTCGAACTCACGGAGAAGACGGCGAAGAACGCCATTCACGGGTTCGTGCGGCGCATGAAATGGGATCTCGTTTCGGAGTCGGAAGATCGCGTCGAGTTGTCCGTGGCAGTGGGGCTGCACAAGGGTTGGCCGTATCCGCTGCAGCTGACCGTGGCCTACAGCCTCGGCGCTGATGGACTGAGAGTGCAGTACCGCGCGACCAACACCGGGTCGATCGATGCGCCGTTCGGCCTGGGAGCCCACCCGTACCTGCGGGTCGGTGATGTGCCGCTCGACGAATGCACACTTCGGCTGAGCGCCGGAACTCGTCTGCCGCTCGACCCGGACAGGATGCTGCCGAACGGCTCCTCCGTGGCGGTGCAGGGCACCGACTACGACTTCACCGAACACCGCTCGCTGCGCGGAGTCGTCATGGACACACCGTTCAGCGCGCTCGACACCGACCCGGACGGAAGATGCAGACACGAGTTGCAGGCTCCGGACGGCACTACGACCACCCTTTGGACGTCGCGGGCTTTCGGGTGGTTGCAGGTGTTCACCGCCGACCCTGCAATCGGTAAGGGGTACCCGGGACGAGGACGCGCTGTGGCGATGGAGCCGATGACGTGTCCGCCCGATGCGTTCAACTCCGGAATCGACCAGATCGTGTTGAAGCCCGGTGGTGTGTGGTCGGGCGAGTGGGGTGTGACGGCTTCCGGATAGACGCGAGATGTCCACTTGATGGGATGATGTAACGCGGTTCGGCCGTGACGCGATCGTTACGTGCAGTTACTTCTGTCACTCCGGTCGGCGACCTCGCCGCAGCCGGTCGAGTGACACGCCCTCTACCTCACGCATTCTGCAGGTCGACGGAGAGGTTGGTGTCCGACTCGTCATCCGCGCAGGTTATAGAATCGACAGTGCCCACCCAGGTGCTCGCGCGAGCGATCGGTGGGCGGCGGTAAGGTGAAGAATCGGACATTTTCGGAACGGTCCGATCGATGTGGAACGTCACAGTTTTCGGTGGCTCTGCACGCCCTGACAACGAGCTCGAAGCAGACCCGATGTGGGCGAGTCGCCCGGAGTGCGACTAGTTTCTAACTGATCGAAAACTTGCGTATCCGTTGGTCTGAGCTTGAGAGGGATGCTTCGTGCCCGACAATGACACAAAGCCCACGCTTACCTACCCTGGTGGTGAGCACACGATGTCCATTGCCAGGGCAACCGAGGGCAATGACGGAATCGAACTGGGAAAGCTGCTCGCCAGCACGGGGTACACCACCCTCGACCCCGGTTTCGTCAACACCGCTTCCACCAGTTCGGCGATCACCTACATCGATGGTGAGCACGGCATCCTCCGCCACCGCGGATATCCGATCGAGCAGCTGGCAAAGCAGTCCACCTTCATCGAGGTCAGCTACCTGCTGATCTACGGTGAGCTGCCCACCGCGACCGAGCTCGAGTCGTTCACGGATCGCATTCGGCGGCACACCCTGCTACACGAGGATTTGAAGCGATTCTTCGACGGGTTCCCGCGCAACGCTCACCCGATGCCGGTTCTCTCCAGCGCCGTCAACGCGCTGTCGGCTTACTACCAGGATTCCCTGGACCCGGCCGATCCGGAGCAGGTCGAACTGTCGACCATCCGTCTGCTGGCCAAGCTGCCGACCATCGCGGCGTACGCCTACAAGAAGTCCGTCGGACAGCCGTTCCTGTACCCGGACAACTCGCTGAACCTCGTCGAGAACTTCCTGCGGATGACGTTCGGCTTCCCCGCGGAGCCGTACGAGATCGACCCCGAGGTCGCCAAGGCTCTCGACATGCTGTTGATCCTGCACGCCGACCACGAGCAGAACTGCTCGACGTCGACGGTGCGCCTCGTCGGATCGTCGGACGCGAACCTGTTCACGTCGATCTCCGGTGGCATCAACGCGCTGTGGGGCCCGCTGCACGGTGGCGCCAACCAGGCCGTT
>JAAZAD010000199.1 GCA_012514505.1 Rhodococcus sp. (in: high G+C Gram-positive bacteria) | reverse complement strand
GCGATCTTCCCGATCGACGAAGAGACCATCAACTACCTGCGCCTGACCGGCCGCAGCGACGAGCAGCTCGCTCTCGTCGAGGCGTACGCCAAGGAACAGGGCATGTGGCACGACCCCGAGAACGAGCCGGAGTACTCGGAGTACATCGAGCTCGACCTCAACACGGTCGTTCCGTCCATCGCAGGCCCCAAGCGCCCGCAGGACCGCATCCTGCTGTCGGACGCCAAGACCGCGTTCCGCAAGGACATCCACAACTACGTGGAAGAGAACCACCCCGCCGAGCACACTCAGCTCGACGAGGCTGTCGAGGAGTCCTTCCCCGCCAGCGATCCGGCCACTCTGACCTTTGCGGACGACGGCGCGGTCAACGTGCACTCGGCCGCCAACGGTTCCGAGGGACGCCCGTCCAAGCCGGTCAAGGTCGTCTCCAACGAGCGCGGTGAGTTCGTTCTCGATCACGGTGCCGTCGTCGTCGCAGGTATCACTTCCTGCACCAACACGTCGAACCCGTCCGTGATGCTCGGTGCGGCTCTCCTCGCCCGCAACGCAGTCGAGAAGGGCCTCTCCACCAAGCCCTGGGTCAAGACCAACATGGCGCCCGGCTCGCAGGTCGTGTCCGACTACTACGAGAAGGCCGGCCTCTGGCCGTACCTCGAGAAGCTCGGCTACTACCTCGGTGGCTACGGCTGCACCACGTGCATCGGTAACACCGGACCGCTTCCCGAAGAAATCTCGGCAGCGATCAACGACAACGATCTGACCGCGACCGCCGTTCTTTCCGGTAACCGCAACTTCGAGGGACGCATCTCCCCCGACGTGAAGATGAACTACCTGGCGTCCCCGCCGCTGGTCATCGCCTACGGCATCGCAGGCACGATGGACTTCGACTTCGAGCACGACTCCCTCGGCAAGGACACCGAGGGCAACGACGTGTTCCTGAAGGACATCTGGCCTTCGTCGCAGGAGATCGAGGAGACGATCCAGTCTTCGATCAACCAGGACATGTTCCGCAAGTCCTACGAGACCATCTTCGCCGGTGACGAGCGTTGGCAGAACCTCTCCACCCCCGAGGGCGACACGTTCGCGTGGGACCAGAAGTCCACCTACGTCCGGAAGCCACCGTACTTCGACGGCATGACGAAGGAGCCGGCACCGGTCAAGGACATCAAGGGCGCTCGCGTTCTTGCGCTGCTCGGCGATTCGGTCACCACCGACCACATCAGCCCGGCAGGTCCGATCAAGGCAGGCACCCCTGCTGCGCAGTACCTCGAGGCCAACGGCGTCGAGCGCAAGGACTTCAACTCCTTGGGCTCGCGGCGCGGTAACCACGAGGTGATGATTCGCGGAACGTTCGCGAACATCCGCCTGCGCAACCAGCTCCTCGATGACGTCTCGGGCGGCTACACCCGCGACTTCACCCAGGAAGGCGGACCGCAGTCCTTCATCTACGACGCGTCGCAGAACTACCAGAAGGCCGGCATTCCGCTGGTCGTGCTGGGCGGCAAGGAGTACGGATCCGGCTCCTCGCGTGACTGGGCAGCGAAGGGCACGTCCCTCCTCGGCGTCAAGGCCGTCATCACCGAGTCGTTCGAGCGTATTCACCGCTCCAACCTCATCGGCATGGGTGTTGTGCCGCTTCAGTTCCCGGAGGGCGAGAGCGCGAAGTCGCTGAAGCTCGACGGCACCGAGACGTTCGACATCGTCGGCATCGAGAAGCTGAACGAGGGTGTGACGCCGGAGACCATGTCGGTCACCGCGACCAAGACCGACGGCTCCAAGGTCGAGTTCGACGCCGTGGTCCGAATCGACACCCCCGGTGAGGCGGACTACTACCGCAACGGTGGCATCCTGCAGTTCGTGCTCCGCAACATGATCAAGGGCTAGTTCACCAGCCATACCGACCACGCGGCGGACTCAGCTCGAGGGCTGAGTCCGCCGCGTGCTTTCGGAACGCGAGACGAGGACGAGAAGAGTGCCCAAGGTCAGCGAAGACCAGCTCGCAGCACGGCGCAGCCAGATCTTGGCCGGCGCGCGCCGGTGCTTCGCGGAATACGGCTACGACGGCGCCACCGTGCGCCGTCTCGAAGAAGTGACCGGAATGTCGCGTGGTGCGATCTTCCACCATTTCAAGGACAAGGACGGACTGTTCTTGGCCCTCGCACACGAGGACGCGACGCGGATGGCCGACGTCGTGGCCGAGGAGGGTCTCGTGCAGGTCATGCGCGACATGCTCGAGAAACCGGAAGACTTCGACTGGTTGGGGACCCGGCTCGAAATCGCCCGACGGCTACGCACCGACCCCGACTTTCGCAAGAGCTGGTCGCTACGTTCCGCTGAACTGACCGAGGCAACAGCGGCCCGTCTGACCCGTCAGAAGTCGGCCGGCCGTTTGCGCGACGACGTCCCCACCGACGTGCTGATCGGCTACCTCGACCTCGTCATGGACGGGCTGGTGGCCCGCATAGCCTCGGGCCATGCGGGCGACAACCTGTCCAGCGTTCTCGATCTGGTCGAGGAGTCCGTCCGCCGAAACGGTTGACTCACGCCAGCTGGATGAGCTCCAGATACTCCTGCGACCAGTGGTCCTCCTGCCCGTCCGGCAGCAAGATCACTCGTTCCGGGTCGAGAGCCTCCGCAGCGCCCGGGTCGTGCGTGACCAGGACGACGGCACCGGTGTAGCTGCGCAGCGCATCCAGCACCTGCTCGCGTGAGATCGGATCCAGGTTGTTGGTCGGCTCGTCGAGCAACAGGACATTCGCAGCCGACGACACCAGACCGGCGAGCGCCAGTCGGGTCTTCTCGCCGCCGGACAACGTCCCTGCCGGCTGTTCGAGTTGGGGACCGGTGAACATGAACGCGCCCAGCAGCGAACGCAGTTCCTGCTCCCCCGTGTCGGGCGCAGCGTGCCGGATGTTCTCCCACACCGAGGCGTTGTCGTCCAGCGTGTCGTGTTCCTGAGCGAAGTAGCCGATCTTCAATCCGTGACCGGGCTCGAGGCCACCGGCGTCCGGCTTTTCCGTGCCACCCAGAAGGCGAAGCAACGTCGTCTTGCCTGCACCGTTGAGACCCAGAACCACCACCCTCGAGCCGCGGTCGATGGCAAGATCGACGCCTGTGAAGATCTCGAGCGACCCGTAGACCTTGGTCAGGTTCTTCGCCATCAACGGGGTCTTGCCGCAGGCCGCAGGCTCGGGGAACCGAATATGAGCAACCTTGTCGGAGACACGCTCTTCGTCGAGGTTCGCGATCAGTTTGTCGGCGCGCTTGGCCATGTTCTGCGCCGCGACGGCCTTCGTTGCCTTCGCACCCAACTTGGCTGCCTGAGCGCGCAGTGCGCCGGCCTTCTTCTCCGCGTTGGCGCGTTCGCGGCGACGACGCTGTTCGTCGGTCGCCCGCGCATCGAGATACTTCTTCCAGCCCATGTTGTAGACGTCGGCCTCACCACGCACTGCGTCGAGGAACCACACGCGATTCACCACATCGTTGAGCAGGTCGACATCGTGACTGATGACCACGAGGCCACCCTCGTGGTTCTGCAGGAACCCACGAAGCCAGGTGATGGAGTCGGCATCCAGGTGGTTGGTGGGCTCATCCAAAAGCAGCGTGGTGTCGGAGCGACCGCCACTACCGTCCGAGGCGGCGAACAGGATCCGGGCCAATTCCACGCGACGACGCTGACCACCGGACAGGGTGTGCAAAGGCTGCTCGAGAATCCGGTCGGCCAGACCGAGGCTGTTGCAGATGCGGGCGGCCTCACTTTCGGCCACATACCCGCCCAATGCAGAGAAGCGGTCCTCGAGGTTCCCGTACTTCTGGACCGCCTTGTCGCGTTGCGCGTCGTCGACCACTTCGGCCATCAGGATCTGCTGCTTCTCCATGTCACGCAGGAGGGCATCGAGACCCCGGGCAGACAGGACCCGGTCCTTGGCCAGTACGTCCAGGTCGCCTTCCTTCGGGTCCTGAGGGAGATACCCGAGATCACCCGTCCGTACGACCGCACCCGCATAAGGTTCGCCCTCACCGGCGAGGATGCGCAGCGTGGTGGTCTTGCCGGCACCGTTACGACCGACCAGACCGATGCGATCGCCCGGCTGGATCCGCAGGGCCGGCCCCGGCGCCGTGAGAAGGGTCCGCACACCGGCACGAACTTCCAGGTCGGTGGCGGTAATCAACAAAACTCCTCATGGTCGGCTGACCGGTCGACTGCACAATGCCCGCTTCGCAGACACAAGAACCACCGATTTTACCGTGCCCAGCGCTCCTTCCCTACCCACTGGCGGAGTGACTCCGCTAACCGCCCCTTCCCTTCTTGGCCGATGACGGGAGTGCGCTGGAACGTAACGACGATTGGAGAAGTGGCCTGCGGTGCGAACGGCTGGGGTGGCGACAAAACGCGATATTCGGGTTTTAGTGGTGTTCCGTCCGAGGCCGAGTAATGAATCTGCAACCGAAAGTTGGGGTGGCCTCGACTAAAACCGTCGAGGCCTGTCCCCGACTACCGTTCAGGGCATGCCTGCGAACCCACCGCTCCTCGACGTGGCAGTAGTCGGCCTGGGCCCCGCAGGACGCGCACTCTCCCACCGCTGCGTGGCATTGGGACTCTCCGTGGTCGCCATCGACCCCTCCCCTGACAGGCGCTGGTCGGCGACATACGGAGCGTGGGAGGACGAACTGCCGAGCTGGCTTCCGCCCGATACGATCGCCGGCCGAATCAACGCACCCGCAGTACGCACTCACACCACACACCAACTCGATCGCTCCTACTGCGTATTCGATACCGCTCTGCTGCAATCAATACTCGACATCGGAGCCGTAAAGATAATCGCTGGTAGAACGGCACACGTAGGACGATCGTCGGTCACGATGACCGACGGGACCGTCGTTCACGCTCGCCGCGTGGTCGATGTCAGAGGTGTCGGAGACGATCCCCTGCTCGCACGACAGACCGCATTCGGAGTGATCGTCGATTCTGTTGCCGCAGCCCCAGCCCTCGAAGGACGAGGAGCGTGGTTCATGGACTGGAAGCGTGACAATGGTGCGGCGGAACACGACGCGCCGTCGTTCCTCTACGCGATTCCGCTGGACCACAATCGTGTCCTGCTCGAGGAGACGTGCCTCGTCGGCCGCCCTCCCCTGCCTGTTCGCGAGCTGAGGCGACGACTGGAAGCCCGACTCGAGCGGCGCGGGGTCGCGGTACCGAGTGACGCCGCCATCGAGCGAGTCTCCTTTACAGTCGAGCCACCCGCCGTCCCCCTGCACGGGGACGACCCGCTCGCATTCGGCGCGCGCGGAGGTCTGATCCACCCGGGAACGGGATACAGCGTGGCCGCCGCGCTCGCTCATGCCGATCCGCTTGCACAGGCACTTGCCGGCCGCTCGACGCCCGAGGCCGTGCTGTGGCCCCGTTCGGCACGGCTCGTTGCCGGATTGCGGCATATCGGCCTCCAGGTCCTCCTCGACTTGGATTCGGCCCACGCAATCGAATTCTTCGACGCATTCTTCATGCTCCCGATCCCGCTTCAGCGCGCCTATCTGTCGTCACGAACGGACGCAAAAGGGACACTCACCGCCATGTGGCAGCTGTTTCTGGCCGCGCCACCAGGCGTGCGCCGCGATATTCTTCGCACCGTATTTCGGCGATGAGTCTCGCGCCCGCCTGCGATAGCGCCCATGATGGACATCATGCGTTCCATATGGAAAGGCTCGATAGCGTTCGGTCTCGTCAATGTTCCGGTCAAGGTCTACTCGGCCACGGAAGACCACGACATTCGCTTTCACCAGGTCCATGCCAAGGACGGTGGGCGAATCAAGTACAACCGCGTCTGCTCCGAATGCGGAAATGTCATCCAGTACGCAGACATCGACAAGGCCTACGAATCCGATGACGGGGTTCGCGTCATTTTGGACAACGACGACTTCGACAAGCTCCCCGCGGCAGAAAAGCACGAGATTCCGGTTCTGCAGTTCGTTCCGACCTACCAGATCGATCCGATCCTGTTCGAGAAGAGCTATTTCCTCGAACCGGATTCGAGCTCACCCAAGGCCTACGTGCTTCTGGCCACCACACTCGCCGAAAGCGACCGCACGGCCCTCGTACACTTCACCCTTCGTCAGCGCACCCGTCTCGCCGCGATGCGATCGCGGGACGGCGTGCTCGTCATTCAGACATTGCTGTGGCCGGACGAGGTCCGGGCCGCCGAGTTCCCCACACTCGATAATGTCGAGAAGCCCAAGCCCAAGGAACTGACAATGGCCGAGACCCTGGTCGAAAGCATGGCCGACGACTTCGAGCCGAGCGCGTACACCGACGAGTATCAGGTGCAGCTGCGCGAACTCCTCGACGAGATGATCAGCTCGGGCGGCAAGAAAGTGGTCAAGGTCGCCACCACCGAAAGTTCGGACGAGGACGCCGAGGTGGTGGATCTGGTCGCCGCACTACAACGCAGCGTGGAAGCGGCAGGAAAAGCCGCCCCCTCGGACAAGTCGGACGCAAAGAAGAAGTCCAAACCCACCAAGAAGGCGGCCGGTCGGAGCTCGGCCCGCAAGACGGGCTGAACTACCGGAGGATTCCTAGACGGTGAATCCGAGAGCGCGGAGCTGCTCACGTCCGTCGTCGGTGATCTTGTCAGGGCCCCACGGCGGAAGCCAGACCCAGTTGATCTTCATCTCCTCGCACACACCGCTACGCACGAGTGCGCCACGGGCCTGATCCTCGATCACGTCGGTGAGCGGGCATGCTGCGGAGGTCAGGGTCATGTCGATCGTGACGACACCGTCGTCCTCGGTGATCCCGTAGACGAGACCGAGGTCCACGACGTTGATGCCGAGTTCCGGGTCGACCACGTCACGCATTGCCTCCTCGAGGTCGTCGAGACGCTCGAGCGGGGGGACGGTGCCTGTGGAGCGGGCAGCGTCGTAGGTCGCCGTGGACTCGGTAGCAGTTGCGGACTCGGTAGCCGCTTCGCCTTCCGAAGCCTGAGTCTCAGTCATGGTGTTGGTCCTCCGATTCGAGCGGGTTCTTCTTCATTGATACGAACAACCGCATCCTTGAATGCCATCCATCCCAGCAGCGCGCATTTCACGCGTGCCGGATACTTCGAAACTCCGGCGAAGGCGATCCCATCGCCGAGCACATCCTCGTCGCCTTCCACGTTTCCGCGGCTTCCGACCATCTCGCTGAAAGCGGAGACGATCTCGAGGGCCTCGCCGACAGGCTTGCCGATGACCTGATCGGTCAGCACGGACGTAGCAGCCTGGCTGATAGAGCAACCTTGGCCATCGTAGGAAACATCCGCCACAGTGCCGTCTTCTGCGATCTGTACACGGAGCGTCACTTCGTCGCCACAGGTCGGGTTGACGTGATGAACTTCCGCACCGAACGGCTCGCGCAATCCGCGCGCGTGCGGATGCTTGTAGTGATCCAGGATCACTTCCTGGTACATCTGTTCCATTCGCATCAGTTGTCAACCCCGAAGAACTCACGGGCTCGACGTACGGCTGCGCCGAGGGCGGCAACCTCGTCGAGCGTGTTGTACAGCGCAAAGGAAGCGCGCGCCGTCGCGGCCACACCGAACCGGCGATGCAGTGGCCACGCGCAGTGATGGCCCACGCGGATTGCGACGCCTTCGTCGTCCAGGATCTGGCCGAGGTCGTGGGCATGAATCCCGTCGACCACGAAGGACACCGCTCCCCCGCGATCGTGCGGCGTGGCCGGGCCGATGATTCGCACGCCGGGAATTGCGGTGAGCGTTTCCAGTGCGGCAGCGGTCAGGGTGTGCTCGTGTGCGGCGACGGCATCCATGCCGACCTCACTCAGATACTGCACTGCTGCACCGAGACCGACGACCTGCGACGTCATGGGAACGCCCGCCTCGAATCGCTGAGGCGGTGCGGCGTAGGTCGTTGCCTCCATGGTGACCGTCTCGATCATCGAACCGCCCGTGATGAACGGCGGCATCGCATTCAGCAACTCGCGACGGCCGTAGAGAACGCCCACCCCGGACGGCCCCAGCATCTTGTGTCCGGAGAAGGCTGCGAAATCCACCCCGAGTGCGTGGAAGTCCACCGCCATGTGCGGAACCGATTGGCAGGCATCGAGCACCACGAGCGCGCCCACCGATTTGGCCCTCCGGACCAACTCCTCCACCGGTGCCACCGCGCCCGTCACGTTCGACTGGTGCGTGAACGAGACGACCTTCACCGCGTCGGTCAGCTCCAGCGAGTCGAGGTCGATTCGGCCGTCATCGGTGACCCCGTACCAGCGCAGCGTCGCGCCCGTCTTGCGTGCCAGTTCCTGCCACGGAATCAGATTCGCGTGATGCTCGAGCTCGGTGATCACGATCTCGTCGCCCGGGCCGACCGCGCGATCGAAACGGTCGTCGCCGAGTACGTACGAAACGAGGTTGAGGGACTCGGTGGCATTCTTGCTGAACACCAATTCGTCCGAGTCCGCGCCCACGAAGTCCGCGATGAGCTCGCGCGCACCCTCGTATGCGTCCGTCGCCTCTTCGGCGAGCTGATGAGCACCACGGTGAACTGCCGCGTTACACGTGGTCAGAAACTCGCGCTCCGCGTCGAGGACCTGATTCGGCCGCTGCGACGTTGCCCCGGAATCGAGGTAGACGAGTTGCTTTCCGTCGCGCACAGTTCGTCCCAGGATCGGGAAGTCCTCCCGGATCCTGGTGACGTCCAGTGCGCGCACCGTGGTGGTCATCTGTGATTACGCTCCCTGACCTGCCGCTGCCTGGGTGAAACGCTCGTAGCCGTTGGCCTCGAGTTCGTCGGCGAGTTCGGCGCCGCCCGATTCGACGACCTGGCCGTCGACGAACACGTGGACGAAGTCCGGCGTGATGTAGCGCAGAATCCGCGTGTAGTGAGTGATGAGGAGGATGCCGCCGTGCTCGCGTTCCTTGTACCGATTGACTCCCTCGGACACCACGCGGAGTGCGTCCACGTCGAGGCCGGAGTCGGTTTCGTCGAGGATGGCGATCTTCGGCTTGAGGAGTCCGAGCTGAAGGATCTCGTGACGCTTCTTCTCACCACCGGAGAAGCCTTCGTTGACGCTGCGCTCACCGAACGCAGGATCGATGTCCAGTTCGCTCATCGACTCCTTGACCTCCTTCACCCAGTGACGGAGCTTGGGAGCCTCACCGCGAACTGCGGTCGCCGCCGTGCGCAGGAAGTTGGACATGGACACGCCCGGCACCTCGACGGGGTACTGCATTGCGAGGAAGAGCCCTGCGCGTGCCCTCTCGTCGACGCTCATCTCGAGAACGTCTTCACCGTTGAGGGTGATCGACCCCGAGGTGACCTGGTACTTGGGGTGGCCGGCGATGGCGTACGACAAGGTCGACTTGCCAGAGCCGTTGGGGCCCATGATCGCATGGGTTTCGCCGGAGCGAACCGTGAGGTTCACACCCTTGAGGATGTGGATCGGGTCGGCGTTGACGTCGGTGTTCGCCACATCGACGTGCAGGTCGCGAACTTCGAGAACCCAGTTCTCGGGAGTGGTGCTGTCAGGCGTAGTCATGGTGTTCCTTCGAAAATATGAGGGGTAGCTGTAGCGGGTGCGTCAGGCGCCCACGGCGGCGAGTTCGGTTTCGACTGCTGCTTCGAGACGCTCACGCAATTCGGGAACCGCGATCTTGTTGATGATCTCGTGGAAGAAACCGCGCACGACGAGTCGCCTCGCCTGCTCCTCGGGTATTCCGCGAGCACGCAGGTAGAAAAGCTGCTCGTCATCGAACCGGCCGGTCGCGCTGGCGTGGCCTGCGCCGAGGATCTCGCCTGTTTCGATCTCGAGGTTCGGGACCGAGTCGGCACGTGCGCCATCCGTCAGCACCAGGTTGCGGTTGAGTTCGAAGGTGTCGGTTCCTTCGGCCTCCGCACGAATGAGCACGTCACCGATCCACACGGTGTGTGCATCCGGCTTGCCCGACGAGGGATCGCCCTGAAGTGCACCCTTGTACACGACGTTGGACTTGCAGTGCGGCTGTGAGTGGTCGACGAGGAGCCGCTGCTCGAAGTGCTGTCCGGCATCCGCGAAGTAGAGCCCGAGCAACTCGGCGTCACCACCGGGACCGCTGTACTTGACGGTGCCGGTGAGCCGGACCAGGTCGCCGCCCAGGCTGACGTTGGTGTGTCGCAGCACAGCGTCACGACCGAGCCGTGCATGGTGCGCGGTGACGTGAACGGCATCGTCGGCCCAGTCCTGCACCGCGACGACGGTGAGCTTGGCGCTGTCACCGAGCACGAACTCGACGTTCTCCGCGTACGTTCCGCTGCCGCGATGATCGAGGACCACGGTGACGTCCGCGAACTGCTCGAGACGAATCTGAAGATGGCCGAACGCAACCCCGTTCTCGCCCGGACCGGTCACCACGATGTTCACGGTCTCCGATACCTCGACCTCGCGGCCGACGGTGACCACGGTGGCCGAATCGAACGAGGAGTACGCCTGAGCCGCGATACGGTCGGCGGGAACCCCGGCCTGGCCGAGGCGCTCGTCGGACCGCTCCACCGTCTCGACCGTCACGGCGTCGGAACCGCTGACCTCGACGGTCGCCGATCCCGACGCGACGGCCGTCCCTTCGTGCAGGCCTCGAAGGCGCCGCAACGGCGTGAATCGCCATACCTCGTCGCGTCCACCAGGGATTTCGAAGGCGTTCACGTCGAAGGAGGTGAACACCTCCCCCTTGTTCACGATGGGTGATCCTGTTGCCGTCCTGGTGGGGTTCTCCCCCGCTACAGCGCCGATGACGCCGCGATCCTGGACACCAGTTTCTGGCGTGGTCACTAACCCACCGCCCCTTCCATTTGCAGTTCGATGAGGCGGTTCAGTTCCAGGGCGTACTCCATGGGGAGTTCCTTGGCGATCGGCTCGACGAAGCCACGAACCACCGTTGCCATGGCCTCGTCCTCGGTGAGTCCGCGGCTCATGAGGTAGAACAACTGGTCGTCACTGACCTTCGAGACGGTCGCCTCGTGGCCCATCGTGACGTCGTCCTCGCGGATGTCGACGTACGGGTAGGTGTCCGACCGGCTGATCTGATCGACGAGCAGGGCGTCACACTTGACCGTGGACTTCGATCCGTGGGCGCCCTTGTTGACCTGGACGAGCCCGCGGTAGGAAGCGCGACCACCGCTACGCGCCACCGACTTGCTGATGATGGTCGACGACGTG
>JAAZAD010000198.1 GCA_012514505.1 Rhodococcus sp. (in: high G+C Gram-positive bacteria) | reverse complement strand
CGCGACCTTGCCTTCGCGACCGAAGCCCGCGAGATGTCGGGTACGACGTTCATCGCTCACGTCCGTTACGCCACCACCGGGCCCGCCGAGGAGGCGAACACCCATCCGTTTCTTCAGGACGGACGGATCTTCGCGCACAACGGTGTCGTAGCGGGCCTCGACATCCTCGACGCTCGCCTCAGCGAGCTCGGCGCCGCGGACTTGGTGCGCGGCGACACCGATTCCGAGCGGGTCTTCGCATTGATCACGGCGTACACCCGAGGCCGCGGCGGCGACGTGGGCGCAGGCTTGGTGCAGGCGCTGCGCTGGCTGCGTGAACACCTACCCATCTACGCGGTCAACATATTGCTGGCCACCTCCACGGACCTGTGGGCGTTGCGATACCCCGACACCCACGAGCTCTACCTGCTCGACCGCACCGACGGCGGTCACGGTGAATTCGCCATGCGCAGCAAGAGAATCAGGGCGCACAGTGCGCATCTGGATGACGCGCCGTCGGTGGTCTTCGCCAGCGAGCCGATGGACGAAGGGCGTTGGCAACTCCTGGATTCTGGCGAGTTGGTCCATGTGGGCGTCGACCTGAAAATCACCCGCCGCACGGTATTTCCCGATCCCCCACTGCACCAGCTCACACGAGCCGATCTCGGTCCGAGCGCGGTCGCCGCACAACACCCGACATCCTGACGCTGCGGCGTCGACGTTCGTCGCTGCGCTTGGAACGCTAGACCGCAATCAAGCCGGTATTCACCCCGATGATGCCGACATCGTCGAAGGCGTCGACGATGGCCTGCTGCTCGGAGTCGGTGAGGCCGATATCGCGCGCGGCGGTCAGCACGGCCGCGCGGGCCTGGCGGAAGGACGCACCGGGCGTCAACCCGTACAGCGACTGGTAGAACACCTGCGCCCAGACGTCATCCGACACGTCGGCGGTGCGCGCGTCGGTCATCATGCGGTAGGCGGCGTGACTGAAGATCGTGCTGTTGCGGTGTTCTCGGGCCGAGGTGTTGAACTGGCTGTAGTGCGCGAACCCGTTCAGCGACGCCGGGTCGGCCATGTTCCGGATCGCGCATCGGGTGCCGGCGCGCGGCGACGAACAGCCGTAGTCCTCGGCGATCAGCCAGCGCTGCTCGTCTTGTTTGCCTTCGATCAAGCTGCCCAGGATGTCGGCGTAAGCCTCCTCGAGGGCTCGGGACTCGACGTCCTGCCCCAGGATGCGTCCGTGCTGGCCGACCACCACCTTGTCGATCACCGCGTGGGTGAATTCGTGCCCGACGATATCCAGAGCCGCCTCGAAATCATGGCCGAACACGAAGATCTCTTCGCCGCGATACCAGTAGGCGTTGTTCAAGACATCCGAGACCACGGTGACCCCGATCGGGGCGGCTGCGCCGTCGTACGACGGGTATCCCAGCGTCGAGTCGTAATACGTGTAGACGACCACCATGTTGGCTTGCGCCGACACCGCCGATGGATCCCATTGCCCGCCGGCCACCCGGATCACGAACTCACCGGGTGGGTCGACCGGGTACTGCAGTCCGTCGGACCCGGCAGCAGTCACGGCGGTGTAGATCGAGATGCCGCGATTCGGGTCCACGAGGAACCAGGTGTCGAGTTCTTCGCTGTAGCCCACGACGATCTCGCGCGGTGCGCCCAGCAGGTCGTTGGCTTGTTCGGTTGTCACGGTGATCAGCGTGGTCACATATGTCGTCGTGACGGTGGTGGCCGAGAAGCCCGCCCGCTCCAGCACATTGGCGACGCCGGTTTCGATGCGCCGGTACAGTCCCCACACCGCGTCCAGTACCGGCACCAGCGGATTGGGCGCGGGTCCGGTGGCTTTGGGGTCGAACCCGAACAGGCCCAGCACCCCTAGCACCACGCTGCGCACCGGGTTGGGTTTGACCTCGCGGTGGGTGATGACATCCAGAACCAGCACGTGGGTCTCGTCGGCCGGGACGGCGTCGGCGACGAACGCCTGCGGCAGCGACGTCACGCTGACGTCGGGCGCCGTCATCTCGGCGGGCTCGTCGACGACCGGTCTGAACAACGCTGCGGTGTCGACGGCCGATGCGGCTGGCAAGAACGCGGAATAGGTCTGCAGCAGTGAGGTATCGGGAACCTGCTCGGTGCCATCGTGTCGGTCCGCGACCGTCGGGGCTGCATCCTGGGGAGCGTCATCGGTGGCGGGGTCGACCTTTGGATCGGCGATCTCGTCGGCGGTGTCCGCATCGATGACTGCATCGGCGACCTCTGGGTCGGTCTCCAGAAGCGACGGATCGGGTTCGGCCGGCTCCGGTTCTGGCTCCGCGGATTCCGCGTCGAGGTCGGCCTCGATATCTGGTTCGGACGTCGCGTCCAGAGCCGGAGCAGACGCGGTGGCGGCTGATTCGCTGGGCGAGTCCGGCTCAGTCGTCGAGCGATCGTGGCCGGACGGCGCGCTGACGGTATCGGACGACACCTGCGGTGCTGCAAGAGCAACTCCCTGGCCAACCGTCAGCGCTGCGCTAAAACCGACCGTGGCTGCGGCATAACGCAGCCGATTCGTACTGTTCCTTGTGGCCAACGCCTTCTACGCCCCCGAACCCCCTCGTCGGATCGGCGACGCCATCTTTGCTTCGGCCGATCGACAGCAAAGACAGTAGCACCGCAACGGCGCGCCGCGCGGTTTTTCGCCTCAGAGCGCCAGAGACGCCATCCGTGGATAGAGGATCGCTGGCCCGAGCCAGCGCCCAATAAAGCGCCGTAGTGCGATTTCGTCGCGCTGCTGTCCCGGATCCGTCAGGAAGGACTGCACAGTGCGCAACGTCATTTCGGCAAGCTCGCCGAGGGCGGCGGCGTCGAAGCCGTGCAGCTGCCAATCGACGTCGAGGCGGTGAAAGACCGACAAGCAGAACGCGATTGCGGTGTCGGAGGTCAGCGAGATGACATCTTCGCCGTCCCGTCGCGGGGTCAGCAGGCTTTCCAGCTGTGGGTCTCCGGTGAGGTTCTCGACTGCGAACGCAACGCATTCGACGACCGCCGTAACCGGATCCCTGAGGCCACGTACGTGTTCTGCGACCTGGTCGATGAACCCGCCGAAAGCACGCATCGCGCTGGCGATGAGCAGCGCTTCAGCATTCGGGAAGTAGCGGTACACCGTCTGGCGAGTGACCCCGAGTTTTCTGGCGACGTCGGCAAGGCGTATCGCTGCTCCGTGCTCGGCCACCACCTCGTCGACCGCATCGAGAATGCGAGCGATTGCTTCCTCGTCCGAGGCCGGGGTGGAGCCGGCCCAGCCGCGGCTACGCATCCGCCGTCACGAGACTTTCGGCGTCAAACTCGATCTCGAGTGTGGTGGGGCCGGTCATTCCCAGCAGCGATTTCCACGGGGCGGAACCGACGCGACGGGGCGCAGAAAGGCGTCGGGTGAGAACGGCCAGGGCATCCGCCAATTCCCGACGCGCGAGGTTGGCTCCCAAGCAGTAGTGCGCGCCGCCGCCGAAGGTCAGAATTGGGGGCAGGTCCTGACGCGCGATTTCGAATCGGTCGGGGTCGTCGTAGATCGCTGGATCACGGTTGGCCGCAAAGGTATTCACCACGATAAGGGTGCCTTCAGAGATCGTGTAGCCGCCGAATTCGACGTCCTCGGTGGCGACGCGCGGCGCGATACAGACCGCCGGTGAATGACGCATGGTTTCCTCGACGGCCTGCATCGCCAGCTCTGGTTGGCTTCCCAGCTTCGCCCATTGATCCGGATGCTCGCAGAGCACCTGCACCGAGGCGGCCAGCTGGTTTCGCGTCGTATCCGTACCGGCCATCAAGAAGCCGGCCGCCAGCATGCGGAGTTCGTCGAGATTCAGCCGGTCGCCGTCGCTTTCGGCGCGGATGAGCTCAGAAAGCAGATCATCGGTCAGGTTGTCACGGCGGGCGGCGACCATATCGTCGACGTACGCGTCGAGTTCGCCCCACGATCGGAGGATCTCGGCTTCATCGAAGGTGGCGTCGGGTTGGAAATTGAAGGCTTTGAAGATCTCGTCGGTCCACTGCGCGAACAGCTGCCAGTCCTCGCGGGGCGCGCCGAGCAGCGCGCAGATGATCGGGGTGGGGTACGGCCGCGCGATGTCGGGCACGACGTCGCAACGTCCGGCGTCTATTACCCGATCGATCAGCCCGTTGACCACCTCCCGGATCGTGTCCTGCAGGCGCGCTGTCGCGCGCGGAGTGAAGGCCCTTGACACCAGTTTGCGTAGGCGAGTGTGAGGTGGGCCGTCGAGACCTAGGAGGCTATTCGCCATCTTGTCGTACAGCGGTCCTGAAGTGACGCCTTGTGCTGCCAGCGTGATGCCGGGCGGCATCCTCAACCTGTTGTCGCGCAGAATATCTCGAGCCAACTCTTAGGACAGGATTTCCGGGCCGAGGGGCCCGATGGCGATCGGTGCGCGCGATTGCGCGGTTCGGACATCGTCGAGGACGTCGTGCGGAGTGGCGGTGAATCCGTAGTCGAACGTGGGGAGGCCGGCGTCGAGGACGTTGGGAGCGGCGCTGTTCACGTTATCGATGCCTCAACTTCCGTCGGCGCCCAGACGCCTTGCGTGCGGACATATATACCGGAACTGTATGACCAACGCTCCATAGCGGTCAATACAAGAGTACGAACGCGCTGTTCGGAAGATGACACGTTCGCCAGGGCCATACGTCTTATGCTTAAACGTTCACACCCGTGTTCCGACGGACCCTGCTCGATGTAATCGCCTTCGTTCCACAGCCGGCATTCCGGCGGTCGATAATGTGTTGCACCCTCCGAGCGTCTGCCGGGGCTTTCGCTGATCTGTCCGCGATCGGGCATCCCAAGGACCGCCGCATTGTTTCGGCCCTCCTCGCGGAGGTATCCCCCTAGCACATCGCCCGCGGCCCGCGGGTGGCCGACCTCCTGGAGTGCACACCGTGAGCACATCGATGACCACCACGGAAGCCGTGCTTGCTGGCCTGCCTGAAATCCGGACCTGGCAGGAGGACTGCTACCGGGATCTGCACGCGCACCCAGAGCTGTCCCACCAGGAGTTCACCACCGCCCGCGCAGTCGCTGAGCGTCTGCGCTCCCTCGATTACCAGGTGCACGAGGGCATCGGCGGCACTGGAGTGGTCGCAGTGCTCGACAACGGGTCGGGTCCCACGGTGCT
>JAAZAD010000197.1 GCA_012514505.1 Rhodococcus sp. (in: high G+C Gram-positive bacteria) | reverse complement strand
GTGCTGGTGGTCGGCGACGCTCGGAGCAATGCCTTCGACCCGCGGGTCGACCTGTTCGCAGACCTCGCGCGACGGGCCTATCGCGTTGCCTGGCTGACCCCGGAGCCGTCTCGTTATTGGGGCCAAACCGGTTGTGCGCTAGACGAATACGAGGAGTACTGCGATGGCGTCGTCAGTGCTCGCGACGGTGCTGAGATCCTGACTCGCTGCGACGAACTGGGCGCGGCTCTCCGGTGAGCGCGGTAGCGTCGCAGGGGCGATAGGAGGTGTCGATCGATGAGCAGAATCGGCGGCACGCGACCCGCCCCGAACCGGGTCGCGAAGTTCCATACACCCGAGATCGTCGTGGGTCCGGGCTCCTTTCCCGAGGCCGGCGCGGCGGCGTCCGGCCTCGGCGTGCGACGACCCCTCGTGGTCTCCGACCGCAAGCTTGAGCACACCCCCTGGTACGGGCGACTGCTCGAGGATCTCCGCGCCCAGGGCCTGGTGGCGGCGAGCTACCTGGACGTGTCGCCCAATCCGCGGGCGGGTGAGGTCTCGAGCGGTTTCGCCGCCTATCGAGCGCACGGCGCCGACGGGATCATCGCTCTCGGCGGGGGCTCGGTGATCGACGCGGCCAAAGGCGTTGCGGTCCTCGCGTCGAACGGGGGAGTGATCCTGGAGTACGAGGGCATCGATCGCGTCGAACATCCGCTGCCACCGCTGGTGGCGGTTCCGACGACGGCGGGGAGCGGCGCGGACGTCTCACAGTTCTGCATCATCAACGACCCCGAGCGACTGACCAAGATCACCATCATCGGGCGCACGCTGGTCCCGAACGTCACGGTCATCGATCCGACCCTGCTCACCACCGCGCCGGCCGAAGTGACCGCTCAGGCGGGCATGGACACCCTCACGCACTGCGTTGAGGCGTACGTCTCGCTGGCCCACGGGCGCCTGACTGATTCGCTGGCCCTGCAGTCTCTCGCGGGGGTCTGGACCAATCTCGCACGACTGGTCGACGACCCCACTGATCGGGACGCCGGAGAGGAGATGGCCATGGCGTCACTGCGCGCGGGCATGGCGTTCACCAATGCGATCCTCGGTGCCGCACATGCGATGAGCCATCCCGTCGGCGGTCGTTGCGACGCCCCGCACGGCACCATCAACTCCGTCCTGCTGCCGCACGTGATCCGCTACAACGCCCTCGTGTGCGCCGACGACTTCGTCAGCCTCGCCGACGCCGTCGGTCTCGACACCTCGGGGGATCCGCGGACCGTCGCCGATCGATTGGCGGACGGGGTCGCGCGGCTCGCCGGCCGCGTCGGGATGCCGGACACCCTGGCACCGCTGGGCGTGCAGGCCGCTGACCTCGATCTGCTCACCAGACACGCACTGGCCGATTCGTGCATGATCACCAACCCTCGGCGTCCCGAGGAGTCGGGGATCCTGGACCTTTACAAGCAGGCGATGTAGACATGAGCGCGCCCGAACCGGACCTCGCCAGCCTCGTCGGTCTGCGGACGGTCAAGGGAGGGCACTACGCCGAGTTCCGAGGCACGGCGGCGCGGCTGAGCCGGGTGATGACTGCCCTCGAAGGGATCTCGAAAGCACTGGTCCAGACTGCGGCCGGCCCCGAAGCGCTGGTCGTCGCGGTGGTCGAGACGGTCCGCGATCACCTCGGGGCGGATTGGGTGCTGTTCGCCCTGGCCGATGGAAAGTTGGGTGAGACCGGACCGCGCCACCTGATCGCCTCCGGTGAGGGACAACTGCTCGCCTTCGAGGGCGTCCGCGCGGCCACCGTCCCGACCGATCTGCCGGACCCGGTGCTCAATCGGCTCAACGACGTGCTTCGCGGAGAGGACGAGATGCTGCGCGGCCCGCTGGTGGGCGGCAATCACATCCACGTCCCGGTCGAGCTCGACGGCGAGGTCGTCGGCGGACTCTCGGCGTGGACTCCTCCCGACCACGGCATCGACCCCGCCGACCTCATGGTCCTCCGAATCCTGGCCGGTCAAGCGACCGTGGCGATGGTGAACGCCTCGCTCTTCACCGAGGCCAACCGACGAGCGGAAGAGCTTGCCGAGCGTAACGACGAGTTGCTGCGCACCCAGCGTGAGCTCTCCGCGGTTCAACGCACCGCGCTCCTCAACGGCGAGCGTGCGCGCATCGCCAGGGAACTGCACGACTCGGTCGGCCAGTCGGTGCTGTCGGCCGGACTCCAGATGGAACTGTGCCGCGGCTACGTGAGCGGATCGGGCGCCGATCACCTCGATAAAGCCGTCCGGCTCTCGCGAGATGCCATGGGGCAGCTTCGCAATGCGATCTACACCCTCTCGGAGGCGCCGGCGTCGTCGTCGAGCATCGTCTCGACGCTCGACGAACTGTGCGCCCTGCACATGCCGGTCGCCACTCGCACGTCGGTCGCCGTCCGGGGCCGTCCTCGGGACCTGCCCGGCGACATCCAGCACGCAGTGCTCCGGATCGCGGGCGAATCACTCTTCAACGCCGCGGTCCATTCGGGAGCGTCTGAAGTGATCGTGACCCTCGGTTACGCCGATGGAACCGTCACGCTGTGGGTGGACGATGACGGCGGTGGCGACCCCGTCGGACTCCGCACCCTACTTCGGGCGGCCCGCGCGGGTGATCCTGCCGCGACTCGTCACCGAGGCTTGGCGAACATGGCCTCGCGGGCGGAGGAAATTGGAGGCAACCTGCGTATCCGCAGGTCACGCCTGGGTGGCATCCGTATCGCGGTGGTCCTTCCGATCATCGAACCAGGTGCCGCAGGCGACCTGACCGTTTAGAAGAGGTGTGAGATGAACAGACGATCGCCGACCTCCACGCCGACCGGTGCGAGGCCGATCCGCACGGTCCTCGTCGACGACCACGCACTCCTGCGTGAGGGGCTGCGATCGCTTCTCGACCGCGACGACGAAGTCGCCGTCGTCGGCGAGGCGGGCTCATTCGACGCGGCGCTCGCCGAGGTGGCGCACTGTGCGCCTGACGTGGTGGTGGTCGACCTCAAGCTGACGGCGGGAACCGAGTACGAGGGCCTTCGATTGATTCGAGAGATCAGCAGCCGATACCCGACGGTCTCGACGCTGGTGCTCACGACGTTCTTGGACGACGACCTCGTGGTGCGAGCCGTTCGGGCCGGGGCGCGCGGGTACGTGGTCAAGGACGTCGACACCACCGAGTTGGTGCGCGCGATCCGCACGGTGTCCACCGGCGGCAGCGCCTTCGATCCCCGCAGCGCCGCCATTGTTCTCCGAACCGTGTCGGGGGAGCACGATGCTGCCGCCGACCTGACTGACCGGGAACGCCAGGTGCTGAAACTCCTGGCAGACGGCAAATCCAATGCGCAGATCGGCCAGGCGCTCTTCATCTCCGAATCCACGGTCAAGTTCCACATCCGCAACGTGATTCGAAAGTTGGGAGTGTCGAAACGGACCGACGCGGTCTACGTGGCCAGCAAGAGGGGACTCATCTGACCGCCACACCGACCGCGGTCAGTCGAGGTCGATCACCAGCCAACCGCCGTGATCAGTGAAGATGCGAAAACGCCCGGGATCGAGGTGGCGCGCCCAGTGCCGAAGGTGCTCCTCCGTGACGGTCTGGAGGTGACCGAAGTGCGGACTGGCCTCCTCCTCGTAGGGAACTGCGATCAGCACGCGACGGCGCGCGACCCGCAACGATTCGGTGATCGCTCGATCGACGTCCTCCGGATCGAGATGTTCCAGCAGATGCAGAACCGTCACAGTGTCGAAATGATCGTCGCTGAACGGGAGTCGACGAACATCGCCGGGCACGGTCTCGACAGGAAGCCCGAGGTGCTTCGACGCATCATCCAGGAGTTCCAGGGCCCCCGTGCAGATGTCCGACGCCGTCACCGAGAGGCCGTCCGCTGCGCACTGCAAGGCGAAGAATCCGAAGCAGCAGCCGATCTCCAACACCGACTCGCCGCGCAACAGGGAGCGACCGCGGCGATGGACGGGGCTGAAGGCTGCGGTACCTGCCTGCAGCTCTGCCACCGAGTTCGCGTAGAAAGCGCGCCACGCGATCTGGTCGTCCTCGTCGACGCTTGTGATCAGCGCGACGGCCGCCGACTCGAACTCGGTTTGTCCATGAATGGCACCGGCCTCGACAAGGGCGGACAACTCGGTGATGACCGCGGCGTCGCTGATGTCGGAAGGGGAGTAGGAGTGCACCAGGCTGAGCGCGTTGCCGGCACGCCGCCAACACAATCGGTTCGACTCCGCGGTGCCGAACCCTTCCTCCGATTCGGGGAGACGACGCGCGGTCACCATCAGGGGCGAACCGAATGGTGTCGCTTCGGGCTGGCTATCCAACGCTGCAGTGCTCATGACTTGACGCTACGAGCGGTACGGGTGGCGAGTAACTGACCGAAGCGGCCGGAGAACTGACCAAAAGGACAGGTCAGGGGCGGTTGTCGACGGCTCGCCGAATACACATGGTGCGGATCACACACGGCCTTTCGCAGGCGGATCGTCGAAATCGGCCACTGCTGAAGCGGAGTTCAGGCGCTTGACCTGCGGTGATACGTACTCTTCAGGTGATCGACCAGCAGGTTTGACCTTCCTGACGCACCTGCGTAACTTATTCCAGGTCAGCCCGACAGGGTCTGGCGAGCGAAATCCCCCTGGTTGTCGGCGAGTTGCACTCGCTGCCGTGGTGTGGGTAGAGTAGCGGTCCTGCGCCTCGCAGAGTTTCTTTCTCTCTTCTGGGTTGATGAAATGCGTGGATTGCACAGGAAGTTCTGGCCTGGTAGGCTGGAAAGGTCGCCTCGGAGACGGGGTGATTGCAAGATAATTTCAGATGTCTGCTGGAGTTCGGCTGGGTTGTGCCTGGTTGGTGCTGGTGGGTGTGTGTTCTTTGAGAACTCGATAGTGTGTTTTGGATTTCTTGTGCCACAAGATTGATTTTTT
>JAAZAD010000196.1 GCA_012514505.1 Rhodococcus sp. (in: high G+C Gram-positive bacteria) | reverse complement strand
GATCGGAGAACGCCCCGCGGTCGGACATGCTGCCGACCTCCTCGTGATCGAACAGGGCCAGCACAGGCATCGGTCCCGCATGCTCGGCGACGTGCTCGGTCGCGGCGAGCAGCGCCTGCAGGCCGGCGTAGCAGGTGGCCTGGTTGTCCAGTCGCGGCGCGCTGACCAGCTCTCCGGCTGCGCCGACGAGTGAGCTCGGCGCCAGGTCGTGCGTCATCAGTTCCCAGCCGAGGACCGCGGAGGCGTCGATGCCCGTCTGCTCCGCGAGATACTCGATGAACGACCGGGGCTCGCCCCCGATGCCCCACACACCGTTGACGTGGCGCTGCGGATCGAGCTGCACACCCTTCCGGTCTTCCGACAGGTGGATGGCGAGCTGCGGCACGCGCAGAACCGGCTTGTCGACACACACGAGCACGTCCTCGGTCGTGTGACCGGAGCGGACGGTGAACCGTCCGGACACCCCGAGGTCGCGGTCGAGCCACGAATTGAGCCACGCCCCGCCGTACGGCTCGAGTCCTACGAGCTGCCAACCGGCCGACGCGAGATCCGGATGCTGCTTGACCCGCAGATTCGGGCTGTCGGTGTGTCCCCCGACGATGCGGAACGGCCGGGCCGGGCTCGGCTCGTCGCCTTCGGTGCTCCACGCGATCAGCGAGCCGCCCCGGATCACGTAGTACCTACCCGGATCGGCAGGCCAGCCGCTGGTCTCGTCGAGCTCGGTGAACCCGTTGTCGGTCAGAGTTGCCGCAACGGTCGCGCACACATGAAACGGTGAGGGAGACAGGTCGACGAAGTTGCACAGACCCTGGGCATCGGCATGCGTGATCGAAGGCATACCAGCATCCTCGCACTCCCTGCGGCGCCCTCGCCTGCGCCACCCGTCGCCTTCTGCTCAGCGCCCCGACACCGCAGGATGGGCCTGCCCCACGCTCACGGTCACGGCGTCCTGGTAGAACGCCACGAATCCACGTATCCGAGCGACTTGCTCCCACGGCTCCTCGTAGCTCCAGCACAGCGGCTGCTCGCCGTCCCCATCGAAACGCCAATAGGTGGCCTCGCCCTTGAACGGACACCGCGACCCGGAGTCTTCGGCCGGTGTCAGTTCCACCGCGACGTCCGCGCGTGGGAAGTAGAACACCAGGCCGTGGTCCTGATCGTCGACCAGCAGGGATGCTGTGGTCTCGGCGAGGAGCACCCCGTCCAGGGTCGCGCGGACCACGTTGCGGCGGGCATGGATATCGACCCGGTAGTCGGGGCGGTCCGCGAAACCCGCGCTGCCCCGGGGACGTGTCTCGTCGTGCACACTCATCGATGTTCTCCTGTGCTGTGATCCTGCGGTCTCACAACCGCGCGCTCGCGGGGATCGCGGAATGGTCGGCCTGCACCGGCCGGATCATCGCTTCCTGGGTGAACGAGGCGAGCAGTTCCCCGCTTTCGGTGTGCACCTGTCCTCGCACGTAGGACATTCCGCCACCCACCTGCGTGCTTTCGTGGGAATAGAGCAACCATCCGTCCCATCGGACCGGGTCGTGGAACGCGACCGACACCGTCATGATTCCGGTCGAAACCGTCCGGTGCGCCTGGCTCGTTCCGATCCCGTCGTGTGCCCGCATGGTCGCGGACACCGACAGGTGCCCTGTGAAGTGCGCAATGAGCGCCTTGGCCAGGTCGGTGCGCGTCGGGATCGGGTC
>JAAZAD010000195.1 GCA_012514505.1 Rhodococcus sp. (in: high G+C Gram-positive bacteria) | reverse complement strand
TCGTCGTCGACGACGAGACCGCGGATCCCCGGGGCCGAGTTTCGGGCACACGACCTCGATGAACCGCTCGACTTCTTGCCGGACGAGAGCGCGGACGTCGTCGTGTGCGCTCTCGTCCTTCACTACGTGGACGACCCTGCGGCTCTCATGCACGAGTTCTACCGAGTGCTGCGCCCTGGCGGCATTGCGGTGATCTCGAACCAGCACCCCACCAACGATTGGACACGCCTAGGCGGCAGCTACTTCACGGTCGAGGACGTCACCGAGAAGTGGCCCAAGGGTGGCTCACCCGTCCACAGTTCGTACTACCCGGGCATTTGACGCAGACGCCAAAATTACCCCCTGACCTCGGCAAACACAAACCTTCAAACGCGTGCAATAACGACCACCCTCGAAAGGCCGATTTTCACCCATTCAAGCCTCTAAAATGTACTGCTCGATCGCGGTACTACTGGTAGCGTTTTCGGTCAGTGTTGGCATTTTCCACGTCGGCGTGGGTGCGGATTCCCAGCGGAATTTTCGGCACTCTCGGGAGCAGTTTTCGTCGGCGCAGGTATTCCTTCGTATGCTCAACCCATCGAACCGGAGGTGACGCCCGCGGCCGAGCCGCTCGAGGTGGCGCCGGATTCGACACCGGCCGATACGACCGAGCCGGCCGCCCCGGCTGCTGAAACCACGGAGACCACTGACGCCACGGTGCCAGTTGAGGACGTCGAGTCCGCACCCGTGGACGAGGACGTCGCGATCACGCCGCAGGCCGACGTCGTCGTCACTCAGACCGGCACCCCAGTACTTTCTGCCAGCGTGTCAGTTGCCGACGGCCTTGCGCCGTTCAACGACTCGGACGCATCTGGCTACGACTCCTCGGACAGTAATGGCACCATTCGCTCGGGAGACTTCGCGTTCTACCGAGTCACGCTCAGCGCCAACGAGGCAGATGTCACCGAGCCGATCACGCTTGAGATCGACCTGCCCCAGAGCACGCGCCTCGAATCGCCGACCTGGCTGGCGAACCCATCGAGTGTGCCTCAGCTCCCGGCCTTCTGTGGCCCGGGCTCCACGATCTCCGGCACGGTGTCATCGCCGATCCCCGCTATCGCCAATCAAAGGGACTTGACCATCGAGGGGAACTCACCGTGACAGCGGCAAAGGCGCGAATCAGCGGACTCTAGTCCTCAATGCGGCGACAGTATGCAGTGTCCACGATTGTACGGTGACTCAGGACAATGAGCGGCCTCGATAGTTTGGTTGGCTCACCCAGTACAGCACGTTGCGGCACGGCGCCGACCGCCAGAATCTCACCGCCACGGGTCGCCTCCTGCGCCAAACCCATCCGTCGAAGCACGACAGAAAACCCCTCGAATCCCGCGAATTACCTAGTAAAACGCGGAACTCGGGGGGGTTCAGACCGTACTCAAATCTTTATATCAAAAACCCAAGTACAGATGGTGGAGCTCAGGGGGCACGTGTCGAACTCCGCGCGCTGGGCGATCATCTGCTGATCGAGGTCGGCCTCCTGGCAGCTTGATCGGCCTGTCGGTGAGGACTGCTCGCACAGGCAGACAGTCCCCTCACTCGGTCGCCCGCCGCTGCTCTACACCGCGACCCTTGGCTCGCCAACCGTGGGGACCGCCCACCTGCTGGAACTGGCGGACGCACTCCTCGCGCACATCGCGACCAGCTCGGCGGATCCTGAAGGCGCGATGGAGGCAGCGGGACACTCGTGGGGACAGGGCCTCCCCGACCCCGAGCTACCCGAGGACGGCGTCGTCGAGGCTATGGCCGAACACCTCGCCGAGCGCGGTTTCGGCACGACCTGCGAGGCCGACACGCTCACATTCACGCGCTGCCCCTTCCGCGGCACCGTCTCGGACGAGAGGATGCCGCTCGTCTGCGCGATGCACAAGGGACTGCTCACCGGCTACCTCGAGGAGAGCGCCGGCACGTTCCGACCAACGGATCTCGTGATCGGCGACGAGCTCTGCGCCGTCAGGATCGTCAGCGGCAGCTGACGCGCGCCGAGACCGGCACCGCGGCGGCGCTCTCATCGCCCGGCGTCAACCACACCCCCAGGCGCCCCCACGGGCACACCCACCGCGAGCGGGCGCGGCCCAGCCCCGTTGCCACCGAGTCGCCGACGTCACGGGCACACCCACCCTGAGCGCACGCCCGCGCACACCCCACCCAACGCCGGATTACTCACCCACACCAAATAAGTAGCCTGGCTATTTGCTATCTTGGCGATGGATGTGTGTTAGTGTTTCGGGCAGCGCGCTGCGCGCGACACGAACGTTAGGCACCCACATGCGTGAGATCACAGTCCCGCCGCTGATCGAGCGGCCCGAGCTTCGCTCGGTCTGCGACCTTCTGGACGACAGGATGCGAGTCGACCCCGAACACGTCAGCTTCGGCCGGCATCTCGGCGGCCACCTGGTTGACGTGACGGTCAGCGAGTTCCGCGACCAGGCGACTGCGCTCGCGAAGGGTCTCGCCGCGGCGGGTGTCCAGCCGGGCGACCGCGTCGCGATCATGTCGCAAACCCGCTACGAGTGGGCGGTGGCCGACTTCGCGATCTGGGCGGCGGG
>JAAZAD010000194.1 GCA_012514505.1 Rhodococcus sp. (in: high G+C Gram-positive bacteria) | reverse complement strand
CGGCTCTGGTCTCGTGGGCGTCCTCTACGTTCTGGACGAGCCGTCGATCGGCCTGCACCAACGCGACAACCGCCGGCTCATCGAAACGCTCACCAGGCTCCGGAACCTGGGAAACACACTGATCGTCGTCGAACACGACGAGGACACCATCCGAACCTCGGATTGGGTTGTCGACATCGGTCCACTCGCCGGAGAGCACGGCGGCAAAGTGGTGCACAGTGGCCCGTACCAGGAACTTCTCGAATGCGAAGAGTCGCTCACGGGCGCATATCTGGCCGGTCGACGATTCATCGAGGTTCCGGCCGAGCGTCGACCGATCGACCGCAAGCGTCAGGTAACGGTTGTCGGGGCCCGGGAGCACAACCTCCACGGCATCGATGTGAGCTTCCCGCTCGGCGTTCTCACCACGGTCACCGGTGTATCGGGCTCGGGAAAGTCGACGCTCGTCAACGACATCCTGGCGATGGTGATGGCCAACAAGCTCAACGGCGCCCGGCAGGTGCCTGGTCGCCACACGAGGATCAACGGACTCGATCAACTCGACAAGCTGGTTCAGGTCGATCAGTCACCGATCGGCCGGACCCCCCGGTCCAACGCCGCTACGTATACGGGCGTGTTCGACAAGATCCGGACACTGTTCGCGGCCACCACCGAGGCGAAGGTCCGCGGATACCAGCCGGGTCGATTCTCGTTCAACGTCAAGGGCGGCCGGTGCGAGGCATGCTCGGGTGACGGCACCTTGAAGATCGAGATGAACTTTCTTCCCGACGTGTACGTCCCCTGTGAGGTGTGCCAGGGAGCGCGATACAACCGCGAAACGCTCGAGGTGCACTACAAGGGCAAGACGATCGCGGAAGTGCTCGACATGCCGATCGAGCAGGCCGCCGAATTCTTCGAACCGGTCACGTCCATTCACCGATACCTCAAGACGCTTGTCGAGGTCGGCCTCGGATACGTCCGCCTCGGCCAGCCGGCACCCACCCTCTCGGGTGGTGAAGCGCAACGCGTCAAACTGGCCGCAGAATTGCAGAAGCGTTCCACCGGCCGGACGGTGTACATCCTGGACGAGCCAACCACGGGTCTGCATTTCGAGGACATTCGAAAGCTGCTGGCGGTGGTGAACGGTCTCGTCGACAAGGGCAACACCGTCATCGTCATCGAACACAATCTCGACGTCATCAAGACTTCCGACTGGATCGTCGACATGGGTCCCGAAGGTGGTTCCGGCGGCGGACAGGTCGTCGCGGAAGGCACACCGGAGGACGTTGCTCAGGTACCGGAGAGTTATACCGGCAAGTTCCTTCGTGAGGTCCTCGAGGCGCGGCCGGCCGCACCGGTGAAGCAGGTCAAGAAACCGACTGCTCGCAAGCGCGCCGTGAAGAAGGTGGCAACGAAGAGCTGATCGTCAGGTCCGGTGATGGCCGATGCGGGCCGTTCAGTCGCCTGCGGTGTCGTGCAGGGCCTTGGCGAGGTCGTCCGCGCGCGACTACATCGGCCAGTGTCCCGTCGGCAGGTCGACGTAGTTCACCGATTTCAGAGACGCGAGCTCGGCGGCCATGGGGTGGCCACTCGCGGCGATTTCCGCAATCACCGCTGAAGGGAAGCTGTTGCAGACGACGGTGGTCGGCACGTCGAGGCGGCGGTCGTCCGATAGATGAACCGCGTCCCGAGCGGGTCCGGCAGGGTGGGGGACCGCTCCGTTCCGAAAACGTTCGAGGGCCGCGTCGTCGAGTCCGTCGAGGCTGTTGCCCTCGGCTTCGAGCTCGGACCACGCAGGAAAGGGGATCTCGTTCACGCCGTCGAGGTCGTCGCGAATGCTGCTGCCCGCGGGCATCGGTCCGCTGTCCACGTAGACGACGCGGCTGATCCGCTGCGGCCGGGCGTCGGTGGCCATGTAGGCAACAGGGCCGGCGCCGCTGTGGGCGACAAGGATCACCTGGTCTGCTGCTGCGGAGTCAATGGCGTCGACGACTGCGGCGACATGGTCGTCGAGAGTGATGCTGCTCCGGTCGGTGCGTACATCGTCGAGGCCGGGAAGTGTCAGCGCGCTCACCCCGTGGCCCTCGTCTTCGAGGGCGGCAGCGACCGAATGTTTTGTTCGGGACTACCGAGGCCGGCGATTACCGAGACAGGCCCCGCGCAGCATCCACCGACTCGGCGAGCAGACCGGTCAGGACGGACTCGTCGACGTCGGACAGACGTTTGATGTACAGGCAACCTTTGCCGAGCTTGTGCTTGCCGAGACGTACGAGCGAATCCTCGTGCTCGGCGAAATCGAGCGTCAGGTACAGCGTCAAGCCGGCTGCACGTGAAGCGAAGCCGACCAAGGCGGTGTCGCCCTCGTGCCCGCTGTCGTACTTGTAGTGCCTGCTTCCGAATCCGATGATGCTCGATCCCCACATCGTTGCGGGCTCGCCCGAGACCTCTGTCAGTATCGCGGCGAGGCGCCGACAGTCGTGCCGCCGAATCGGGTCCGCGATTGCGGCGAGATGCGCCTCGACGCTCGCCGACGTGGCAGTGGTCTTGTTCGCTTTCGGCACGGCCCGGTCAGTGCACAGCGCCGGTGTACTTCTCCCCGGGGCCCTTACCGGGCTCGTCCGGATACGGCGATGCTTCCCGGAAGGCGCGCTGCAAGGCTTGCAGGCCTTCACGGATAGGGCCGGCATGCGGTCCGAGGTACTCGACCGATGACGTGACCAGTCCTGCGAGCGCCGTGATGACGCGCCGTGCCTCGTCGAGGTCACGGTGTGGGCTCTCGTCAGGGTTCGGGTCGGACAGTCCGAGCTTTTCGGCCCCCGAACTCATCAGCATCACTGCGGCACGGCTGATGACCTCCACCGCGGGAACGTCCGCGAGTTCGCGCACGGGGTCGTTGGGGTCGGCTTCGAAGTCGTCGGTCATGACGACAATGATTCCATCCCGCGAGTGTCGGGGCTCATTCGGTGGCGATTCGCTCGCGACGTGGGCGAATGCTATTCTGGATCGCAACGACCGCCCTCGAACCAATTCGGGGGCAGCAAGTGGAGTCCGACTCCCACCCTGTACGGCATGCACAATCGCTGTTCAGTGGTCCGGTCACCTGGTTCGACCTCGCGTCTGCCAGGTTCCTCAGGAACTGAGGGCGTGAACTCTCCGACAATCGTCGGAAGGGATTGCGAGATCGGTCGACATCGGGCCCCGCAAGGTGACAGGTCACCGCAGCGGGGCTTTTTTGTTGGGAAGCGGGCGGTACAGGCTGCGGGCGGTCACGAAGACCAGCCCGTTCAACCTAGGAGGCCCCATCAGCACTGAGACTCGCATCAACGAGCGCATCCGAGTTCCCGAAGTCCGTCTCGTCGGACCCGGCGGCGAACAGGTGGGCATCGTGCGTGTTGAAGATGCACTCCGCTTGGCTCTCGACGCCGACCTCGATCTGGTCGAGGTGGCGCCCGACGCCCGTCCGCCGGTCTGCAAGATCATGGACTACGGCAAGTTCAAGTACGAAGCTGCGCAGAAGGCGCGTGAATCGCGTAAGAACCAGCAGTTGACGGTCATCAAGGAGCAGAAGCTCCGCCCGAAGATCGACGATCACGACTACGAGACGAAGAAGCGCAATGTCGTTCGCTTCCTCGAGGCCGGATCGAAGGTCAAGGTCACGATCATGTTCCGTGGCCGTGAGCAGTCTCGGCCCGAGCTGGGATTCCGCCTTCTGCAGCGATTGGGTGCAGATGTCGCCGACCTCGGCTTCGTCGAAACGTCGGCGAAGCAAGACGGCCGCAACATGACCATGGTGCTCGCACCTCACAAGGGTGCAAAGACACGCGTGAAGGCTCAGGAGAGTGCTGCTGCACCGCCTGCCCAACGCGCAACCCCGACCAAGCCCGCGGAGCCGGCGTCCGGAGATCAGTCCACAGAGGCTCCGACCAGCTAGATCCGATTCCATCGGCACGACAGAAATACAGAACTGAGGATTTCATGCCCAAGTCGAAGACCCACAGCGGCACCGCGAAGCGATTCAAGGTGTCGGGCAGCGGAAAGATCCTGCGCCAGAAGGCCGGTCGCCGCCACCTCATGGAGCACAAGGCCACCAAGGTGACCCGTCGCCTCGACGGCAAGGCTGTCGTCAGCAAGGCTGACACCCCGCG
>JAAZAD010000193.1 GCA_012514505.1 Rhodococcus sp. (in: high G+C Gram-positive bacteria) | reverse complement strand
GCTCACCCGCGCGTTCCTGCTGACGAATGTCGTCGAACGCGCCGAGCACGACGCCGGTCTCTGAGCAACCGGCAGATGGCCAGTTCGGTGCGACTCACACGATTGAACCTGCCGTTGCTGGCGGTTGCCCTGGTGATCGTCGCGGCGGTGGTCCTCGTGCTGGCCGATCGCTGGCGCCGAGGCGCATTCGTGTTCGGTGGTGCGATGATCCTCGCGGGGATCCTCCGGTGGGCTCTCGACTCCGATCAGGTGGGAGTGCTCGCGGTGCGAGGCAAACGCTTCGACGTGGCCGCGATGCTCGCCATGGGCGGGGCGATCGTCGGACTGGCTGTCTCGATCGACCCCTTGGGTACGGGTTAGCCCACTCGGTGGAACAGGCCGGCGAGCGCGGCTACGCGCTCGCCAGTTCCATCAGCTCGACGAGCAACTTCGCGACCGCGTCGGCCTCGGTGAGGAAGCCGTCGTGTCCGTCGCGTGATTCGAGCACGCGCAGCCCGGCGCAATGGGGGAGACCGTCTGCGATCTCCTGCTGCAATCGAATCGGGTAGAGACGATCCGAATCGACGCCCGCGACGATCGTCGGTACCTGTGTGCTCGCCAATGCGGCCTCGATGCCACCGCGACCGCGGCCTACGTCGTGCCGGTTCATCGCGTCGCTCAGAACCACGTAGGTCCCGGGGTCGAACCGCTTGACGAGCTTCTGCGCCTGGTGGTCGAGATAGCTCTGCACGGCGTAGCGTCCGTCACGCCACGGATCCTCGTCGTCTTGAGGGAGGTTGGCGAACCGCGAGTCGAGTTCCTCCTCGCTGCGATACGAGAGATGGGCCATGCGCCGCGCGACACCCAGCCCGGTCTCGGGTCGGCGGCCGGTCTCGTAGTAATCGCCGCCCTGCCAGTCCGGATCCGCCATGATGGCAGCGATCTGGGTGCTCTGGACACCGATCTGATCCGCGGTTGCGCGGGCGCCGACCGCCAGGACCAGTGCCGCACGCACTCGGCTCGGGTGGGTGACGACCCATTCGAGCGAACGCATGCCGCCCATCGATCCACCCGTCACCGCGGCCAATGTCTCGATGCCGAGGACGTCGAGAAGGGCGGCTTCCGCGGTGATCTGATCGCGGATGGTGATCCGCGGGAATCGTGAGCCCCACGGTTTGCCGTCGGGCGCGGTGCTGCCGGGGCCGGTGGTGCCCTGGCATCCGCCGAGGACGTTCGTGGCCACCACACACCACCGGTCGGTGTCGATCGGCGCGCCGGGGCCGACCATGCCGGACCACCAGCCCGGCGACGGGTGATCCGGTCCGGCCGGTCCCGTGATGTGTGAGTCTCCGGTCAGCGCGTGCTCGACGAGCACGACGTTGTCGCGGGTGGGTGACAGCGCGCCCCACCGCTGCAGAGCGACGGTGACATCGGGGAGGATGTCACCGCTTTCGAGGGTGATGCTGCCGATGTCGACGGTGTCGAGCTTTCCGTCTTCTGCGGGAAGTTCGATTCGTCGACGGTTGGTACCTGTTGTCAAGATGCGACCGCCTCGAGGCCAGTGGTGATGGTCAATGTGTCCTGCTTGCCATGTCGGGGCACTGGGACGAGAGCCGGTATCGACAGTCCATCAGCATTTCGAACCTCCCAAGAGCCGGCTTGTCGCCCGCGGTGCGCCGACGACCGTGTCCTCACCCGGAGCACCCCACCCTGGCCGGAGGGTTGCCGACCAGCAAGCCGGGGCTTCGCGCTGGCACTCATGACCTCGTCGGCAGTCTAACGGCTGGATCGTAGGGCTCGACACGCGGCTCTCGACCTTCCCTCCGCCGGTGCTCGAGCACAACGAAAGTTACCGATCAGTAGTGCTTGCGGGGTGGCAACCGGGGTTGTGTGCGCATCGAATAGCAGTACGCTTGTTCTGTTTGGCTCCGCACCCGACGCGTGCGGAGTCATGCTCACACGCCTGAGCTGAACGCGGCCGCATTCCGGAAGTGCGGTCGCTCGGGGACTCGACTGCCGTCCGAGGAGGACACGAACCGCGTATGTCCAAGATCAAGGTTGAGGGTAAGGTCGTCGAACTCGACGGCGACGAGATGACTCGCATCATCTGGCGGTTCATCAAGGACAATCTCATTCATCCCTACCTGGATGTGGATCTCGAGTACTACGACCTCGGCATCGAGAACCGTGATGCGACCGACGACCAGGTCACCATCGATTCCGCGAACGCCATCAAGAAGCACGGCGTCGGTGTCAAGTGCGCGACCATCACCCCGGACGAGGCGCGCGTCGAAGAGTTCGGCCTGAAGAAGATGTGGCGGTCACCCAACGGCACCATCCGTAACATCCTCGGCGGCACCATCTTCCGTGCACCTATCATCATCTCCAACGTGCCCAGGCTGGTTCCGGGTTGGACGAAGCCGGTCATCGTCGGCCGTCACGCATTCGGCGACCAGTACCGTGCCACAGACTTCAAGGTCCCCGGAGCCGGCACCGTCACCATCACCTACACACCGGACGACGGCTCCGAACCGATCGAGCACGAGATATGCAGGATTCCCGAGGACGGCGGCGTCGTCATGGG
>JAAZAD010000192.1 GCA_012514505.1 Rhodococcus sp. (in: high G+C Gram-positive bacteria) | reverse complement strand
TTCGAACAGATGGAGATGGAGTTCTTCGTCAAGCCCGGCGAGGACGAAGAGTGGCACCAGTACTGGATCGACTACCGGATGGACTGGTACACCGGCCTCGGTATCAATCGCGACAACTTGCGTCTGTTCGAGCACCCGCAGGACAAGCTCTCGCACTACTCCAAGCGGACGGTCGACATCGAGTACCGCTTCCACTTCCAGGGCAGCGAATGGGGCGAACTCGAAGGCGTTGCCAACCGCACCGACTTCGATCTGTCTACACACTCCAAGCACTCGGGCACGGAGCTCAACTATTACGACCAGACGACGGGCGATCGGTACACGCCGTACGTCATCGAGCCTGCAGCCGGGCTCACTCGCTCGTTGATGGCGTTCCTCGTGGATGCCTACACCGAGGACGAGGCTCCCAATGCCAAGGGTGGAGTCGACAAGCGGACCGTGCTGCGCCTCGATCGCCGTCTCGCGCCGGTGAAGGCGGCAGTGCTCCCGCTGTCACGCAACGCCGACCTGACCCCGAAGGCGAAGGACCTGGCGGCCACGTTGCGTCAGCACTGGAACGTCGAGTTCGACGACGCCGGGGCCATCGGCCGCCGTTACCGTCGTCAGGACGAGATCGGCACACCGTTCTGCATCACGGTGGACTTCGACACGCTCGAGGATCACGCGGTGACGGTTCGTGAGCGCGATTCCATGGCGCAGGAGCGGGTGGCGTTGGACCAGGTCGAGAGCTACCTGGCGGCGCGTCTCATCGGGGCCTGACCAGACACAGCACGAGAGCGGTTCCCTGACCGGGGAACCGCTCTCGTGCGTTCACGCAAGTATGTCGGTGGCCTTGTGGGGTTGGTCGACACCGTCGACCAGGAAGACCGTGCCGTCGGAGTTGTCGGCGCGCAGCGGGATGATCTCGCGATACGCAGGCGATTCGTACCATGCGGCGGCGCTCGCCATGTCTGGAAACTCGATCACGACGAGGTTGCCGGACCAATCACCTTCGCGAACGTCGGACTTCGCGCCGTGAACAAGGAACTTCCCGCTGAACGGCGCCAACGTTGCATCGATTCGCTCCAGATACTCGACGATCTCAGGCCCCATGTTCACGCTGCGCAGGTATGCAACGCCGTACGCCGGGGCGCTCATGACGGCACCTTGTCCAGAAATCCGAGAACGGACGTCAAGCGGCCCTGTGCGTCGTGTTCGGCTACATCGAAGCCCACGATGACGGGATCACTGCCCGGCATTCCGAGATTCCAACCGAACCGCGCCTGTCGGTGATGAGAATCGACCGGTCCGGCGAGGCTGAAGCGCATGCCGGGGAACTGGTCTTGCACCGCGGCGATCATGGTGTCGATGGCGTGGGGGCCGACTGCCTCGCCGAGAGGGTCGACGTAGCGCGCATCCGGGGACCAATGACGCTCGATCAGTTCGCGTCTTTTGTCTGCGTCGGATTCGTTCCAGGTCTCGAGGTAGCGGACGACGAGTTCGTCGAATTGGTTCATCGTTGCGGCCTTTCGGATTTCGGGCTTGCCCTGCCGGCGAAGCGCTCTGAGATCACAGTGCCGCCGCCGCGGCACGGAGTCGATTACCTGAGAGGTAATGGACCGCGTTACCGCAGGTCGCTACGTTGGTTTCATGACCACGACCGATCTGGAGCGGCCCGTCGGAATCCTGTTGCGCGAGTGGCGTGACCGTCGTCGACTCAGTCAGTTGGGGCTGTCGGCCCGAGCCGGTGTGTCTGCCCGGCATCTGAGTTTCATCGAGAACGGTCGGTCGCAGCCGACGCGGGCCATGATCCTGCGCCTTTCGGAATGCATGGAAGTCCCGCTGCGGCAGCAGAACACGTTGCTGCTTGCGGGTGGGCATGCACCTGCCTACCCGCAGCACACACTCTCGGACATTCCGATGGCCGCCGTCAGTGACGCGATCGACCGGATAATCGCAGCGCACGAACCCTTTCCGGCTGTCGTCGTGGACCGGAACTGGGAACTGGTGGCCGGCAACAATGCGGCAGGGATGCTGATGGAAGGGGCGTCACCGCACCTGTTGGAACCGCCCGTGAACGTCCTGCGGTTGAGCCTGCACCCGGACGGAATGGCGCCGCGAATAGTGAACCTGGGTCAGTGGCGCGCGCACCTTCTCGATCGCTTGGCGCATGAGGCGGAGGCGGCCGGGGACGAAGCGTTGTCGAATCTGTACGACGAGTTGTGCGCTTATCCGGGCGTTGACGAATCGCAGGGAAACGCTCCGTCGGATCAAGGACTGCAGCCTCTCCTCGTTCCCCTGCGATATCGAGTGGATGGCGTCGAACTGTCCATGTTCAGTACGACGACGGTGTTCGGAACCCCTCGTGACGTCACCCTGTCCGAGATCGCGATCGAGGCGTTCTATCCGTCCGACACCGAGACGGCAGAGTTCTTCCGCCGCCGCGCAGAACGGAATCGGTCAGAAGCGGCCGCCGCCGCCGATCCGGCCTGAACTGCTGGGGCCGCCGAACGATCCCGGGCCGCCACCGAAGCCGCCGCGCCCGAAGCCGCCACCGCCGAAGCCGCCGCCGAATCCGCCCCGGCGCCCGCCACCCATTCCACCGCGAAGGACGCTGTCGATGAGGATGCCACCGAGGATCGCACCGGCCGCACCGCCGCCTCCGCCTCTGCGGGGACCCTGCCGTGATTCCCACTGTTGGACGTCGCCGCGGGCCGTACTCAGTGCTCGTGCTGCGAGACTGGCCGCTGCCTGAGCGTGCTGAAACGCGTTTTCCGGCTCGGTCTGCGCGAGATGCCTCGCTGCGTCCAGATGACGCCCAGCCTCGGTGAGGCGCGTTCGGGCCTCTGCGCCGATGGCTCCGCGTCGTGTCGATATGAAGTCCGATGCCGCCGTGACCTGAGACTGCGCAGCTGTGATCTCGCGGTCGAGGCGTTGAATCGCCTTGTCCGCCTCTTCTTTGGTCCGCTGGGCCTGGTCGAGTGCTGCGTCGAGTTCGTCGTCGGCTTCGACAATGACAGAGAACGCACCGAGCGGGTCGGAACTCTTGGACGTGTGCGCGGTCGCAAGTGCTGATTCGGCATTTTCCTTTGCTTTCGCCAGTCGCTCGCCGCGCTGCTTGGTGTACTGACCCGCCGCGTCGATTCCACGCTGGAGGTCCGCGATGGCATCGGGCAGCGTTGCCGTGGCGTGGTGGATGTTGTCAGCGGCGTGGTCTACACCGTCGAGGAGTGACTGTGCCTGGGTAATGGCTGCTTCGGCCGAACGAATGGCCGTCACCACGGGCCCTTGCTTCCCTGCGGGCAACGACATGGCTTCGCGGCCGCGTTCGATCGACTCCTCGGCGAACTTCATTCGTTCGTCGGCCATCGTCACGTTGTCGGTGATCGATGCCAGCGACTCGGCAGGAAACTCGTCACGCAGTCGGTCGAGTGTGCCGTCGGACTCGGGAATGCGAACCGACACTCCGACGACCTTCTGAGTGAGCGCATCCAATCGATCACCGGCGTTGATGAGAAGGTTTCGCAGACCGTCGAATTCCTTGACGCGGTCGTCCAGTTCGCGGTCGGCGCGCCCACACGAGGTAATGATCTCGATCAGCATGTCTCGCTGCTGTGCGGGTGTTTCCGGGATTGCGTCGTCGAGGCGCTGCCGGATCTCGAACGCGGATGCCAGTGTCGAGCGGGCTCCGGCGAACGCCTTCGCGAACGGTTCGGTTGCCTGCTCTCCGAACTCTCCGCGGGCCAGGTCGAGCTCCTCCTCGCTGGTTCGGACCGCGTTGTCGGTCTCCACCAGAACTTCCTTGGCTCGCTGGTCCAGAGTCGGTAGGTCGAGTGCAGCCAACGCAGCGGTGTCGTTCGGGTCGATTCCCCTTGCAGCGCGGGCTCCCGCATTCGTTCGGTCGGTTCGGCGTTTCCGGGAGTACAGCACGAGTCCACCTGCGCCGGCAACGATCACGCCCACACCCACGAGCAATGTCGTGGTGGACATCCCTCCGCTCGAACTCATCGCGTCGTCCAGGCCGCCGGCCGTGGCGACCGCTGCTCCGGCCCAGTCGTTCTCGCGCAATGCGGGTTCGAGAGCGTCCTGTCGAATGGAGTTCGCTTCGGCCGACGTCACCTCCTGTAGCGCCGAAGGCATGCTGAGGTCGTAGGAACGGTCGACTGTGGCGATCGACAGGAGAACGTCGCGGTCACCGAGACTCGACATCTCCGCCGTCTGTTGCCCCCAGGCCTCTTCTGACATTCCGTCGAAGTCGGTGACATACGCCACCCAGAGTCGTACCCGGTGATCGGCGTAGAGCTGGTCGAGCGCACTCTGCACGTCGTCGACCTGGCTCGGATCCAGCGCACCCACGGTGTCGGTGATCTGCCCGGGCAGGCGACCCGGAGCGTCGGCGCCGGCGACGGCGGGAGTCGCGACGAAGGACACGAGTGCCATGAGAAAGGTCGCGGCAGCCCCCGCGATCAGTCGCCGGGCGGCCTGCGGTGCGGATGACATGGCGTCGAATCTATCTGTTGTCGCGAGTCGAGGGGGTGGCACCCGGTGCGGAACTGGCAGAATCGGGGAGTGAATTCAACGCTCGATCGTCAACAGCACGCGGTGACGCGTACCGCCACGCGCAGTGGTGCAGTCGACGGGTTCCTCCGCTGGATGCGGCGTCTCGTGGTCGGGAGTATCCTCATGGCTCTCGTTCTGGTCGGCGGCACCGCAGTACGCGTGTGGCAGGTGGCGCGCATCGACGACACCACCCCAGCAGACGCGATCGTGGTGCTCGGTGCGGCCCAATACTCCGGAACGCCGTCCTGGGTGTTCGAAGCTCGCCTCGAACAGGCGTTCAAGCTGTTCGAACGTGGCGTGGCTCCGGAGGTGATCACCGTCGGCGGCAAGCAAGAAGGTGACGAATACACCGAGGCCGCCTCGGGCAAGATGTTTCTCACCGAGCGTGGCGTGCCCGCGGACGACATCACCGCGGTCGAAACGGGCTCGGACACCTTGCACAGTATCGAGGCGGTCAGCGACGAAATGGCGTCTCAGGGAATCGACAGGGCAGTGTTGGTGAGCGATCCCTGGCACTCGCTGCGCGCCCGCACGATGGCCCGTGACGCGGGCCTCGACGCTTGGACTTCGCCGACACGTCAGGGTCCGGCAGTCTTCACCCGGGAGTCTCAGGTCCACGGGATCGTGCGCGAGACCGGCGCACTTCTCTGGTATCAGCTCACGCATTTCTCGGCAGACTTCCACTACAACGTTGGATATTGAGCACTCGATGACAGCAATTTCCCCAGCATCGCGCGGCGTCTACACCGAACACGATCTCGAGCGGCGAGTACCCGAGGCCGCCAAACAGGCGGGTCTGCCGGGTTCCGAGCGGGGACTGGCACCACGCCGTTCCGATTTCGCCCGTGACCGAGCTCGTGTTCAGCATTCGGCCGCACTGCGCCGGCTTGCGGACAAAACTCAGGTGGTCGGACCCCGCGACGGCGACACGCCCCGTACTCGACTGACGCATTCGATCGAGGTGGCGCAGATCGGGCGGGGGATTGCGGACGGGCTCGGCTGTGATCCGGATCTGGTCGACCTGGCCGGTCTGGCGCACGACATCGGCCATCCGCCGTACGGACACAACGGTGAGAAGGCCCTCGACGAGGTGGCCGAGTCCTGCGGCGGATTCGAGGGAAATGCGCAGAACCTCAGGATCCTCACCAGCCTGGAACCGAAGGTGCTCGATGAGGCAGGTGCCAGCGCCGGCCTGAATCTGACCCGTGCGGCGCTCGACGCAGCGATCAAGTACCCGTGGACGCGGCCGAAGCCGGGCGCCAAATTCGGAGCCTACGACGACGATGCGGACATCCTCGACTGGGTGCGCGACGGTGCGCCGTCCGGTCGGCGCTGCCTCGAAGCGCAGGTAATGGACTGGGCCGACGACGTCGCCTATTCGGTGCACGACGTGGAGGACGGAGTGATCGCCGGGCGGATCGACCTGCGGTCGCTGGCGGATCCGGTGGAGCAGCGTGCTCTTGCGACGCTGGGTGCATCGGAGTTCTCCGGACTGGCCGTCGACGATCTGGTGGAGGCCGCGAGGCGTCTGTCCCGGTTGCCGGTGGTGTCGGAGGTCGGCCGCTACGACGGAACGTTGACCAGTTCGGTAGCGCTGAAGAACCTCACCAGCGAGCTCGTCGGGCGTTTCGCAACGGCTGCGGTCGGCGAAACGCTGGAGGTGAACGGGCCTGGGTCGCTGACCCGATACGACGCGGATCTCGAGATCCCGCCCGTGGTAGCCGCCGAAGTCGCACTTCTCAAGACCGTGGCGCTGCATTACGTCATGTCCGACCGTGGCCACCGGGCACGTCAGGATCGTCAGCGGGACCGGGTACACCGGGTGGCTGAGTGGTTGCTGACCACCGCGCCTGCCGGACTCGATCCGCTGCTGCTTCCGGCGTGGAAGGCGGCGGACAGCGACCCGGCGCGCGTACGGGTGATCGTCGATCAGATCGCGTCGTATACCGAGAGTCGACTCGAGCGGGTCGACAAGGCGAGTTTGGGGGCGCAGGCCAGCTGGGGCTGACTTTGCAGGCGTACGGGCTCCCTCGAACTGCTAGGCCTAGACTGTCGGCGTGCCTGGCAGAATCCCCGATCGCGACATCGCGGCCATTCGTGACCGCACCCGTATCGAGGACATCGTCGGCGAGTACGTTTCGCTGAAACGCGCCGGTGCAGATTCGATGAAGGGCTTGTGCCCCTTCCACGACGAGAAGTCGCCGTCGTTCCATGTGCGGCCGAATCACGGGACGTACCACTGCTTCGGATGCGGCGAGGGCGGTGACGTCTATTCGTTCCTCCAGAAGATCGATCACGTCAGCTTCGTGGAGTCGGTGGAACAACTCGCCGATCGGGTGAACTACACCATCTCGTACGAGGGTGGTGGCACCTCGGTTCAGCGCGATCGTGGCACCCGTGCCCGGCTCGTGGCGGCCAATGCAGCCGCGCAGGAGTTCTATGCGGCACGGTTACAGGAGCCGGACGCGCAGGCAGCACGTGACTACCTGACCGAGCGCAACTTCGACGAGCAGGCCGCCCGCACCTTCGGATGCGGTTACGCCCCGGCCGGCTGGGACGTGCTCACCAAGCATCTGCTGTCCAAGGGATTCGAGGTCAAAGAACTCGAGGCGGCGGGGCTGTCCCGTGAAGGCAGGCGCGGTCACATCGACCGTTTCCACCGGCGGCTGTTGTGGCCGATCCGCAACCTTTCCGGGGACGTAATCGGGTTCGGTGCCCGCAAGCTGTTCGACGACGACACAATGCCCGGCAAGTACGTCAACACGCCGGAAACGATGCTGTACAAGAAGTCTCAGGTCCTCTTCGGGCTGGATCTCGCGAAACGCGACATAGCCAAGGGGCATCAGGCCGTCGTGGTCGAGGGCTACACCGATGTGATGGCGATGCATCTCGCCGGCGTGAAGACGGCTGTCGCCGCTTGCGGTACCGCGTTCGGCGATGATCACCTGTCGATGCTGAGACGGCTTCTGATGGACGACAGCTACTTCCGCGGTGAAATCATCTACACCTTCGATGGTGACGCCGCCGGTCAAGCGGCCGCGATGAAGGCCTTCGAGGGTGACCAGAAGATGGCAGGGCAGACGTTCGTCGCCGTTGCGCCGGCGGGAATGGACCCGTGTGAGCTCCGTCAACAGTCCGGTGATGGCGCAGTCCGCGACCTGGTGGCCCGGCGAACGCCCCTGTTCGAGTTCGTCGTGAGGTCGATTCTGGCCGAGCACGACCCCGAAACTGCGGAAGGGCGTGTGGAGGCGCTGCGTCGAGCGGTGCCCGTTGTCGCACAGATCAAGGAACCCACGCTGCGCGACAATTATGCAGTCCAGCTGAGTCATTGGGTCGGCTGGGACGACATCCCGGCGGTCCGCCGCCGCGTGCGAGAGGAAGCGCATCGGAGGGCGAAAGGTGGTGCCCCGGCCTCGCGCACACCGGTGCGACGAGAACCCGAACCGCAGCCGGAGAGTCCTGTCGGTATTCCCCGGCCGCGGCCGAAGGATCCTGCCTTGTGGCCCCAGCGGGAAGCGATGAAGGCAGCGCTCCAGTACCCGGCGATTGCCGGGACGGTGTTCGATTCGTTGCCCGCTGAAACGTTCACGCATCCGGCGTACGCGGCCATTCGTCAGGCCATGGCTGCCGCCGGCGGTGCGAGCGCTGGGCTCGGCGGTGCGGAATGGCTCGAAGCCGTCGGCCGCAGTATCGACGATCCGGTGGCGACCTCGTTGTTGTCCGAACTGGCCGTCGAGTCACTGCCGGCAGAGGAAGACACCGTTCCCCGGTACATCTCCGGGGTGCTCGCGCGCCTGCAAGAAGTGTGGGTGGGGGAGCAGGTAGCCGAACTGAAGTCGAGGCTGCAGCGCGTTTCGCCCGCTACGGAGTCGGACGAGTTCCATTCGTTGCTCGGCGACCTGGTGGCTCTCGAGCAGTACCGTCGCAGCCTGCTCGATCAGGCGATCGGTGACACGAGCAGTGACGGACTCGCGGGCTGACCCTGCGCTACTTCTTTTTCAGTTGGTCCTGCGGGACCATGATCGTCGTGTCCTCGTCGATCGGGCGCATGGGTTCGAGTTTCGGCCGCGTGTTCAGTGAGTCGGAGAGGCGCTGACGCGACATCTGCAATGCCTTCTTGGTGGCCGGGCTGGTGGCCACGGCCTTGGTTGCCTTACTGATCTGTTCGTACCGTGCGCGTCCTGCTCGCGTACCCAGGACGTACCCTGCCGCGATACCGATCAACAACCGCATCATTCCCGCTTCCTCCCGGTGCACATGGACCTCCACCATCCTGCCTGATGTCTCGTTCGGCAGGCGATTTGGTACTTGGGTGGGGCAATAGGCTAAAGTCTTCCACGCAACGCCGGAGACGGCGAAGCACGCTAGATAATCCCCTGTAGCTCAATTGGCAGAGCTTCCGACTGTTAATCGGACGGTTGCTGGTTCGAGTCCAGCCGGGGGAGCATCGAATAACAGCAGGTCAGGCACCCTTTTCGGAGGGTGCCTGACTTGTCTCGTGCAAAAAGCGTGCGAATACGGCCCGGTAATCGGCCCA
>JAAZAD010000191.1 GCA_012514505.1 Rhodococcus sp. (in: high G+C Gram-positive bacteria) | reverse complement strand
CGTCAGCAGTGGGGCGTCGACGTTTTGCACTGCCCGTACTGTCACGGATATGAGGTGCGGGACATGCCGCTCGCGGTGCTCGGTGGCGACAACCGGCCGTTCACGCTGCACCAGGCGTCGCTGGTGCGGCAGTGGTCCTCGGACGTGGTCTTCTTCCCGAATCGGATCGTCCTGACCTCCGAGGAACGTACTCGGCTGACCTCCCGAGGGATACGTATCGTCGAAGGCGCGGTTGCCGGCCTGGTGGTGAAGGACAACCGGTTGAGCGGTGTCGAGCTTGCCGACGGCCAGATCGTGCCGAGGTCGGTTGTGTTCGTCGGTCCGCGGTTCGTGCCCCGCGACGAGCTGCTGACCGGCCTGGGTTGTGAAGCGGGCGAGGACGGGTGGATGCGCACCGATCCCACTGGTCACACGAGCGTGCCCGGGGTGTGGGCAGTGGGCAACGTCGTTGATTCGCCTGCTCAGTTGATCAATGCCGCAGGTGCAGGCACGAAAGCTGCGATTGCGCTCAACCACTTCCTCCTCGAGCAGGACGTGCAGCAAGCCGTCACAGCGATTCCCAGCGATCACAGGTGACCGAGCAGGCAACCCTGCTTCTCGGGCTGCCCGGCGTCCGGGGTCGTCGGCGTCAATCACGAGGCGGACGGGGCTCGGGGGCTCGAGCCAGCGACCGACGAGGAGTGGAGGGGCCGACCGGTGGGTAGCCGGGGCTCCATGTCCGACACAGTCTGGACTGCGCTCGCCGACGAACACGATCGCGGCATCAACCGTCCACGCACCTCGGGCCTCACGCCGGCAGAGGAACTCGCACTACTTGCCGCCGTTTAACCTGGATCGACCGATCGCGGTCCTATCTGCATCTTCGCCTGCTAGAGATGTCATGCAGTACAACGGCTCTCTTCGGTAGACGTTGACCGGCGGACGCACCTCTGAGGTGCGCGGCGATCAACGCGTGAACAATGCACGATCTGGTTCTGGCATCCACAGGGTGGTGGCTGCGCTGGCGTCGCAGCTGGTGGCGATGAAGTCGAGCAGTGCGGCGAGCTGCGGATGGTTGGCGGCGGTGTTTCGCCACAGCAGTGCCATGGGGTAGGCGGGTGTGGGGTCGACGATGGGGATGCGGCGAATGTTCGGATGCCACGGTGTCGTGGTTCCCTCACCACCGAAGGTGACCAGCGTCATCGAGTCAGCGATGCGGTCGAGAATGTTCGTGAACCCGATGCCGCCGGGGTGCCGCTCGGTAGTGATGGTGATGCCGCAGCTGTCGCTGAGCCGACGGTAGAAGTCGCCGACTTCGGAGTCGAATCCGGCACCGGGCACCCACGCAGTGAGGCCGTCGAGATCGTCGAATTCGACATGGTCGCGGCTCGCGAGTGAATGGCCTGTGCCGACGAGTAGATGCAGAGCGTCGAGGTGGGCGGGCACCGCGGTGACATGAGCCGGCAATGGGCGGGTGCCCCAGTGTTCGCGGGCGAAGGCAACGTCTACCCGACCGTCGATCACGGCGTCCCGTGATGTCGTCGATGGGCCCATCATGAT
>JAAZAD010000190.1 GCA_012514505.1 Rhodococcus sp. (in: high G+C Gram-positive bacteria) | reverse complement strand
GCCCCACTCGCGCCCATTTCCGCTCTTCTTGTACCCCCCGAACGGCGCCCCGAAGTCGAACGCGTCATTGATCGCAACGTTTCCGACGCGGATCCGTCGTGCCACCTGTCGGGCCAGCTCGAGATCCGTGCCGGCCACGAAGCCGGCGAGTCCGTAGTCGGTGTCGTTCGCGATCTCGATCGCATGGTCGATGCTGTCGTAACCCAGGATCGTGAGGACCGGGCCGAAGATCTCCTCGCGCGCGATGGTCATGTCGTTCTTGACATCGGCGAAGACGGTGGGCTGCACGAAGTAGCCGGCGGTCAGACCCTCGGGCCGCCCGACACCACCGGCCACGAGGGTCGCACCCTCGTCGATGCCCCTCTGGATGAGACCTTGAACCTTCTCGAACTGGGCCTTCGACACAACGGGACCGATCGCGGCATCGCCGGTCGGGTCGCCCACCGTCACCTTCGAGGCCGCCTCGCGTGCGGCGGCAATGGCTTCCTCCATGCGCTCTCCGGGGACCAGCATTCGCGAGGGAGCACTGCAGGTTTGACCAGTGTTCATCATCATCGTCGCGACACCCTTGCCGACGTTCTCGGCAAAGTCGGCGTCGTCGAGAATGATGTTCGGACCCTTGCCGCCGAGTTCTTGCGTGACTCGCTTGACACCGGCAGCGGCATTGGCCGCGACGTCGATGCCTGCGCGTGTCGACCCGGTGAACGACACCAGGTCGACATCGGGGTGCCCGGACAGCGCGCGCCCGACGCCGGGGCCGTCGCCCTGGACGAGATTGAAGACACCTGCGGGAACTCCGGCCTCGTCGAGAATCTCGGCGAAGACCTGGCCGTTGAAGGGCGACTGCTCTGACGGCTTGAGCACCATCGTGCAGCCGGTGGCCAGAGCCGGGAACACCTTCACCGAGATGAGGCTGATCGGCCAGTTCCACGGTGTGATCAGGCCGCACACCCCGATGGGTTCCTTGACGACGAGGCTGCCCCCGCGCTGTTCCTCGAAGACGAAGTTCCGGAGCACCTCGATCGCGGTGGTGAGATGCCCGAGGCCGAGATTGACCTGGAAACCGCTCGCCAATGCGGCGGGAGCACCCATTTCCTCGGTCAGTGCAGCAGCGATGTCGCCCATTCGGCGCTGGTACACGTCGAGGATCTTCTCGAGCAGTGCGAGTCGCTCCTCGCGGCTGGTCGCCGACCACGCGGGGAAGGCGCGTCGCGCGGCGGCGACGGCCTTGTCGACGTCTGCAGACGACCCGAGCGACACCGTACCGGCGACCTCTTCGGTCGCGGGGTTGATGACCTCGAAGGTGTCGGACTGGGCCGGATCGGTCCACTGTCCATCGATGTAGAACTTCAGATATTCACACATGGCTACCCGGTTCTCTCGTCTGATCCTGTACGAAGTTCACTGCTGAGTGAAAGTCACTGCCGGCCTTCGGCATACCGTGTCACTGCTGGCCTTCGGCATACCAGGTGCGGAATTCGTCGTAGCTCGGCATTTCTTCCGAGTTGGCCTTGGGATCCACGGCGACGTGGATGACGCCCGGCCTACCGCTGGCGTAGGCCCGCTTGATTGCGGGTGCAATGTCTTCGTCGCGTTCGACGTACTCGCCGTAGCAGCCGAAGCCTTCCGCGACCTTGTCGAGTCGGGTTTCCTTGCTCCAATGGACGCCTGTCTCGAGTGAGTCGTGCCCGAAAGTGCGCTTGTAGACGCCGACTTCGAGACCCCAGGCGTAGTCGACACCGACGACACACACGAGGGGCAGACCCACTCGCGCGGCCGTCTCCAGTTCGGCGATGTGGAACTGGAACGACGAGTCTCCGGTGATCAGCATCATCGGGCGCTTACCGCCGTCAGCGACACCGGCGCCGACAGCGTACGGGAGACCGGTGCCGAGGTGCCCGAAGTTCTGGTTCCACATCACGTCGTGCGGCTTGGCCTGCGAATAGGTCCAGCCGAAGATCGTGGTGGCGCCACCGTCGCGGACCATGATGCCGTCGGCGGGGAACGCCTTCGTGGCCTCGACGATCAGGCGAGCCGGATGCACGGGGGACATCCCGGACGGTGCGGTTTCGGCAAGTTCGGCGAGCTGTGCAGCCTCCTGCTTGATCCAGCCGTCGAGTTCGGGTGTCGGGGTACGCGGAGAATCCTTCAGTGCATCGACGAGCTGCGGGACGATCGCT
>JAAZAD010000189.1 GCA_012514505.1 Rhodococcus sp. (in: high G+C Gram-positive bacteria) | reverse complement strand
TCGACTGGGTAACCGACTTCGTCACCGATCGGATGCAGGACAGTGTCAGGGACATGCAGCGGACGCCGACCACCACTATGCCCTGATCGGGCACAGGCAGCCGGCGACCTCCTACTCTTCACTGAGCGGCAGGAGCAGTCGGACGGGGATTGATGTCAGTCTTCTTGGAGATCGATCAGGTGGAGTGGATTGCCAGCAATGAGCTGGCGTTCGCGATCCGCGACCGGTTCCCCGTCAGCCCGGGACACTCGTTGGTCATCCCCCGTCGGGTGGTCACTCACTGGTGGGAGGCGTCGCTCGAGGAGCAGCAGGCGATCCTCGAGCTGGTCGACCGTGTGAAGCTGCGGCTCGACGCCGAGTCCGCACCGGACGGTTACAACGTCGGCTTCAACGCAGGCACGGCGGCCGGGCAAACCGTGCCGCACCTTCACGTCCACGTCATCCCTCGGTTCGACGGCGACATGAGCGACCCGCGCGGTGGTGTCCGCCACGTGATCCCAGCACGTGTCAACTACCTCACGCCGGCGGCAGCAGCGCCGGCGCCACCGGCGCTCGTCACGCCCCTCGATGGGCGGATGCGAGTCGAACTCGTTCGGTGCCTCATCCGGGAGGACTACGACCGCATCGATCTGCTCGTCAGCTTCGTGATGCGGTCCGGCATCTCTTTGATCGCTCAGAGAGTCGACGAGGCGCTCGCCCGTGGCGCCCACATTCGGCTACTCACGACCGACTACCTGCAGATCACCGACACGGCAGCTCTCGGGTTCTTCCTCGACCGATTGTCGGACGGCCCGGTGGGCCGCCTCGAAGCCCGTGTGTTCAGCGACCCAACGACAAGCTTTCACCCGAAGGCGTACATCTTCTCGTCCTCAGCGAGCGGTGAGGGCGTGGCGTTCGTCGGCAGCAGCAATCTCAGCCACTCGGGCATCTCAACCGGTGTCGAATGGAACATCCAGACGTTCGGCACAGGAACGCTGGTGGAGGAGTTCGACCGGTTGTGGACCGACGAGCGGTCAATCGCACTGACGGCCGACTGGCTCGCGGACTACGACGTGCTCCGGCAGCAACGGCACCTCACTTCACCAATCGACGAGACTCACGACGAGATCGACGCCGAAGCGGCAGCGGCGGTCGAGGGCGTCGACAACCCCAGGCCCTGGACGGTGCAGGCCGAGGCGATGACAGCACTTGAGGCCACCCGCCTTGACGGGCACCAAGCCGGGCTGGCGGTGATGGCGACCGGGCTCGGCAAGACCTGGCTGGCAGCGTTCGACTCGACGCGACCCGAGTTCCGGCGGGTCCTGTTCGTCGCGCATCGGGAAGAGATCCTCACGCAAGCACGTGACGTGTACCGCCAGATCAGACCGGGTGGGCGCCTGACGTTGTTCACCGGTCAAGAGCGCGACCCAGATGGCGACGTGGTGTTCGCGAGCGTGCAGTCGCTGCACCGGAACTTGTCTGCGTTCGATCCGGAGGCGTTCGATTACGTGGTCGTCGACGAGTTCCACCATGCGGCTGCCGACACCTACCGGCGGGTGATCGCACACTTCCGACCGAAGTTCCTGCTCGGTTTGACCGCAACCGCGAACCGTGCCGACAACGCTGACCTTCTCGCGCTCTGCTCGGACAACCTCGTCTACGACTGCGGCCTGGTCGAAGGAATCCGCCGCGAGCTGTTGAGCCCGTTCCGGTACCGGGCGATCCCAGACGTCGCCGACTACGAACACATCCCGTGGCGCAACGGCCGATTCGATCTCGAAGCGCTCACCAGCCACATCGCGACACGCGAACGTGCCCAGCAGGTGTTCGAGGAGTGGCAGGCAATCGGCGCGGTCGACCGGCGCACCATCGGATTCTGTTGCACGATCGCCCACGCCGAGTTCATGGCGGACTACTTCCGAGACCGAGGAGTCCGTGCCGTCGCAGTGCACTCCGGCGCAAGTTCGTCCCCACGCGCCGAATCACTCGAGCAACTCGCGGCCGGAAACCTTCCGGTCGTGTTCGCGGTCGACCTCTTCAATGAGGGAGTCGACGTACCGTCGATCGACCTAGTGATGATGCTGCGACCGACCGAGTCCTCGGTCGTGTTCCTGCAACAGCTCGGTCGAGGCCTGCGTCGGTCCGATGGAAAGTCTCATCTCGAGGTCGTCGATCTGGTCGGCAACCACCGTGGCTTCCTGCTGAAGGCTCGGTTGCTCGCCAAGTTGGCGGGGTTCGGCAGCCTCACCGACCGCGAAGCCCTGACCGTTCTCGCGGACCATCGCGACGATCTGACAGCCGGCAGCGACCTGCCTGACGGTTGCTCCATTGTCGTGGCCCCCGAAGTCGTCGACATGCTGCGCGAACTGCTCGGCCCGATCCGTTCCCAGGACCGGCTCGTCGAACTGGTCCGCGAGTGGATCGACGAGCACGACGGTCGACGCCCGACCGCGCTTGAGATGGCTGTGGAGACCGGACAAGCGTTCCAGCTCAAGAGTCGGGGCGGATGGTTCGGCTTCTTGGCCGAACTCGGACTGCTCGACACCCACGAGAGGCGGGTCTTGGAGCAGGCTCGCGAGTTCCTGGTTTGGATCGAGCACGGCAACTACACCAAGAGCTACAAGCTGATCACCTTGCTCGCGCTCGACCAGTTGAACGGCCTCCTCACCGGCGCGCCGACCAGTGACGTCGCCGCGACGGCGCGCTGGATGATCTTCCGCGACAACGACCTGCTCGCCGACCTAGCCGACGCCAGTGCATCCTTCGCCGATCTACAGCGACCGACCACGGCGGAGTGGGAGTCGTACTGGCGACGCAACCCCATCCGCGCGATCACTACCGCCTCCCGCGGTCAGGAGCCTTGGTTCGACGAGATCGACGGCCGACTCACACCACGCCTGGCGCTCGACGAGAGCCTTACCGGGGCGTTCGAGACCATGGTCCGTGAGATCACCGAATACCGATTGCATCGATACCTCGCCGCGCAGGCGGCCAGGCGTGTGGGCGAAGTACGGCAACCGACCGAAGGCGGCGTCGACGTGGACGCCACGTTCTCCGTCGAGACGACCGGCACCGTACCGACCTCGGTCGTCATCATGGCGGCCGGTGGCACCAAGGGCACCGAGGACGCTCGCAACACCGAATACGTCCGTGGCTTCGACCTCGTGCTCCAGCGGCTCGCCGGAATCGGCGCACAGCTCGTCGATGCCTACGTCGACTCGCAGCGAACCGCCGGACTGACCGTTGCCGACCGGCGACTGGACCTTGGCGACGGCGTCACCTACCCCGTACCACTCGCTGCCGGAACCGACCTCGAGGCGGCCCGCAAGTCGATGCTCCGGTCGATGATGCAGGTCGGCCGAGGCCCGGCCAGCAAGGGCGGCGGGAACGCTCGCAAGCGAATGCGATTGATCATCCACGTCCCCCCGCAGTGGTCAGCCGCCGCCCTCGCCGACGCGTTAGCCCACGGCCTTCGCACCTCCCCGTCAACCGAGTTGGAAGCGAGTTCATCCGCAGAACCAACGCGCTGACCGCGCTTCGGCCGAGACAGCGGCCGTATCAGTAGCCGCCCTTACAGGCGCTTTCCAGGAACCTACGCGGGTTGTGGACCAGCATGTCATCGACCTGGCTGCGCGTCACACCCGCTGCCAAGAGGTCGGGGACCACCTGCTTGATGATGAACTGGTAGTGCCAGTTCGTCTTCTCTCCCAGCACATCGGTGGCATCCTCGCCGTCGATGACGTCCATGTAGCAGCCAGCATCGTGGCTCAGCACCAGACGATCCGAGTAGCCCTCGGCACACAGCCGTGCAACAACATCAACTCGGCGCTCGTGGCTGAGGAAGCCATCCAGCCCGAAGCGGTCCATACCGAGCATGCTGCCGCCGTCGATCAGTTCATGGAGGTAATCCATGTCGTCGGTATCTCCGCAGTGGCCGATGACGGTGCGTGTGAGATCCACGCCAGCGGACCGGAACACCTGTTGTTGAAGCAGTCCCGTGCGTCCCTGAGCCCGAGTGTGGGTCGTGATCGGGCACCCGGTCTCGCGGTGCGCAT
>JAAZAD010000188.1 GCA_012514505.1 Rhodococcus sp. (in: high G+C Gram-positive bacteria) | reverse complement strand
GGTCGCCTCCAACGAGGTCGACGCGCAGACGACGCGACTTGCGGGTGATGGGTCCGGTATAACGTGCCATTTTCTTTTACCTATCCTTCCCGCTAGACCCGACGCCGCTTGGGCGGACGGCAGCCGTTGTGCGGCTGTGGAGTGACGTCAGAGATGGTGCCGACCTCGAGGCCAGCAGCCTGAAGCGAGCGGATCGCGGTCTCACGGCCGGAGCCGGGACCCTTGACGAAAACGTCAACCTTCTTCACGCCGTGTTCCTGCGCCTTGCGGGCAGCGTTCTCAGCAGCGAGCTGAGCGGCGAACGGGGTCGACTTACGCGAACCCTTGAATCCGACGTGTCCCGAGGACGCCCAGGAAATGACATTTCCGGCGGGGTCCGTGATGGACACGATGGTGTTGTTGAACGTGCTCTTGATGTGTGCAGCGCCGTGCGGGATGTTCTTCTTGTCCCTGCGACGCGCCTTCTGGGTCTTCTTCGGACCGGTGCTACGTGACTTGGGGGGCATTACTTCGCCTTCTTCTTGCCGGCAATGGTGCGCTTCGGACCCTTACGGGTGCGGGCGTTGGTCTTGGTGCGCTGACCACGCACGGGCAGACCACGACGGTGGCGCAGGCCCTGGTAGCAGCCGATCTCGATCTTGCGCCGGATGTCCGCCTGGACCTCGCGACGGAGGTCACCCTCGACCTTCAGCGACTCCTCGATGTACTCGCGGAGCTTCGACAGGTCCTCGTCGGAGAGGTCCTTGCTCCGCAGGTCGGCCGAGACGCCGGTGGCGGCCAGGATTTCCTTGGAGCGGGTACGGCCGACGCCGTAGATGTAAGTCAGTGCGATCTCCATGCGCTTTTCGCGAGGAAGATCGACACCTGCGAGACGTGCCATGTGGCATTTCCTATCGGTGTGCGGAGGTCTGCTCCCAGTCCATCCCCTGTGCCTCTTCAAATCTCGAAGGTCTTTCGACCGACGACATATCGACTAACTCAGTGGGGCCCCGGCCTCCGTGCCGGGGGTAGACCAGTACCTGCCTGTGGATCGTGAAATCCGGCGGCCGTGGGTGCTGGCTGGTGCTGGAAGGTCTTCTTTGCTTGTTGCCAAGCAGATCTTCGAAAAGCTGTGATCAGCCCTGACGCTGCTTGTGGCGCAGGTTGTCGCAGATCACCATGACTCGCCCGTTACGGCGGATCACTTTGCACTTCTCGCAGATCTTCTTGACGCTCGGCTGAACCTTCACGTCTTCTGATCTCCTGTTTTGTGGCTGCCCGTCGCACGATTTCTACGACGGACCTCGTTCTCCCGAAACTGGTCAGATCCGGGAAGTCTTTACTTGTACCGGTAAACGATGCGGCCGCGCGTCAAGTCGTAGGGCGACAGCTCTACGACAACACGGTCTTCCGGGAGGATGCGAATGTAGTGCTGACGCATCTTTCCGCTGATGTGGGCGAGAACCTTGTGGCCGTTTTCGAGCTCAATGCGAAACATCGCATTGGGCAGCGGCTCGATTACCCGTCCCTCGACCTCGATGGCACCGTCTTTCTTAGCCATATCCTCCGCGATCCATGTGGTTTGACGTGTTTATTGCATCGGTGGTTACCGTGACGCACACTGGTTTCGTCACCGGCCTCGCCTGTCTGGACACACGAAAAACCGGCACGCAGAGAGCACCGTTGATCTATATTACGGGAATTTCACAACCAGGCCAAATGCGCTTCGAAGGAGTGTGAGTGCGGGCACTCGTCCAACGTGTGACATCCGCTTCGGTACGGGTCCACGAAGAAGTCGTCGGCCGTATCGACCCCGGTCCAGGGAAGCACGGGTTACTCGTTCTCGTGGGTGTGACGCACACCGACACCGGACAGAGCGCCGCTCTCCTCGCCCGCAAGGTCTGGACGATGCGGATCCTCGAGAACGAGAAGTCGGCGGCCGACCTGAGCGCACCGATTCTGCTGATCAGCCAGTTCACCCTCTATGGCGACACGGTGAAGGGCCGGCGGCCGTCCTGGACCGCTGCCGCTCCCCGACCCGTTGCCGAACCTCTCGTCCAATCGGTGGTCGACGAGCTGAACGAACTCGGTGCGACTGTGGCGACCGGCCGCTTCGGCGAACACATGCACGTCCAATCCGTGAACGACGGACCCATCTCCCTCCTCGTGGAGGTGTGAGACGCCTATTCGGGACGCTGCGTCAGGATCCGTGGGCCGTTCTCGGTGACGGCAACGGTGTGTTCCCAGTGGGCCGCGCGGGTGCCGTCTGTGGTGACGACGGTCCAGTCGTCGTCGAGGGTGCGGGTGTCCTCGGTTCCGAGCGTGAGCATCGGCTCGATCGCCAGTACCGAACCCACGACCAGTTCAGGACCCTTGCCCGGAGCGCCTTCGTTCGCGAGGAACGGCTCCATGTGCATCTCGCGGCCGATGCCGTGCCCGCCGTAACCGTCGACGATGCCGTACTTGCGGTCGTGCACCTTCTCCGCGGCCCGCGTGCCCAGCTCGATGGCATGGGAGACGTCCGTGAGCCGGTTACCGGGCAACATGGCGGCGATCCCAGCCTCCATGGACGACTTCGTTGCCTCACTCAGGTGACGGTCCGCCTCGATCAGCTGACCGACACCGAACGTCCACGCCGAATCGCCGTGCCAGCCGTCGAGAATCGCGCCACAGTCGATGGAGATCAGATCGCCCTCGGCGAGGATGTCGTCCGCCGAGGGGATCCCGTGTACGACGCGGTCGTTGACCGACGAGCAGATGGATCCGGTGAATCCGTGATAGCCCTTGAAGGACGGCACCGCGCCGGCGTCACGAATGGTGGCCTCGGCCACCTGGTCGAGTTCGAGCGTGCTGACGCCTGGCTTCGCCGCGTTCCGCACCGCCACGAGAGCGGCCCCGACGATGGAGCCTGCCGCTGCCATCGCATCGAGCTCACCCGCAGTGCGAAACGGAACGACCTTGCGTTTACGCCCGAATCCCATTATTTGCCCAGAGCTGCCAGAGCGCGGGCGTTGACCTCGTCGACCTCACCGATGGCGTCGACGGACACGAGCTCGTCCTTGTAGTGGTCGAGCAGCGGGGCCGTCTCGTCGCGGTACACGTGGAGGCGATTGCGGATGACGTCTTCCTTGTCGTCCTCGCGGCCACGGGCCAGCATGCGTTCG
>JAAZAD010000187.1 GCA_012514505.1 Rhodococcus sp. (in: high G+C Gram-positive bacteria) | reverse complement strand
CTCTGCTGGTGGAGATCGGCCAGCATTGGGCTGACGCCGATGTAGTCGAGTCCCGCTGCCACTGAGTACGTGTCCTGCATTAGGCCTTCGTGGTCTTGCAGGAAGACGGTCTTGTAGCCCTGCGCAATGCCAGGCCGGCCCCTGCCGCCAGCCAGCCGCGCGGCATGCATGCCCGAGTCGATCCCATTGCCGCCAGCCTCGACACCAACGAGCTCGACGTCTGGGTCGTCAAGGAACCCGGCGAAGATCCCGGCGGCGTTCGAACCGCCACCTACGCAGGCGTATACCCGCTGGGGCAGCCCGCCCTGCACGTCGAGGATCTGGGCGCGCGCTTCCTGCCCGATGATCGACTGGAAGTACGTCACCATCTCTGGGTACGGATGCGGGCCAGCAGCTGTGCCCATGACGTAGTGCGTGTCGCTCATCGATTCGGTCCAGTCGCGCAGGCATGCATTGATCGCGTCCTTGAGCGTGCGGGTACCCTCGGTGACGGCGATCACCTCGGCTCCGAGCTGCCGCATCCAGAACACGTTCGGGTACTGCCGGGCAATGTCCTCTTCGCCCATGTAGATCGTGCACTCAAGCCCGAGCCGCGCCGCCATCGTTGCCGTCGCCACACCGTGCTGCCCGGCGCCGGTCTCCGCGATCACGCGTCTCTTGCCCATGCGCTGCACGAGCAGGCCCTGGCCCATCGCGTTGTTCACCTTGTGTGCGCCAGTGTGGTTGAGATCCTCGCGCTTGACGTAGATCTGCGCACCTCCCAGCTCACGCGTGAGGTTGCCGCAGTAGGTCACCGGGGTCGGGCGACTCGAGTAAGTCGACACCACTTTGACGTAAGAATCCCAGAACCCAGGGTCGCGCCGTGCGTCGTCGAAAGCGACGCGCAGTTCCACGAAGCAGTCGTGCAGAACCTCGGGGATGAACGCACCACCGAAGTCTCCGTAGTAGCCCTCACGTTTTGCTAGGGGCGGGACGAGTGTATTTGGCATAGTTATCTCAGACATCCTGATCGGGGCTCGTGCGGCCGGAGCCCGACAGTACCGGAGTGATTCACCGCGCCTACATCGACGGCCGTTGACTTATAGAGAGTGTCCCCTAACTGGCGAGACGCTTGTGCTAGGTGTAGACCGCAGATGGACGTCGTGTGGCAAGCAGGACACCCAACGCAGGGAGCTGCAGCCCAACGTGCGGATCCTTGCGCATGTCGACTTCAGCGCGGGCTCGACCGGGGCGGACGGAGTCACCGGCGGCGTCAGGCAGGGCATGCTCGGCAAGGTTGTTTCGTCTCCTAATTGCTCAGGGAACGGGAGGCCCGTCGTCGACCGACTCGGGCGGTCAAGACTGCGATAATTCGACTTGTCTAAGGCTGAACAATCGCGGATCAAGGAGCACCTTTCAGGTGGGCAAGTCTACGTCCCGTACCCACGCCTGTCCGCATCGCCCACCGGAACCGGTGTTGTGTCCCACGTCGGCTCGGTCCTGCTGCTGCTCACCGCAGAGAAAACCGGACTGACCGACACCCTGTCGACGGCACTCGCCCAGTGGCGGAAACCGTTGTCCCGACACGATCCCGGCAATATCGCCCTCGACCGCGCCGTGTCGTTGGCACTCGGCGGTGACTGCCTCGCCGACATCGCGCAGGTGCGGGCGTATCCGGAGATGTTCGGCCCGATCGCCTCCGATCCGACCGTGTCGAGGTTGGTCCCGGTGCTCGCCGCCGACGCGGATGCGGCTCTGTCTGCGATCGACTGAGCCCGCGCCGCGGCACGGAAGTCCGCGTGGTCCGAGGCCGGCGATACCGCTCCCGATCACGGCATCGACGAACGATATCCCCCTGGTCATCGACCTCGATGCCACCCTGGTGACCGCGCACTCGGAGAAGGAGGCACCGACATTCAAAAGGCGGCTTCGGGTTTCACCCGTTGTGCGCGTTCGTCGACCACGGACAAGACGGCACCCGGGAACGGTCGCGATGCTGTTGAGGCCGGGCAACCACGGCTCGAACACCGCCACCGACCACATTACCGTCGTCAAACAGGCATTGGCGCAGCTGCCGTGCGATCCGGGCTATCGGGTCGGCCGCAATGTCCTGATCCGCACCGATGGCGCGGGCGGCAGCCACGCCTTCCTCGAGCATCTGACCAAGCTGCGCCTGTCGCATACGATCGGATTCGGGCTGACCGACGCGGTGGTTGAGGCAATCTCCTTGAGCCCGGAGGACAGGTGGACACCGGCCTACGGCCCGGACGGGCAGGTCCGCGACGGCGCGTGGGTCGCCGAACCCACCGACCTGGTCGACCTGTCGTCGTGGCCGGCCGGGATGCGCCTGATCGTGCGGAAGGAACGCCCGTGCCCCGGAGCGCAACTGCGGTTCTCCGATGCGGACGGGCTGCGGTTGACGGTGTTCGTCACCAACACCCGCCACGGTCAGCTCCCTGGACCTGGAACTGCAGCACCGTCACCGCGCCCGCTGTGAGGAACGCATCGCCGAACGCGAAAGCCACCGGCCTGGAGAACCTTCCGTTGCACGGGTTCGATCAGAACAGGATCTGGCTCGCGATCGTGCAACTCGCGTGCGAACTGGTCGCGTGGACGCAGATGCTCGCCCTCCGAGCATCCCGCTCGGCGGTGGGAGCCGAAACGACTTCGTCTTCGGCCGTGGTCGGTCGCTGGCAAGGTCACTCGTCACGCTCGCCGCACTCACCACAATCTCGCTGCCCGAGCACCTTGGGTCGATCTGCTCACCCGAGGTCTCGACCACTTCAGGGTGTTGCCTGCCCCGACCCGACCCGCATCAAGCCGACCGCACGAGACGAAAGGCCGAACCGCTCCGGCGACGCGAACCCCGGTGTCACCCGACCGTGTCGGGCAACCTGCTGTTGTCCGACACCGGATCGGCGGCCGCAGTCGCCGGCCCTAAGCCGCTCAGGCCGGCACAGGGGACTCAGGAAAGATCGAGTCTAGATGCACCTGGCCGGGCGGGATACCCAGAAGCCGCGATACCTACTGGCAGTCGTGCGACGACTCTGCGCTGCGGGGCACCGTGAGTGACGTCGGCGCGGAAGGAGCCGTCGACGAAGGCAAAGGTGCTAAGCTGCGCGACGCAGCGGCGCCTAGGGGGGATCCTGGCCGCAGGGGGCAGAACCATTCTCCAGCGGGACAACGAATCTCCAGCTAATGCAGTCGGCATGTCGGTGCAAGCTTCACGAGCACATTCGACCGGTAAGGAAGCCAGTTTGACAACACTGCCTGCACAGAGTTATTCCACGCTGGAGTCGTCGGAGGAAGGGGGCAAAGCTGCCGGGTTACGTCGATGCGTAGCGCTCGGGTTGTCAGTTCCCGCTTTCATTGT
>JAAZAD010000186.1 GCA_012514505.1 Rhodococcus sp. (in: high G+C Gram-positive bacteria) | reverse complement strand
GACGCGTCGGCCGACGCGTATCGCCGGTTCCAGGGAACAGTGCCCAGGAGAAGGTTGTCCCGCACCGATAGGTCGGGCACGAGTGCGCGTCCTTCGGGGACGAGAGCGATCGAACGGCGTGTGATCTGGTGAGGGCGTTTGCCGGAAAGTTCGGCGCCGCCGAAGGTCACCGAACCTCCCCCAATCGTGGCGCTGCCGACAAGCGCGCGCAGGAGTGTGGACTTGCCGGCTCCGTTCGGACCAAGGAGGCACACGAATTCACCAGCAGCGACGCTGAAGCTGATGTCGCGAACGACAGTGAGTGATCCATAGCCGGCACTGAGGCCCTCGACGACGAGGGAGTGGTCAGGCACCGAGGTAGGCATCGAGCACCTCCTTGTTGGAGCGAACCTCGGCTGGGCCGCCGACAGCGATGACCCGCCCCTCGTTGAGCACGACGATCTCATCGCATACACCCATCACCAAATCCATGTGGTGCTCTACAAGCACAATCGCGACGCCCCCAGCGGCGACGCGAACCAGAACGGTGGCGAGCCGTTCGATCTCGTCGTCGAATAGTCCGCCGGCTGGCTCGTCGGCGAGCAGCACCGATGGTGCCGCTGCGAGTGCCCGAGCGAGTTCGAGCATCTTCTGTTCGCCGGTGCTAAGCGCAGCCGCTTGGTGCCCCTGCCGATCCGCGATACCGACCAACTCGAGCGCGTCCATGGCCGCGGCTTTGATCCCGGCCCGTTCGTGGGCACTTGATCCCACGACGGCCCGGATCGGACCGGAACGGCCACGCCGACTCGCACCGAGCATCGCAACCTCAAGGGCGGTCATACCCGGTGGGGTGTGCGGCAGTTGGAACGTCCGCACCACGCCGGCCCGCGCTCGGGCATCGGCTGGGGTGCTGGTGACGTCGACACCCGCCAGCGAGATCCGGCCATCGTCGGGGCGGATTGCGCCCGCGAGCACACCGAGACAGGTGCTCTTGCCGGCTCCGTTCGGGCCGATCAGACCGACGATCGCGCCTGGTGCGACGGCGAGACCGACGTCCTCCAGCGCGAGCAAGCCGCCGAATCTCTTGGTGACACCGGTGGCGGTGAGCGCTGCGGCGGGGACGACGAGTTGGTCTGAGTCGGACTCGTTCGATGAGAACACGGGTGAGATGCCGGCCTGTTCTGTGCTTCCACGTCCCGTGCGCAGCGCGGCCAGGCGACGTGCGGCGCGTTGTCCTGCCCCGACAACGCCATCCGGGAGGGCAATCACCAGTCCGACGACGAGAAGTCCCTGAACGAACTCCTCGTACGTGTCGAGTCGCGAGATCAACTCCGGCAACAGTCGGATGATCGGGATGCCGACGAGGGCTCCCCACACTGTTCCGAAGCCGCCCAAGAGCAGTCCGACGATCGCGTCGAACCCGCCGACGAGCCCGAGCGAGTGCGGCGAGACGAACATCAGGATGTGGGCGTATAGGACACCTCCGACCGATGCCATGGCGGCGGACAGCACGAAGACGCGAAGTTTGACGGCGAACGGAGTGACCGCGGCCGCAGCCGCGAGGTCCTCGTCGGTGCCCACCACCTTCATTGCCTGGCCGAAGCGTGAGTTCGTGAGGCGAAGGGCGACGATCAGAGTCAGTGCCACGACGAGCCAGGTGGCCGTAAACAACCGGCCCGGGGAGTCGAGTTCGAATCCTGCGATCGACAAAGTCGCCCGTACCCGGATGCCTGAGGGCCCTCCGAGTTGCCCGGGCATGCCGTTCGCCATGGCTTCTGCTGCGATCGCGATCGCGAGTGTGGCGAACGTGAAGTAGTAGCCGCGGAGGCGCAGCACGATGCCGCCGAGACAGGCCGCGAGTGCGCTGGTGAACGCGATAGCAAACGCGGCGGCAAGCCACGCTGGTACGTCCCACCATCGGATGGCCAGCGCCACTGCGTAGGCCGAAACCCCCATGAACGTTGTCTGTCCGAGTGAGAGTTGTCCCGTGTAGCCGAGCAGCAGGTCCAGGCCGATTCCGACGATGACGAAGACTCCGATGAAGCACCACAGTGAGACCCAGTACGGGGTGAACACGAGTGGTCCGAGGAACGCCAACACGAGAACGCCCGTCACTGCGATAATCCGGGCCCGCGATGTCGCAAGCTGCTGCCGACGGCTCAGCGGCGTGGCCCGGGGAAGCGCGGTGAGCGCCCCGCCCGCACGGTTGGAGCGCAACGATGGCAACCAGCCAACACCCGACTGCTCGCGTGCAGCGCGGTACACCAGGATGACGACGAGAAGTCCGAACGCCATCGGGGTCTTGAGCGCAGAGTCGCCGTAGTAGGCCATGAGAGACTCGAGCACCCCGACCAGCAACCCACCTGCGACGGCACCCGGGATCGAACGCATTCCGCCGAACGCGGCAGCGATGAACCCATACACCGTCAACAAAAGCCCCGATTGATAGGTCACGAACACCAAGGGCGTCGAGGTCACGCCCGCGAGGGACCCGACTGCACCGGCCAGTGCGAACGCGAAGG
>JAAZAD010000185.1 GCA_012514505.1 Rhodococcus sp. (in: high G+C Gram-positive bacteria) | reverse complement strand
CCGAATAACGGTAGTGCGGAAAAGGTTTCGGATCTGTCGGTGATCCGAGAACGCCGGTAGCGTCGGCGGAAGCATGATGTACGAATGTGACAGCCGGGTGATCAGATCGATGCAGACTTCGGGTGTCGCCGTGAGGCGGTAGCCGGAATCTGTCAGCCGCTTCAGTTCGCCGAGCATGAATGCTCGTCCGAAGGCGAGAATCGGCTCTGCGTGAATGGTCAGTTGTGGCAGGACGGTCCCGGGATCGGTTTCCACCAAGCGACGGAGAACGACGTTCTGTGGGGCCACGTCACAGAATCGAACGAATGTCTCCACCAGTCGGTCCACCGGGTCCTCGATCGTGTCCAGCCTGACGTCGAGATCGGCGAGAAACCTGGTGACTTCCCGCGACATCAAAGTCTCGAACAGTTCGGCCTTGCCGGGAAACCGCCGGAACAGTGTCGCTTTCGATACTCCTGACTCGCTGACAATGTCGGAGATCGTCGTCTGCTTCAGGCCCTGGCGGCTCAACAGGGTGTAGGTGGCGTCGAGGACTCGTTCGGTGTAGGGATCGCTTCGGGAATCGGTCATTGTTTCGGGGTCCGGCGCCGGATTCGCTGCGCCAGGCCAGGGAGTCTGGTTGCCTGCAGGATTGCTTTGAATTGCCAACTGTCGTCGCGGGGCGCGAGGCCCGACGTTTGTGCCATATCCATGAAATCCCAGAGTGTCTCGCCGAAGTACATCCGTCCGTCGGGTGTGAAATGGTATCGATCGACCGCAGTGGCCTGCACGAAAGTGCCCCGGCCCGTCAGCGATGGTGCGGTGTCGTCGTACGGATACATCCGCAGTGTGCCGTCGAAGAAGCCGCTACCCATGTATCGGATCACCATTCGGGTCTCGCCGTCCGGTGTGACGTCGATGTACGTCTGGTCGGGGAACGGGTCGTAACGCCAACTCGAGATCGCACCGAAGAACGCCATGTTGTAGTCGACGAATTGGTCGAGTCCGACAAGCGTCCGGCCGAACGTCGTCGGGTCCTTGTAGCGCAGATCCTCTGTGTAGAGCTCGCGGTTGCGGCTCATGTCGAGCGTCAGCCAGCTCCAGAGGTACTTCGCCGACCACTCGTACAGCCACGCGATGTCGAGGCCGTGATCCGCCAGGAATTCGACGCGGCGCTCGAACTCCCCGAACCACTGACGGGTCGTCTTGTTCAGCTCGTCTTCGGTGATCACGCGCGTACGTTCGCCACGATTGGACGGCAGAAACTCCGGCAGGGGCTGCTTCAATCGAGTCTTGTCCAACTCGTGAAACGTGAGGTTTACGTCGAACATTCGAGAACCCTCCTGTGAGACAAAACCAGCGGTTTGGTCGCACGTTAACGCGCGAGTGCGAGTGGTGTGGCAGACCCAGTTATTGACACAGCGCCAATAACCGGAAAGATGGTGACAGTCGTTACCGGTTCCATCCCCGCGATAGGAGTAGACATGGCCGAGGATCTCGCTGCGGCGGTCGAGAGAAGCACTACATACGGCGAGCCTGCGTCCGCGGACGTTCACGAGCCAGGTGCCGGCGCACTCTCGGCAACCGCGATCTAGGCGCGAGTGGCCATGCTCGATCAATCGCTGGTTCACCTGATCACGATTCCGCTCTTCACCGGCGTCATCGGCTATGTCACCAACTGGTCGGGCGTTCTGATGCTGTTTGCGCCGCTGAGATTCCACGGTGTTCGTATCCCCGGACTGAAAACGCTGTTCCCGCTGCTACCGCGACGGATACAACAGATTCCGGCGATCACCGCCGACGGTAAGCTGGGCTGGCAGGGAATCGTCCCGTCGCGTGCAGAGAAGATGGCGTCCATTGCCGTCGACAAGTCGCTGGCCAAGGTCGGTAGCATCGCGGACTTCTACCGCGTCCTCGACCCGGACACTGTTGCCGAACATCTGGTTGCTGTCTCGCAACGTGAGGTCCGCGGAATTGTTGCCCGAATCATGGAGGCCGAAAACCCGCAGCTGTGGCACAACCTGCCGGATTCGGTGCGCGAGCTCGTCTACCAGCGAGTCGAGAGCAACTTGCCGGCAGATGTTCGCAAAGTGACGAGCAGAATCGAATCCAACATCGACGACTTCATCGACGCGAAGTTGATGGTGATTCGGCATCTGTCGGCGAATCCAGCTTTGCTGAACGACATCTTCCGCACGATGGGTGCGAAAGAGCTGCGATTCATGCAGAACTTCGGATTCTATTTCGGGTTCCCCATGGGATTCGTGCTCGTGGGCGTCCTCGAATTCGTACCCGAGTGGTGGGTGCTCCCCGTCGGCGGTGTGATCATCGGGTACGTCGTCAACTACCTGGGAATGCGGATGATCTTCGAGCCGGCCGAGCCCAGTCGGTTGGTGCCGTGGCGGCAGGCACTCTTCCTCAAGCGTCGCGGGGAGATTGCGGACGGATACTCGAAAACGATGGCCGAGCACGTCATCACCCTGGAAAATATCGGTACCGAACTGCTCGAGGGGCCGCGCTCGGACAGGACTCGGCGCATGCTCGACGAAGTTCTCGGTGGTTCTGTCAACGAGGCTGCAGGTTGGGCCAGATCTGTCGTGCGCATGACGGTCGGTACGGAATCGTATGAACGGATCCCTGCGCTCGCTGCCGCCGAGGTGATCGAATTTTCCCCCAAGGTGTATGCAGACGAGGATTTCTCCGCTCGGCAGGCGGAGAAGATCCGTGTCTTCGTGGCCGAACGGATGAGCACACTCGACAACAAGGAGTTCGGCGAACTGCTGCGTGCCGCTGTCAAACAGGACGAGTGGTTGCTGTTCGTCCACGGAGCTGTACTGGGGTCTGTGGCCGGCTTCATCCACCTTGCGATATTTGGAGTTTGATGATGGAAGAGAACCACCACTCACACGAACTCGGTGACCAATTCGAGGAGCGATTGGTCCGGGGTGTGCTGGAGGCCGCAACCGCGACGACTGTTGCCTCGCTGAGACTTACCGCTTGGGCCGCATCTGCGACGGCGGAGCGGTCACGCAGGCTGATGGAAGCGACCGCCGCCGTTGCTGCCGCAGAGGCTGCCCGCCGCCCCGACCGGGGCGGTCACCGCCCGCGTACCGACTCGAACTCCGCGAAGCCCGAGAGTGAAGTCGAGCAGGCTGTCGACAGTCTGGCCCAGTTGCGGCGGCGCGGAGACGATCTGCTGCACCGGTCGGCAGACGTTCAGCACGGCGATGCCCCGCATCCTGCGTATGCCCTCATCCTGGATCAGCTGGCACCGGACGAGGCGAGGGTGCTGCGCATGCTGGCGACCTCGGGTCCGCAGCCGTGCGTCGACGTGCGCACCGGCCATCCTTTCGGTGTCGGATCGCGGATGGCCGGGGAGGCACTGTCGATGGTGGGCGAGCTGGCCGGCTGTCATTACGAGGACCGGACACGTGCGTACTTGAACAATCTGAACCGACTCGGCCTCGTCGACTACTCCGAGGAGCCTGTCGAGCCGAGTCGGTATCAGTTGCTGGAAGTGCAGCCAGAGGTCTTGGAGGCAATGAACGATGCTGGTCGGGCTGCGCGGGTCGTGCGCCGCAGCATCCGTTTGTCGTCGTTCGGTGACGACTTCTGCAGGGCCTGCTTCTCACTCCCGGGAGACGGCAGGTAGACCGAGGATCGCGCAGGTTCGAGCCCAGCCCCAAATTGCTTATTGACACCGCGATAATTACTGGCATTATTGTTGGCATTGCGCCAACAGTGGTGTTCGTCACGGTCTCGCCAGAGCGGCGAGCGACGGTTTGAAGAGGAGCAGCGATGTCAGACAGCCTGTGCACCCATTTCCAGAACCGTGTCGCCCGGCACGGCAGCGAGGTTGCGATCCGTCACGCCGACGGCCGCACCGCGTTGACCTGGTCCCAGTACGGGAGGCAGGTCCGCGAGATTGCGGCCGGTCTTGCCGCCCTCGGCGTCAGCCGCGGCGACCGAGTCGGGATCATGCTGACCAACCGCGCGGAGTTCCACGTCGTGGATGCAGCGGTCATGCACCTCGGCGGCGTCCCCTTCTCGATCTACAACACCAACGCCGCACCGCAGATCGCGTACCTGCTCGAGCACGCCGCACCGCAGGTCGTCATCACCGAAGCCCAGTTTCTGGATCGGGTCCGCGAAGCCGCCAAGGGCACCGAGGTCAGTTCGATCGTGTGCATCGACGACGATGTGGAGGGAACGCTCACCCTCGACGATGTGATCGCCCGAGGTGCGGCGGACTTCGACTTCGACGCCGCCTGGAAGGCAGTCGCACGGGACGACGTCCTCACCCTCATCTACACCTCCGGCACCACCGGGAACCCGAAGGGCGTCGAGCTCACGCACGACAACCTGCTGTACCAGTTCGACGTCATCATCCCGGACATCATGGACGGCTTCGCCGACGGCCGGGTGATCTCCTACCTGCCCGACGCGCACCTCATCAACCGGTGGGTCTGCCAGTACGTGCCGATGGTCTTCGGGACGGTCGTCACCGACGTCGCCAACCCCAAGGAGCTTCTCGAGGTCCTCGGCCGGGTCCGCCCCACGTTCTTCGTCGCGGTCCCGATGCTCTGGTACAAGATCAAGGGCGCCGTCCAGACCCAGCTCGACGGAGAAGAAGGCGTCAAGGGTGCGCTCGCGCGCTGGGCCCTGGCCGCCGGCAAGAAGAAGGCCGCCGCCACCGTTGCCGGCACCTCGCTGAACCCGCTCGACGCCGCGGCCGCCAAGGTCGCGGACGCTCTCGTGCTGTCCAAGGTGCGCACCAAGATCGGTCTGGACCAGCTGAAGGGCGCCGTGTCGGGGGCTGCCCCGATCGACGTGGCAGCACTCGAGTTCGTGCTCGCACTGGGTGTGCCGGTGCGCGAGGCGTGGGGCCTGTCCGAGACCTCCGCGGTGACCACCGTCAACCCGCCCGCCAAGCCGAAGTACGGCACCGTGGGCAAGGCCATCCCCGGCACCGAGATCGCCCTCGGTGAGGACGGGGAGGTCTTCGTCCGAGGTCGCGCCGTCATGCGGGGCTACCACAAGGACGAGGCCCGCACTGCCGACACGATCGACAAGGACGGGTGGGTGCACACCGGCGACGTCGGCGTCCTCGATGAGGAGGGCTACCTCAAGATCGTCGACCGCAAGAAGGAGCTGATCATCAACTCCGGCGGAAAGAACATGTCGCCCAGCAACATCGAAGGCGCGCTCAAGGCGGCCAGCCCGCTGATCGGGTCGGTCGCGGCGATCGGTGACAACCGTCCGCACGTCTCGGCGCTGATCACTCTCGACCCCGACGCCGCCGCCGCGTTGGCCACCAAGCTCGATCTCGGAGACCCGGATCCCGAGGTGCTCGCGCAGCACCCGGCGGTTCGTGAGGCGCTGACGCAGGCTGTCGCCGATGCCAACGCCCGGTTGTCGAGGGTCGAGAGCATCCGTACCTGGGAGGTGCTGCCGACGTACTGGCTGCCCGGCGGAGACGAACTCACCCCGACGATGAAGCTCAAGCGCGCACCGATCACGAAGAAGTACGCCGAGCAGATCGAATCCCTCTACCAGCGCTGAAACACACTCGAACGCAACTGGTTCGAGCGAAAGGAATGACGATGTCCGAGGATCTCGGGGCCGAACTCGCCGATCTGACCACCCTCGCCCGCGACTTCTTCACCAAGGAAGTGGCACCGCGATACGAAGAGTTCGCGGCTGCCGGTGAACCCGACCGCGCCCTCTACAAGCGGGCCGGTGACCTCGGCCTGCTGTGCATGTCGATTCCGGAGGAGTACGGCGGTGGCGGTGCCTCCTTCGCGCACGAGTCGGTGCTCTTCCACGAGCAGGCCCGCTGCGGCGATCTGTCCATGCAGCTCGGCGTGCACTCCGGAATCGTGCCGCACTACCTGCTCGCGTACGCCTCCGAGGAGCAGAAGAAGCGGTGGATCCCGAAGCTTGCCTCGGGTGAGTGGATCGGCGCGATCGCGATGACCGAACCCGGCACCGGGTCCGACCTGCAGGCGATCAAGACCCGTGCGACCCTCGAGGGCGACGAGTACGTCATCTCCGGTGCGAAGACGTTCATTTCCAACGGCGCCACCTGCGACCTGTTGATCATCGCGGCCAAGACCGACCCCAGCCTGGGGGCTGCGGGTGTGTCGCTGCTGGTCGCCGAGGTCGGTGACGACACGCCCGGTTTCGAGCGTGGTCGCAAGCTCAAGAAGATCGGGCAGAAGGGCCAGGACACCACCGAACTGTTCTTCGACGGTCTGCGGATCCCGGCGGAGAACCTGCTCGGTGAGGCGCCGGGTCGCGGCTTCGTGCAGCTGATGCAGCAGTTGCCGCAGGAACGGCTGATCGTCGGTGTCGCCGCACTCGGCGCCTGTGAGGCCGCCTACGAGTTTACCCTCGCCTACGTCCGGGAGCGGGAGGCCTTCGGGAAACCGCTTGCGGCAATGCAGAACACCCGTTTCGAGCTGGCCGACATCGCCACCAAGGTCGAGGTGATGCGGACGTTCGTGCACGACGCGATCGGCAAGCTGGACCGCGGCGAGCTGGACGTCAAACGTGCCGCGATGGTGAAGCTGTGGTGCTCCGAGGAGCAGAGCAAGCTGGTCGACCGATGCCTGCAGCTACACGGCGGGTACGGCTACATGGAGGAGTACCCGATCGCGCGCCTGTTCGTCGACGGCCGCATCTCCCGCATCTACGCCGGCGCCAACGAGGTCATGAAGGACCTCATCGCTCGCCAACTCTGACCCGAAACTGTTTGAAACTCTTGGAGTATTCGATATGACCGAAGCGTTTGTCTACGACGCCATCCGTACCCCGCGTGGGCGCGGCAAGAAAACCGGTGCCCTGTACGGCATCAAGCCGGTCGACCTCGCCGTCGGCCTGGTCGACGAACTGACAGCCCGGCACGGCCAGCTAGATCCGGCTGCCATCGACGACATCGTCCTCGGTGTCGTGTCCCCGATCGGCGACCAGGGTTCGGACATCGCCAAGACCGTCGCGCTTGCCGCCGGTCTGCCCGACACCGTCGCGGGTGTGCAACTCAACCGGTTCTGCGGATCGGGCTTGGAGGCGGTGAACACCGCCGCGCAGAAGGTGATCTCCGGCTGGGACGACTTGGTGCTCGCCGGCGGCGTCGAGTCGATGTCGCGGGTGCCGATCAGCTCGGACGGCGGCGCCTGGGCGATGGACCCGGCCACCAACTACGAGACGTACTTCGTCCCACAGGGAATCTCGGCGGACCTCATTGCCACCATCAACGGGTTCACCCGCGACGACGTCGACGCGTACGCCGTGCGGTCGCAGCAGCGTGCCGCCGCCGCGATCACCGGCGGATACTTCGCCAAGTCGATCGTCCCGGTCCGTGACATCAACGGCTCGGTCGTCCTCGACCAGGACGAGCTGGTGCGCGGCGACACGACGCCGGAATCGCTTGCGGCGCTGCGTCCGTCCTTCGCCGCAATGGGCGAGGCCGGCGGTTTCGACGCCGTCGCGCTGCAGAAGTACCACTGGGTCGAGAAGATCGACCACGTCCACCACGCCGGCAACTCCTCCGGTATCGCGGACGGCTCGGCGCTGGTGCTGATCGGTAGCGAAGCCGCTGGTGCGGCCGCGGGCCTGACCCCACGTGCCCGGATCGTCGCCTCGGCGGTCAGCGGCGCGGACTCGACGATCATGCTCACCGGTCCAGTGCCGGCGACCGAAAAGGTACTCGCCCGAGCGGGTCTGACGATCGACGACATCGACCTGTTCGAGCTCAACGAAGCTTTCGCGTCGGTGGTGCTGAACTTCCAGAAGCACTTCGGCATCGACGACGAGATCCTCAACGTCAACGGCGGCGCGATCGCCATGGGCCACCCGCTCGGCGCCACCGGCGCGATGATCACCGGAACGATGGTCGACGAACTCGAACGCCGCGGAGCCCGCCGCGCACTGATCACCCTCTGCATCGGCGGCGGCATGGGCATTGCCACCATCATCGAGCGCGTCTAGGAGCACTCCCCATGAGCACTGTCAAGAACACCGGCAGCACTGTCAAGAACACCGTCATCGGCTGGGCGCAGGACGCCGAGGGCATCGTCACCCTCACCATCGACGACCCGGGCCAGGCCACCAACACGATGACCGACGAGATGGCTGTCGCACTGCGTGCTGCCGTCGAACGCCTGGAAGCGGAGAAGGAATCCGTCACCGGCGTCGTCGTTACCTCGGGTAAGGACACCTTCTTCGCGGGTGGCGACCTGAACCGACTGATGACTGCGGGCCCCGATGATGTCGACGACATCTCCGCCGGACTCGACCACTTCAAGGAATCGTTCCGTCGGCTCGAGACCCTCGGCCGACCGGTCGTCGCCGCGGTCAACGGCACCGCCCTCGGCGGCGGCCTCGAGGTTGCCCTCGCCGCGCACCACCGCATCGCCCTCGACAAGAAGGGCAGCCTGCTCGGCCTGCCGGAGGTCACCCTCGGTGTGCTGCCCGGCGCCGGCGGCGTCACCCGCACGGTCCGCATGCTCGGCATCGTGCCCGCCGTCCTGAACGTGGTGGGCCAGGGTCAGCGGATGAAGCCGGCGAAGGCGTTGAAGGTGGGCATCGTCGACGAGGTCGTCGCGACCGAGCAGGAGATGCTCGACCGCGCCCGAGACTGGATCCGGGAAAACCCGGACGCCGCGCAGCCGTGGGACCGCAAGGGCTACAAGATCCCCGGCGGCACACCGTCGTCGGCCGCGCTGGCCGCCCAGTTGCCCGCTGTTCCCGCCAATGTTCGCAAGCAGCTCAAGGGCGCTCCGATGCCCGCTCCGATCGCCGTGCTGTCCACCGCGGTCGAGGGCGCGCAGGTCGACGTGGACACCGCGTTCGCGATCGAGACCCGCTACTGCGCGAATCTGATCTGCGGCCAGATCTCGGCCAACATGATCAAGGCGCTGTTCTTCGACCTGAACGCCGTCAACAAGGGCGCCTCCCGCCCGGCTGACATCCCGGTCCGCAAGGCCGAGAAGGTTGCCGTGCTCGGCGCGGGCATGATGGGCGCAGCAATTGCGTACGTCACCGCGCAGGCCGGCGTCGACGTGGTGCTGCGCGATGTCACCACCGAAGCCGCCGAGCGTGGCAAGGACTACTCGCGTCGCCTGCTCGACGGAGCTCTCGCCAAGGGCCGGATCGACGAGGCCAAGCATGCTGCGGTGCTCGATCGAATCCACGCCACCGGCGACATCGCGGACGTGGCCGGCGCGGACTTCGTCATCGAGGCGGTGTTCGAGGACGTCGAGCTGAAGAAGAAGGTGCTCGCCGAGGTGGCCGCGGTCGCCGCCGACGACGCACTGCTCGCCTCGAACACCTCCGCCCTGCCGATCGCGGAGATGGCCGGTGCCGTCTCACGGCCCGGCGACGTCATCGGTCTGCACTTCTTCTCCCCGGTCGACAAGATGCCGCTGCTCGAGATCGTCGTCGGCGAGAACACCTCCGACGAGGCGCTCGCCCGCGCCGTCGACTTCGCCCGGCAGATCCGCAAGACGCCGATCGTGGTCAAGGACGCCTACGGCTTCTACGCGAACCGTGTCATCGCCAAGTTCGTCGACGAGGCACTCTCGCTAGTCGCCGAGGGCATGCACCCGGCCAGCGCCGAGCAGGCCACGCTGCAGGCAGGTTTCCCGGCGGGTGCGCTGACGTTGTTCGACGAGATCAACATGAAGACCATCGCGAAGATCCGTCAGGGCTTCATCGCCGACGCCGCCGAGCGTGGCGTGGAGTTCGTGACCAGCCCGTCGTACCCGCTGGTGGACCGGATGCTCGGCGAGTTCGACCGGCCGGGCCGACTCGAGGGCCGCGGCTTCTACGAGTACGAAGGTCCTGGCGGTGCACGGCTCGGGCTGTGGCCGAAGCTGGCCGCCGAGTACCACCGCCCAGAGGTGGAAATCCCGTTCGAGGACGCCAAGGAACGGATGCTGGTGGCGGCGGCCCTCGAGGCCTACCGCTGCTACGACGAGGGCGTGGTCCGCACCGTGGCCGAGGCCAACATCGGCTCGATCATGGGCATCGGCTACCCCGCGTGGACCGGCGGCGCGCTGCAGTACATCAATCAGTACGCCGGAGAGACAGCCGGTTTCGTCGCCCGCGCCGATGAGCTTCGGGCACGCTACGGCGACCGGTTCCTGGTTCCCGACGGACTGCGGGCGCTCGCCGCCGAGGGCCGGCTCGTCGTGTGAGAACATCGACGTCCGTGACCACTACTGACGAGCCGAGATGGCGTCGGCTCGGCCCGGACGAGCGGCGGTCGGAAATTCTGGCCGCCGCCATCCGGTCCTTCGGCGAGCAACCGTACGCGTCGGTCCAGATGGCGGCGGTTGCCCGCGACGCCGGAGTCACTCGTGGTCTGCTCAACCACTACTTCGGCACCAAGCGGGACCTGTATCTCGAGGTGGTGCGGGCGATGATGTTCGTGCCCGCCCTCGACGAGGTTCATCTGCCGACCGGGTCGCTACGGCAGCGGATCGAGGGCTGCGTGGACTGGTTGATGTCGGCGATCGCCGAGCACAGTCGCACGTGGGTCGCGGTCGGTGTCGCCGGTACCGGTAGCGACCCGGAGCTGCGCGAGATCCTGGAGGAGGCCGACGATCAGGCCGCGCAGCGTGTGCTGGACGCGATCGGCTTCATCGGTACCGGCGAGCGGCACGCCACCGCCCTCGCGACCGTGCGGGCGTATGGCGGGATGGTCAAGGCCGCGGTCCGCGAATGGGTAGACCGCGGCACCCTCACCCAGGACCAGGTTCGGTTCGCACTCGTCGAGACGCTGATCGCGCTCGCCGAGTCGGCGGTACAGGCGGCTCCGCCGCCCGTGAGCGGTTAAGGAGTCCAGAGACTCGTCAACCGCTCACAGGCTTCGCCTGATGAGCGGACAACAGGAACGCCGGAAGCATGGTCCTGCCGGCGTCGTCGATCTGCAGGTTCGACCCCTCCGGTGGAGCTTGCAGGGCGTGGATGAAGGCGGGTCGAATGCTGTCGACGGTCCAGAACTCGGAGACCGTCTCGCGCAGCTCGTCCTCGGTCACCGCGTTCGGGCCCTCACCTTCGGGAAACGCGCCCACTGCGAACACCAGGACGTAGTACGACGCGCCGGGCGCCGCCGCACGAGCCACGGACTGCAGGTAATCGCGTCGTCGATCGACGGGAAGCGAATGGAACAGGGTGCTGTCCACGATCGTGGCGAAGCGGCCGTCGAAACCGGTGAACGCGCTGATGTCGGCGACCTCGAACGTTGTGCCGGTGAGACCGCGATCCTGTGCAGCCTTTTGTGCTGCGGCGATTGCAGTCGGTGACATGTCCAGCCCGACGACGGTGTACCCCTGCGCAGCGAGATACAGCGACGTTTCGGCATGCCCACAACCGGCGTCCAGGACATCGCTACGGAACTTGCCTTGCGCGATCAGCTCGGCAATCTCCGGTTGTGGTTCGCCGATGTTCCACGGGACAGGGCCCTCGAACTCGGCGGCATCGCCGCGGTAGATGTCGTCCCAGGGAGCAACCTCTTCGTCGGCCATGCCTTCGACCGTACGCCCGATCAGTCGCCGTCGGACGCATCCACGATGTACGCCTTGGCCTCTTCGTAGGAGAACGCACGACCGTTGTCGTTGGGGTCGGTCTTGGACCGAACGTTGAACAGCACGAAATCTGCGATGTTTTTGGTGTTCACGACGAGGCCCTTCGGCTCCGCGAGGGCGTTCAGCTCACCGGCCTGCTGCAAGATCTGAGTCCGGTCGATCGCCCCGAATCCGCTACTGAATGTCATGGCACCAGGACACACGAAACCGGGTTGTCTGTCGACCTGCTCGCTACAGCGGCGTGGGCATCGCGGAATCACCACCCGCGCGAAGCCGGCGACGAACCGCCAACGGCGGCTGCCCGAACCATCGGCGACAGCTTCGGGTGAGGGTGCTCTGATCGGAGTAGCCCACTTGCCGTGCCACCTCCCCGAGTGAGAGATCCGACGACGCGAGCAACCCGGTCACCAGATTCTGGCGCCATTCGTCGAGGAGCCCCTCGAAGGAGGATCCGGCCTCGGCGAGCCGCCGCTGCAGTACACGGGGGTGAACGGTCAGGGCGTGTGCGACGTCGACGAGATTGCCCTGCCCGAGCGGAATGAGCTTGTCGAGCAGCTCGTACACGTGTTCGTCGATGTCGAGGTGACGATGCTGCTCACCTAGGTAGCGGCTGGCGAGCGCATGCGCTTGGTCGTCTACGCCTTCGATGCCGCGGCTCAGCAGACCGGTCGGGAAGATGACGGAGTTCTCGTCGGCATCGAAGTGGACTGCGCAGCGGAAGCGGTCGATGTATACGTCCAGAGGCGATATCCGGCTGTGGCGGAACGTGATTCGGTTCGGCCGGAAGTTCGGATCGGTCAGCAACTCGAACATGTCGAGGATCACGCCGAGCGCCAGCTCGACCATCTGTGACCGGTATGGCAGCTGACGCACCGTGATCGTGAACGTGAATTGCGATTCCCGAGGTCTGGTGTGCAGTTCGGCCTTGATGGCGGGACTGTAGGTGTGCAGATACTTGATCACCCCGAGCAGAGCGGCTTCGACGGTGTCGGCGTTGCGCGCCAGCACCGCGATCGGCCCCAACATCTCCAGGCTCTGCACACGCGACACGCGCAGGCCGAAATCGGTGACGTCCAATTCCTCCGCGGCCCGTCCGACGACTGCGCACAGCGCGGTATAGGAGATGAACCTGTTGAAGTCGCCGACGACGGCCGGGTCGACGCCCGCCTCGGCAATGAGCGCATCGGGATCGCCGCCGTGCGCCGCGATCAGTTCGGGCACATTCACGAGAGAGGAGGCACGCACCAGGTCCGCCATGTCGTCAAGTGTCAAAAATGCGTCGCCAAATGTCAAGAAGAAACTCCGAATTGCTGTGATTTTGGACACAGATCAGCAATCGAGGGCAACCGGCCCTCCGAACCCAGGAGTACGACATGACTGCCACCGCCCAAATCCCCGCCGCACTGACGATGCAGACCAACGACCTCCCCTGGGCGCATGGTGCGCTTGCGCCGGGGCTGTCGATCCAGCTCTTCATCGCCGACATCGAGGGCGGAATGTTCGTCGTCAAGACACGCTTCCAGCCCGGCACCGTCATCCCGACCCACATGCACACCGGCGTGACCGACGCGATCTTCATCATCCACGGCGCACTGGTCAACCTCGACGAGGACGGAAATGTGATCGGCACGGTCGATGCGACCGGCGCACGGGATCTGTACTTCGGGCTCCTCGAAGCACAAGGAGACCCGCGTCCGCGGATCATCGTCGGCGGCAACTGCAACTACAGCAGCTGATCCCGTGAACGAGAACATCTCCGCCGCGTTGAATCGCGCCGTCGCGCTGTTCGGTGACCGCGAGGCCATGGTCGACGGGGCAACCAGATGGGATTACCGCGAACTCGACGCTCGGGTGCGAGCGTTCGACGCGGCGCTCGATGGTTTCGGCCTGGCCCCCGGTGATGTCGTCGGTGTATTGGCTGCCAACAGCAAGGCCCACCTGGTCGGGTGGCTTGCGGTGCCGCGCAGCGGACGGGTTCTCAACGAGCTCAACACCAGGCTCTCGCTCGCGGAACTCGAGTTCATTCTCGACGATTCGGCGGTGCGGGTGCTGGTCGTGGACGAGAACTACCTCGACACGGGCCGTGAGCTGCTTCGGTCCAGCCCGGATCTGGACACGCTGATCTACGCCGGCAGCGGTGAATGTCCTTCCGACTGTATTTCTTTCGAGGTGCTGACCACGACGGGAGAATCACCGCGGCAGGTGTCCGTCGATGGTGATGCGACGGCGGGAATCTTCTACACCGGTGGCACGACCGGCCGACCGAAGGGTGTCATGCTCACGCACAACAACCTGATGGCCAACGCGAAGCACGCCCTCATCTGCCTCGGCTACACCGACCGTGACACCTACCTTCACGCTGGACCGATGTTCCACCTTGCGGATGGTGCCTCCACGGTGGCGCTGACGTGGGTCGGCGGCAAGCACGTCATCGTCCCCGGGTTCGACCCGGAGGGGTGGCTTGCCACAGTTTCTGCGGAGCGGGTCACCCGCGCAATGCTGGTGCCGACGATGATCAACATGCTTCTGGCAAAACCGTTCCCAGCGGGCACCGACACCTCGTCACTGGTGTCGATCCTCTACGGCGCATCGCCCATGCCGCAGTCGGTTCTGCAAACCGCGATGGACACTCTCGGTTGCGATTGGTGCCAGGTCTACGGGATGACCGAGGGGGCACCGATCATCTCCTTCATGACCTACGACGACCACCGCCGAGGGGTATCCGGCGACGATCCCGAGGCTTCGGCACGGCTCCGGTCGGCGGGCAGGCCTGTCGTCGGTGTGGAGGTCGAGGTGCGCGGGGCCGACGACACCGTCCTGGGCGCGGGTGAGGCCGGCGAGATCGTCGTTCGTGGCTCGAACATCATGAAGGGCTACCTGAACCGCCCCGAGGAAACCAGCGCCGTACTCACCGAGGATGGCTGGTACCGCACCGGTGACATGGGCTATCTCGACGCTGGTGGCTATCTGTTCGTCGTCGACCGGCTCAAGGACATGATCATCTCTGGCGGCGAGAACGTGTACTGCACCGAGGTCGAGAACGCGCTGTATCGGCACTCGGACGTACTCGAGGTCGCGGTGTTCGGACTGCCGGACCCGCAGTGGGGTGAGGCGGTGCATGCCGCGGTGCGGCTGCGACCCACCTCTCGCACAAGCGCGGACGAATTGCGTATGCACGCGCGAGAACTCATCGCCGGTTACAAGGTTCCGAGAGCGGTCCACATCCTCGACGACGCACTGCCGAAATCGGGAGCCGGGAAGATTCTCAAACGCAACCTGCGGGAACAGTTCGCCAGAGTCGACGCGTGAACCCCACGTCGCATAGATTGCCGGCACCCCTTCTGTCAGGAGCAGCTTTGCCAGTCACTACAGATCTCACGCTGCGGCAGGCACTGGATGCACGGCACAGTGCCAGAGCCTTCGCATCGACTCCCGTCCCGCGGGACGTCATCGAATCCATTCTCACCACCGCGCAGCGGGCGCCGTCCTGGTGCAATTCCCAGCCGTGGCAGGTCATCGTCACGAGCGGGAGCGCGATCGAGACGTTCCGGCAGGCGCTCGCCTCGTATGTGGAGACCCACGAGATGACACTCGATCTACCTGCGCCGACAGACTACGTCGGTGTGTACGGCGAACGTCGCCGAGAAGCCGGGTATGCGCTGTATCGCGCGGTCGGTATCGAGCGTTCGGATCGTGCAGGTCGGGCACGGCAGGCGGCTGAGAACTTCAGCTTCTTCGGGGCACCGCACGTCGCTGTGATCACGACTGATCGCAATCTCGGTGTGTACGGAGCGATCGACTGCGGCGGCTACGTCTCGACGCTGCTGCTTGCGGCGCAGGAATATGGCGTTGCGACCGTTCCGCAAGCATCGATTGCCATGTACTCGGACTTCGTTCGCGCGCATCTGGGCATCCCGGAGGACCGCATGATCGTCTGCGCCGTGTCCTTCGGCTACGAGGACGACGAACATCCCGTCAACTCGTTCCGCACCTCGCGCGCCGACATCACCGAGGTCGTGACCTGGAACGACTGAATTCGCACGGTGCTTGTCACCGTTTGGCGGGCAGACTTCGCGCGTAGGCGACGCCGCGCCGAACCCAGGCGGACAGTTGCTCCTCGGTGGCCAGATGTTCAGGCTCGACGGTTACCCAGCCGTGCATTTCGCGTTGGCCCATGGTCGCCACCTCGGCTGCTGTCGTCGCCATGAGTTCGTCCATTTCGGCGGGATCCACCCGGGCCAGGATGTCACCCTTGCTCCCGGCGGCCACCGCCATCTTCCCGTCGACCATGAACGCCAGTCCCCCGAACATCGCCTTCTCGGTGACACGCTTTTCGTCGCTCAGCAGTTGGCGGATGCGATTCGCCAGATCCTCGTCGTAGGCCACGAAATACCAGCGTAGGGGTGCAACCCGGTCGATGCACCCGTATCGCTTCGATGATGCTGCGTAGGATTTCGCAGGGGACGAAATCGAGTGGATGGCAGGTGGAGTATGAGCACAAACGGCACAGTGCAGAGCACACAGATCGTTCTCGCCTCGAGGCCGGACGGCGAACCGACCGTCGACAATTTCCGTGTCGAGACCGTGGATCTGCCGCAGCCAGGCGACGGCCAGGTGCTGCTCCGCGTGCTGTACCTGTCTCTCGACCCGTACATGCGCGGACGGATGAGCACCGCCAAGTCGTACGCCGACCCGGTGGAGATCGGCGACGTCATGGTCGGTGGCACGGTTGCCGAGGTGATCGAGTCGCGGCATCCGAATCTGTCGGCCGGCGACCACGTGCTGTCGTACTCCGGATGGCGTTCGCACGCCGTCGAGAACGGCAATCACGTGCGCAAACTCGATGCCTCGTCGGCCCCGCTGTCCACTGCGCTGGGTGTGCTCGGGATGCCGGGGTTCACCGCCTACTCGGGTTTGCTTCGCATCGGGCAGCCCCAGCCCGGTGAAACCGTCGTCGTCGCGGCTGCCAGTGGCCCGGTCGGTTCCGCTGTCGGTCAGATCGCGAAGATCAAGGGTGCCCGAGCCGTGGGTATTGCGGGTGGCCCCGAGAAGTGCGCCCACGTCCGCGACGAACTCGGATTCGACGCCGTCGTCGATCACCGCTCGCCCACCTTCGTCGAAGATCTGAAAGCGGCTGTGCCGGACGGAATCGACGTCTACTTCGAGAACGTCGGAGGAGCTGTGGCATCGGCCGTGCTTCCACTGCTCAACACCTTCGCCCGAGTCCCGGTGTGTGGCTTGGTTGCCCAGTACAACACCACGGAAGCACCCGACGGGCCGGACCGCCTACCCGGATTCTTCGGATCGGTGCTGGTCAAGAGTCTGACCATCCGCGGTTTCATTCAGCAGGAATTCGTTCCGACCATGCAGGACGACTTCCACCGAGACGTCACGCAGTGGATCGGCGAGGGAAAGATCGCCTACAAGGAGGACATCGTCGACGGGCTCGAAAGCGCACCCGAGGCATTCATGGGTCTGCTTGCGGGGCGTAACTTCGGCAAACTCGTGATCCGAGTCGCCTGAACTTGACCTTGACGCAGCGTCATAGTTGACACTTGACGCATGCGAATAGGCGAGGTTGCTCGGGCAGCGGGAACCACCCCGCGAGCAGTGCGGCACTACCACCGGCTCGGGCTGCTGGCCGAGCCGGCGCGGCGCAGCAACGGATACCGCGATTACGCGCTGGCAGACCTCGCGAGGTTGATGCGCATCCGCTGGCTCGCCGACAACGGAATCCCGCTGGGATCGGTTGCAGCCATTCTCTCGACCGAAAGCCGGAACGCCGAGCAGCGCGGCACCGACTCCACTGACGTGCGGGAGGATCTGCGGGCTCTCGTCTCGGCCTGTGAGCACGACCTCGAGCAGTTGACGCGCAAGCATGACAGGTTGACCCGGATGCTTGGTGCCGCCGAACAGGACAGTGCCTTGACGGCGCTCCCGGACGAGTTGTCGGCGGCCTTCGATCGGCTTCGTGCGGAGACAACCGACGAAGTGGAGTTGGCCACGCTGGAACGGGAACGCGATTTCCTCGAGGTGCTCGCTATTTCGGGCAATGCTCCGGACGAGCTGTTCGAGTGGTTCGGCCAGATGTTGGACAGCCCGGACCGGGTGCGTGACTACCGGCTCATCATGCGCAGGTGGGGTCGATTGAAGGGGCGCTCCGTGGACGATGCGACAACCGAGATCGACTCTCTTGCACATGATCTGGCAGTTCGCCTCGGTAATGAACTGCCACCTTTCGGCGGATTCACGGGCACTTTCGATACCGGAGCGACGGACCTCGCACTCGAAGACGTGATTCCTGATGCGGCACAACGCGCGGCCGTATTCCGAGCTGTAGAGCTTCTGGCCGAGCGCGGAAAGGAACTGTGATGAACACTCGCCTGTTCGCCGGGGTAACCCAGGTACTCACCGTGATCGTGATCGTCGTCGACATCGTTCTCGTTGCGACCGACGCGATCACGGTCCGGGCAGCGGTGATGTTGTGGCTCGCGATCGAGATGCCCCTACTGTTGGTCACGGTGGCGCTCTTCGTGTTTCGAGTGCGCATGCTGGCGCGAAACCACGACCTGGCACCTCGGTCCGCACTTGTTGCCGCGTTGTCGGAGTCGCCGCTGTACCGGTTCGCGGAGACGGAATTTCGCGCCTACCGATCGCTCTGGATGCTGGTCCGCGGCAAGAAGAACAGCCCTGGCGATATCGCGTTCACCTCGTCGTCCGGAGCGCTGACGATGCCGGTCGCATTCGCTGCCGCAACCGTGATCGAGATAGCGGTGCTACATCTGCTCATTCCGTGGCCCTGGCTGAGCGTGACCCTCGCCATCTTGTCCATCTGGGGCCTTGCGTTCGTGTTCGGCTTCGTTGCAACGGATCTCGTCCACCCGCACTATCTGAAGGGGACCACCCTCGTTCTCCGACAGTCCGGGCGAATCGTCGCCGAGGTGCCCATCGACGAGCATCTGGCGGTGACCGCACGACGTCGCTCCAGCCCAACTGCCCCCGACGTCGACGGCTCCCGCCTCCACTTGCCCAACCAGGACGGAACGAACATCGAACTCGTGCTCGCGGACACGGTCGCCGCAGAGATTGCGTCTATGGTTCCTGCCTGGCGTCACGCGGGCGACGTCGATGTGATCAACGTTTACGTGGACGAGCCGGAGACGATCATTGCGGCGGTGCGAGACGTCAAGCGTGCCTTGGCATCGTCCGAATCCTGACTACGCATTCGGGTGTCGCGCCACCCAGACCGTTCTGGAACCGCGAACCACGAAATCGTTGCGGTGTCGCAGGCCGTGGGGTCCGTCTGCCAATAGTCCGTCGAGAGCGTCCAGATCGTCTGCGTCCAACGTGTCGGCAAGTTCGGGCCGAACGCGGCGTAGGTAGGTATCGGCATATCGGGCAACGGATTCCGGATACGGCGGCGCGGGGTCGATCTCGAAGGATCGTTCTCCGACGGATTCGAATCCGGCCGATTCCAGTCGCGGACCCCAGTCGGGGTGCAACGGAACGCCTCGTCGTGCGGCCTCCACTGCCTCGCGAATACGGAGTTCGAGACCCGGGCGGCCTACGCCGATGTCCTCGGGAAGGAAGGTGGGAGGTGCCTTCATTTCGATGACGACGAATATCCCGCCGGGTCGAGTCGCCGTGAGCACGTCGCGCAGCACCTGATCCTTCTCGGTCACCTCGTGCAGGGACAGGGCTGCCAAGAACATGTCGGCGTGGATGTCGAGAAGCCCGGTCTCGAGGTCGGCCAGGACGGTATGGACCCGATCGCCGACGCCGCGTTCGTCTGCTTTGATGCGGGTTCGGCCCAGCATGCTCTCCGAGACGTCGACTGCGGTCACTGTCGCGTCCGCGAAGTGTTGGGCGAGGGCGACCGTCCAAGTACCCGTTCCCGATCCGAGGTCCACAATTGCGCGAGGACTGCCGGACAACGGAGCCACCCAATCGATCACCTCGTCGATGAACGCCTGCAGCACCTCGGCGTCGAGGTCGAGCAGGTCGGCCACCCCGTGGTGGTTGCCGTGGTGGGGGGCCTGGTCAGCGGCGTAGTCCATGCCCTCACGCTACGGACTGACCAGGCCCTGTGCGTGCTCAACGAGTCCAGGGACTCGTCAACCACTCACAGGGCGCTCGCCCATCCGGTCGGCCCCCCAACTGCGCTGGATGTAGCCCGTCACGCGATCGAGTTCGTCACGGGTCACCCGTGCGAGCTCGCCCGGCTCGAGGGGGTCGAAGTGGAAGATGTACAGCCGTGACGCGAACTGCTCGAACGGCAGCGACGCCTCTCCGAAACGTTCACCGCAGCCGGCCGTGCTGACGACGACGCCGTCGCCCCAGTCCTGCCCGCTGTCGTTATTGGGGTTGTAGAAGTACACCCGCATCTCTTCTTGCGGGTCGAGGCTCACCCGCAGGACGGTGATCGCATGCCAGCCGACGAACCGGGCCGCGCTGTCGGTGACTGCGACGCCGGCGGGCTGGGGGTGGATCAGCGGCTGGTTGCCGTTGTAATGCGGGTGGTAACTGGCGTAGAAGTGCCGCAGGAACTCTTCGAGGTCCGTGAGGTTTCCGGTCGGCACGTCGACGTTGATGCGGAATCCGCGCCCCGACCACCAGCCGTGGAACTCCGGGTTGACCCACCGATGCGGGTCGCCTTCGCGGCCGACGCACCGCCGCCCCATTTCCGCGTAAATGCGGTCGAGGTGCGGTACGACCAGCAACGAAACCGGGTCGAGGCCGATCGGCGGGGTGACAGCCACACCCGATTCGCTCTCGTTGGACGAAATGGGCAGCCCTTCGAAGTGCATGACGATTTCGTCGTCTCGGGCCGCCCAGACGAGAGTCTGCATCAGATAGTCGGGATCGTTGTAGGACCACATCGACAGAGCCCGCGCGGATTGACACGTGGGGTTGTCGCCCTGGCCGATACCGAGCGGCTGGCCCAATACGGACAGCAACCCCGACAACAACCAGGCGCGCGGGCCTGGGTTGGGTCCGAATGCTTCGGTCAAGCGCCCCCGTGAGTAATCGGACAAGGGCTGTGCGAGCTGGCGCCACATGGAGGGGGCCACCGGCGGCTGATAGAGAATGCCGCGCTCGAGCATCAGGGCGAGGCCGTAGATGCACTGCGCGGTCTCCACGTGGACGGCTTCCTCGATGAGACTCCGCACCAGATCGTGGTAGCGCAGCAGACAATCACGCCCGGTGCTCGAGAGTCCGAGAGCCTCCCCGACGAGATAGAGGTATTCGCCCTTTTCCCGCAGATGCCGCAGCAGCACAGCGTGGTACGGAGAAACCAGCCCGGTGTCGTGCATCGCGCGTGCGAAACCTGCTGCCTCGTACTGTAATCCGCTTTCGTCCATCGCTTCGAGGCGGCTGAGATAGACGTCGACACCGGGGTCCTCGCGGCAGGCGTCGGTGGTTCCGTACAAGCTGCTGATCAGACGGTCCGCGCCGACCCCACTGGAGCCGAGGTCGACGTCCGGGTCGCTTCGGTAGATCGAGATCTGTGTGATCATCCGCTTGACCTGATCGACCTGGATCGGACGCTGTCGAAGAATGCGCCAGATCTCCTCGATGAGGTTGTCGAGGATGTTCTCGTATCCGACGCTCTCACCGAGATAGCGGAAGAGCGACCGGGTCACCTGCGCCATCCGTCCCTGTTGTTCACGCTCCGCCTCGCTCGGCGCCGTGAACAACAGGGACATGTTGATGGCGAGAACCTGAGACAGGTGGTGGCCGGCATCGTCCGCCGAGATCAACTCGTGTGCGAACTCGCCCTTGGCGACCGCCAGCAGGCGAAGCTCGCTGACGGCCTCCAGCACCACCGTGTCCGCATTGGGACTACGCAGCGCGCCCGTGCTCAGGGAGGGGATGAGGATTTGTGGTGTCGCCCAGTCGGTCCCCTCGAACAGACCGGCTGCTTCCACCTCTTTCACCCGCGATCGAATCGCGGCCGCCCCACCCGGCTGCAACAGAACGAGCCGCAGCGCGTCCAGGACCGGCCGCAATTTGAGCTGCTTACCGAAATCGCTTGCCGCGGCCAGCGATTGGGTGGCGTCGTCGAGGCCGGCCAGACGTTTGTCCAGCACTCGGGTAGTACTGTCCGTGTCGCTGTTGTTGGTGTCGCTGCTGATCAACCGGGGATCCTCACGTATGAACCGACCTGGTCGCTAGACGTAGAAGTCGAGTTCTTCCTGTTGTTTCAAGAGATCACGCATCACGTAGGGGTCGTCACCGAAGAAGTAGAGTAAACCCCAGTGAGTACCGAAGGCGGTTCGCTTCGTGACGGTTTCCTCCAAAGGTGCTGTGAGCTCGTGGGATTCGAAGTACTCGTGGTCCTCGGTCTCTTCCGGCATCTCCAGCTCGCTGACGACGCGCCGACGCGGGTAGACGCCGAAGCATCCCGCGTGACCCTTGGCGTCCACGACCTCTTCCGGGAAGAATGCTTCGATTTCTTCCTCGGTCGTCTTCGGGTCGAACGCCAGCACGAGTCCCTGATAGGCGTTGAATCCGTACGCGCGCTCGAGCAATTCGAACACCTTGAAACCCGGCGGACGGTACGCGACCTCACCGAAGTACATTTCGCCATCGCTCGTGACGAAGTACTCCGGATGCACGAATCCGAAGTCGATGTCGAAGGTCTTGATCAGCTTCTCGATCTGCCGCGTGATTTCCGGTCGGTACTTCTCCAGTTCCGGTGTTGCGGGCACGAACACGGAGTAGCCGAGGGTCACGTACTCGGAGATGTTGAGGAAACGGATCTTTCCGTTGTGAATCCAGGCCTCGACCGCGAACTCCCAGCCGTCGAGATGGGACTCCATGAGGACGGGAAATTCCTCGTCGGGAATGGTGTCCACCTCGTCGGGAGTGCGGATCACCCGGTGGCCGAGGCAACCGGCCTTGTCGAAGGCCTTGAGGTGGATTGGATCGTTCGGGTCGCCGTCCAGCTTGAGCAGAGTCTGATTCACACGCTTGAGAAAGCGAATGATGTCGTCGCGTTCATGCGCTTCCTCGAAGATGCCGACTCGGATGCCACCGAGCTGCGCACGCCGCTTCATGAGCGCCTTGTCGCGCAGCAGTAGCGACTGGCCGAAGAGCCGAGGGTTGTCGAGGAGGACGGAGTTGATGGCACCCGCCCATTCGACCGTCTCCTCGAACAGCGGAATCGCGACGTCGACACCCTTTTCTTTCAGGGTTTCCGCGATCTCCATGGACCGATCGTTGAGCCGCTCGAAGTTCCATGGCACATAAGGAATGCCGTGTTCCTTGCAGTACTCCTCGGCCCAGTCAGGCGCTACGACGAGATAACGCCTGTCGAAGCGGTCGATCGCCTCGACGGCGTTCAGGCTCCAACCGAGAAGGGCTACGTACCCCTTCTCGGAATCTTTGGTTTTCGATTCGGGCTTCGATTCCGGCAACTCTCTGCTCCTCTCGAATGGCACATCACAAAGCAAGAGCGGGCAGACGTCAGCCGAGCATCACTGCTGTGGTCTCCACATCGCGGTAATGCTCGATCGTGTCGATCTTCACCGCATCCATCCAACGAAGGCTACCCGTTGGCCCGTCTTCGTCGACAGCCGTCGCCTCTCGGCTCCGTCAGAGTCGATCGGGCTTCGGTGGGCGTACGTGATGCAGCCCATCGTCCGAGGCCTTGAGTCGTGGTGATCAAAAAGTTATAGTTACCGCAGCCTATTTACCCGCCGGTAAGTTACGTTACCGTAGCTATTGATCTCGGTGAGGGGCGAGCTCGCTGTCAATGAGGACATCCAGGCGCTGCGGCTGGTCGCAGATGGCGACACCCTGTACTAATTCGAGAACCAAAGGATCATCCGTGTCCGAAACGACCGATTTGCCCCGAGTGCCAGATCGTGGCCATGAGACCGAGGTCGCGCGCACACGACGCCTGGCGTGGATTCGTGAGCAGACGGGACGTCAGCTGGGCTCACTGGACAGGTTCGACCTCGACGCGACCCGGCTCGTCGGGAACATCGAGAACCTGATCGGCAGTGTGGCCATCCCCGTCGGCCTCGCCGGTCCGCTCCTGTTTCGCGGTGAGCACGCCACGGGATGGATCAGCGCACCGTTCGCCACCACCGAAGGCGCCCTCGTGGCCTCCGCGACACGTGGAGCGCACGCCGTGTCCCGTTCCGGAGGTATCGCCACCCGCGTGCTCGGGCAGCGAATGGTCCGATCCCCGCGATTCGACCTCGAAGACGTCGTGAGTGCGCACAGCTTCGCCGAGTGGGCGACCGGTCAGCGCGCAGCACTGTCGGAGGAGATCTCCGACGTTTCCCAGCACGCCCGCCTGGTAGCCATCAAGCCCGTGCAGATCGGGCGCAGCGTGGACCTCGTCTTCGAGTACGAGACCGGTGACGCGTCGGGTCAGAACATGACGACGGCCTGCACGTGGCGTGCCTGCTTGTGGATCGAGAAGCAACTCGCCGAACACCCGGACATCAACCTCCGCTCGTTCTGCGTGGAAGGCAACACCGCCGGAGACAAGAAGATCAGTCAGCGTTCGCTGATCAACGGGCGCGGTATGCGTGTGACCGCGGAATGCTGGATCGATGGACAGACCCTCGAGAAGGTCCTGAAGGTCACCCCGGAAGACATGGTCCGCGCCTACACGATCAATGTCGTCGGCACCGCCCTCAGCGGTGGAATATCACCGAATATCAACGTGGCCAACGCGATTGCTGCAGTGTTCGCCGCCACTGGCCAGGACATCGCGTGTGTCCACGAGTCCAGTGCGGGCATCCTGAACATCGAGGCCGACGGTGACGGCATCTACGCATCTTTGCTGCTTCCGGCTCTTGCGCTGGGTACGGTCGGCGGCGGCACCAATCTTCCTCAGCAGGCCGACTACCTGGACATGCTCGGCTGCAGTGGCACCGGAAACGCGCAACGACTTGCCGAGATCATTGCCGGCTACGCACTGGCGCTGGACTTGTCCACGCTGTCCGCCGTCATCGGCGGTCAGTTCGCCACCGCACACGAGCGGTTGGGCCGTAACCGGCCGGTGCAGTGGTTCACCGAAGTCGATCTGACACCGGAGTTCTTCGAGGGCACGCTGGCCGCCCGAGCGCCCCTCGAGCCCACCCGCACCGTCGAGTCGGTCAAGGTGATCGGCAATGCCACGGCATCCAGCGTGATCAGCGAGCTCACTCATCGGGTGAGCACCCAGAAGCTCGTCGGTGTGCTTCCCGTCGACGTGCATCTCGGTGGCGACGCGGAGCCGTTGGAACTCATGGTGAAGGCCAAGCCGGTCGACGGTGAAGTAGTTCTCGCCGCACACCGGTTGGTGTCCTTGGCCGGAGGTCGTCTGGCCGAGGCATGGTCACGGGGGAGCGATGCCAGCGGCTTCCTCGGCACGCACATGCGCGAGCTGGAGCTGTACCGGAATCCGGGACCGCTGGCAGCGATCATGCCGAAGTGCCCGGGCATCTACGAGGCACCCGACCGGGAAGCGTTCGTGTTGTTGCTCGAGCGCCTCGGCGACGATGTGATTCTCAAGGATTCGGGCAATCGGCCGCAGGACTGGACTCCCGCCCACATTCGCACCGCCCTGAGCGGAATCGCCATTGCGCACGGCCACTGGTACGACAACTACGACGAGCTGGTCGCTCAACCCTGGATGGGCCCTCCGACCGAGGCCGCGCGGGTGGCCGAGATGACCGAACTGTGGATGGGCCTGTTCGAGCACCACCGCCAGGAGTACCCGGAGCTGGTTTCGGGAATCTGGTGGGACGAAACGGTGCAGAGGATCGACACCATCGGGCAGTGGTGGCCGGAGCTCGACGCCATGCCACGGACCCTGGTGCACAACGACTTCAACTCTCGCAACATCGGATTGCGCCAGATGCCCGCGCAGACTCCGGGTGAATCCGACACACTGAGCCTGGTCGCGTACGACTGGGAACTGGCGACGGTGCACGTTCCGCAGCGCGACCTCGTGGAGCTTCTCGCGTTCGTGCTCGAGCCGGACGTGTCTGCCGCCGAGGTCGACGGCTACATCGAGCATCATCGCCAGGCGGTCGCCGATGCCGCGGGCGTCGACATCGACGTCGCGCAGTGGCGGCGCGGCTACCAGCTGGCCATTGCCGACTTCACGATCAGGCGGTTGTCGCTGTATCTGATGGTGCACACCGTTCACCGGTTGTCGTTCATCGAACGAGTCGTGGCGACGACGAAGCGCCTGAACGAGATCGAGCGCGAACGCGCATGAAGGTCCATCACCTCGACTGTGGTTCGCTCCCGTTCGGCCTGGTTTCGCACTGTCTCCTGGTCGAGACGGGAACGTCGCTGACGCTCGTCGACACCGGGTTCGGCACCAACGACGTCCACGATCCGGAGAGAACCCTGGGCTGGACGCGACACGTGGTCCGGCCACGCCTGGACTCGGCGCAGACGGCGGTCTCGCAGATAAAGGCACTCGGGTACGCACCCGAGGACGTGCAGGACATCGTTCTGACGCACCTGGACTACGACCATGCCGGCGGCCTGTCCGATTTTCCGTGGGCCAGAGTGCATGTGCACGGGCCCGAGTACCGGACTGCGACCGCGCCCTCGCTGATCGATCAGCTCCGCTATCGGCCGGTGCAGTGGGCGCACGACCCGAACTGGGTGATCAACGAAACCGGCGGCGACGACTGGTTCGGGTTCGAGGCAGTCGCGCCTGTACCCGGCCTGCCGGCGGAGATTCGCATCGTTCCGCTGTACGGCCACACTGCCGGACACGTCGGCGTGGCGATCGAGTCCGAGGGCCGGTGGCTGTTGCATGCCGGCGACGCGTTTCTTGCCGACATTCAGTTGAACCGCATGTTCCCGGGACTTCTCCTCTCAGGTGCTGCGTTCGGCGTGGCCAGTACGAAGCTGGCTGTTTCGAGGATCGCCAACATGCACCGTCTCGCCGACCTCGTACGGCGCCACCGCGATCACATCACCGTTTTCTCGTCCCATGACCCACTCGCGTTTGCACGAATGGTGGCTTGACCATGAAGGAAGTTCGATAATGCGCCGCACGATGCTGCACTCGAAAATTCACCGCGCCACGGTGACTCACGCCGATCTGCACTACGTCGGATCGATCACGATCGACTCGGAGCTCATGCGTGCCGCCGACATTCTCGAAGGCGAGCAGGTCGACGTCGTCGACATCACCAACGGTGCACGGCTGACCACCTATGCGATCACCGGAGAAGCAGGTTCGGGTGTCATCGGGATCAACGGCGCCGCTGCACATCTGGTCGATCCGGGCGATCTGGTGATCATCATCGCCTACGCGCAGGTGGACGCCGACGAACTTGCCGATCACGAACCGCGGGTGGTGCATGTGAACGCCGACAATCGCATGGTCGCACTCGGATCGGATCCGCAGCAGCCGGTTCCCGGCGCACCCGACCAGCGCGCGGGCGGCTCGGTGACCACCGCCGAGACCGCGCCCCGACAGTCCGAATCAGCCACTCCATCACCGATAGGAACCGCGTCGTGACCGCAACTCGATTCACCAAGGAATCGCCTTTCCCGCTGCGCTTGCTGGCCTACTCCAACGAGCGGTTTCCGCTGTGGCAGGTGGCAGGCCAGTTTCCGATGTTCCTCGCCGCCTTCCTGTTCGGGCAGCTCATCGTCGGAAGTGAAGCCGAGTTCACCGGCCCGCTGTTCGCGGGCTTCGTCGCGTTCGTCGCCTACACCCTCATGGTCCGGTGCATCGACGACATCAAAGACGCGGCACACGACAACGAGCACTACCCCGACCGTGTGCTGCAACGCGGCCTGATCACCTTCACGAATCTCAAGATCATCGCGCTGATCTGCTTCGCCTCGTCGGTGGCCATTTCGATCTACATGGACGGCGGCCTGGGCCTGGTCACCATGTGGTGGTTCATCATCTTCGTCACGAACAACCTGGTGCAGTTCGTCCAGATCAAGTGGGCGTTCATCGGAGCATGGCTCGAATCGCGCCGCGTTCTCCTCGCATTGAGCGTGATTCCGTTCTGGGGCTTCGGGTCGGTGTGGATCGCGCAGATGGGCGCCGGAGACGACGTCGTGACCGCGAAGGTGTGGTGGCTCGTCGTTCTGTGGTGTGTCGCAGCACTGCTTCTCGAGATCGCTCGCAAGTCGCGTACCCCGGAGGACGAGCGCGCCACGGTGGTCGATTACACCAAGTCCGACGACTCCTGGACTCGCTCGCTCGGCCTGGTCGGTACGGTCGTCACCCTCGTGTCGCTCGCTCTCGTCGCCACGTTGCTCGAGGTCGGATTGCTCGCGTCGGTGGGCGCCGGAACCTGGTGGGCGTACCTGGCGCTGGGCATCACGATGCTGCTTCCGCTCGGCGCCGCCGTTCGCTTCTGGCTGCAGAAGGATCGGTACCGGGCCAAGGACGTTTCCGAGATGGCAGCGGGCGTCTGGGTGATCGGTCAGATCATCGTCGTCATCGCGCTACTGGTAGCGGGCTGAGGTAGCCGCCATGGAATTTGCGATCGTAGGCGGGGCGGTGTCACTGCCCGGCGTGGACGATCTGGATCGAATGCGGTCCGATCTGCACACCGGAAACACACATTTCGACACCGTGTCGCGCGCGCAGGCGCTGGCGGCCGGTCTGGGAGAGCACGAGGTCGACCACGAGAACTACGTGGCCACCGCATCTCCGCTCGATCGCGCCACGTGTTTCGATCGCGAATTCTTCCGAATGACGGCTGCCGAGGCGTTGTGGACCGATCCGCAACACCGACTGCTGCTCACGTTGACCCAGGAAGCGGTCGAATCGGCTGCGGTGTCGGCGGATACCGGTCGTGTCGGGGTGTACACCACGATCGGCTCGCCGTCCTACCTGTGGGGCCGGGTTGCGCCGGAGGACCAACCCGGCCCAGCTCGGGTCGACTACCAGTCGCTACTCGGTAACGACCGCGACTTCGTCAGCTCACGCATCGCCTACAAGTTCGGGTTCACCGGTGCGGCGATGAACGTGCAGAGCGCGTGCTCGAGCTCGCTGGTCGCGTTGCACCAGGCGTGCCTGGCTCTGGCGTTCGGTGACATCGACGTCGCGGTGGTCGGGGCTGCGTCGCTCGAGTTTCCGCAGGAGCACGGCTACATCTACGAGCAGGGCGGAATCCTCTCGCCAACCGGCCGTAGCCGTCCGTTCGATGCCGACGCCGACGGAACCCTGCGCGGCAGCGGTGGTGGTGTGGTGATCCTGCGGCGCCTCGGCGATGCGGTCGCGGATCAGGACAACATTCTCGCGGTCGTCGCGGGCAGTGCGGTCAACAACGACGGATCGCAGAAGATGGGATACAGCGCCCCATCGGTGCAGGGACAGCAGGATGTTCTGACTCGGGCAATGGAACGTGCCGGGGTCGCTCCCAGCGATATCGGTTACGTCGAAGCTCACGGAACCGGAACTGCCATCGGTGATCCGATCGAGTTCCGCGCGCTCTCGCGCGCGTACGGCGACGGTGCTGATCGATCAGGGCCCTGCTACCTCGGGTCCGCGAAGGCGAACTACGGTCATCTCGACGTGGCCGCCGGCATGATCGGGTTGCTCAAGGCAGTTCTCGTTCTCGAATCGGAGACAGTGTTTCCGCAGCCGGGATTCTCGGAGCCGAATCCGTCGATCGGGTTGGACAAGTCCCCGTTCGACATCGCTACTGCTCCGGTTTCCTTGCCCGGACTGTCACACGCATCGGTGAGTTCGTTCGGTATGGGCGGCACCAATGCCCATGTGGTACTTCGGAAAGCCCCAAACCGCGCGCGGCCGGACTCGGCGGATCGTGTGTCGATCACCGTGTCGGCTCGGTCGAGCGAGGGGTTGACCTCCTACCGGCGCCGGCTTGCGGAGTACCTGCGTTCACGGCCGGACCTCGACATCCGTGATGTGGCAGCGACGCTCGATACGCGCACCAGCTACGAGAACTCCTGGACGACCACGGCGGGCACGGTCGCAGAACTTGCGGATCGACTCGACCGCGACGGTGATGTGCCCGGCGATGTCGAGAGTGGCCAGTCCGCAACGGTCGGTCTGGAGATCTGGCTGCCACCTGCTCCTCTGCTCCGTGAGCGGCACGAGCTGCCGTTCGTACTCGCCTCACGCGATACGAGCAGTCCGCAGCACGGCACGACCGGCGTGCGGGAAACCTTCTTGCGCCTGGTGTCCGAGGAATTGGGCGTACGTGTGGACGCCGATACCGACTTCTTCGCTGCAGGTGGCGAATCCATGACCCTGGTGACACTGGTCGGCAAACTCACCGACCTGCACGGTTTCCGCGCGGACTTCGACGAGCTCGACGGCGTCACCCGCCTCGGCGAGATGAGCGGAGTGCTGGAAGGTCAGGCGAATTCGCGAGGTGAGACCCGCAGCGACCTGATCGTGTATGGCTCCGGTGATCCCGACATCTACCTGTATCCGCCGGCAGGAGGTACGAACTTCTGCTACGCGGCCCTGCATCGAACAGCGCCGGAGCACACGCTTGCCGCGTTCCGTGCCGTGCGCAGCGGCGAGACCGTCGAAGACATTGCCGCCGAGTGCGTCGCGAACATGCGCAAGGCCGACGCAATCCGTGACGGCATGGTTCTGGGCGGCTATTCCTTCGGCGGCAACGTTGCCTTCGAAATTGCCCGGATACTCGAGAACGACGAGTCGGTATCGCCACGGCACATCGTGATGATCGACTCCTACGCCCCGGGATCGTTTCGGGGACTGTCCGATTCCTCCGGCCGGATGGCCTCGGAGATCGAGGAGCTCTTGCGGGGCGCCGCCATGGAATTGACCGGATACGACTCCGGAACCGATACCGACTCCTCGGGAGAACGTGTGCTGGACGCGTTCGGTGCGGTGTGGTCTGCCAACAATCGCGCACTGGCGCGCTACCGGCCCGCGGGTACCGTTCGAGCACCGATCACACTGTTGCGCGCTGATACCCGGCTGAGCGATGCGCGCGCCACCGCCTTGGGTATCGACGTCGATCGCACGGACGATTGGGCGGAGTGGACGAGCGCGCGGTTCGACGTCGTCGACGTGCCCGGCGACCACTACTCGCTGTTCACCGACCCGGCAGATCGCAGTGTGACAGCACAGACGTTCACGAGTGTGCTGCACGCAGTGCGCACCGGAACCGGGGGCCGAACCCGAAGCGAGGGATCCGAATGAGATACGCAACACCGATCCAGCGCCGACTCGTCCTGGCAGCGAAACTGCGGCCGAGCGATCCGTCACCGAACTGGGCGCTGTTGTCGCGGTTGCCTGCTGGAACCGACGCACCTCGGTTCGCCGCAGCAGTCGAGGACGTGCTGGGCCGCAGCGGTGCCTTCACCGAAATCTTCGAGCTCACACCCAGCGGTGATGTGACGGTGAGCGCGAGCGATGTGCGGGCAGCGGTGAAGGTGGTCACCTACCCAGATCTGGGCGCAATCCAGGACGAGGTCGCACGACTGGGCGATGCAGTGTACGACCCGTCCACCGCGCCGCTCTACCACGCCGAGATCGGTGTGGTGGGAGACGACGCTTACTTCATGTTCGCCGGCGCGCACGTTCTTTCGGACGGCTTCGGGTTCTACAACCTCATCGCAGACTTCGCCGCCCGGTACGCCGACCCCGCATACGTCAGTCCGGACACCGCGTCGCCGGCAGACACCCTCGAGCCGTACACACGCAGCCGTGAGGAAGTGGTCGAATACTTCTCCGGCCTGTTCAGCGGCGTCGACAGCTTCCAGATCGACGGCTGGGACCGCCGCGACGAACTGGGACGCATCCCGGGTGCGATCACCCGAAGCCTGCTGCCCGCAGCCGAATACAACGCCGCCGGTGACGTTGCCCGCGGGCTCGGAGTCCGTCGATACACGGTGCTGTTGACCACCATGGCGATGACGGTCGGCGCGCTCAGCGGTGTGGACACCGTGGTGATCTCCACCCCGATGTCCAACCGGCGTTCCGGAGACGCTTCCCAGAGCACCCGCGGCGTTCGGGTGAATGCCCTACCGGTGCGATTCGATCTGGCCGGCGACGATTCGTTCGCCGACCTCTGCCGCCGCACCGACCGTCAGCTCGCCCGGTTGATCGAGTTCGAGCAGCACGCATTCTCCGACTACTCGCGTTCGGTTGTCGGATCGGAGTCGATGGACTCGACCCAACCGTCGGTGGCATTCACGCTCTACCCCCGTCCGCTCGCAGCCGCTGCCGACGGTGAGCGCGGCGAGCCCGTCAACGTCGATCGTCGGTATCTGCAATACCCGTTGACCATCAACGTCGAGGTTTCGGACGCCGATGCCACTCTGATCGTCGAGCGCGCCGACTATCTGCCCGACTGCGATGTGGCGCAGGTCTACAGGCACGTCTTGGCGCAGGCGATCGAGGCTCGTGGAGCCGTGCGGCTGGGAGACGTCGAATGGGCCCACGGCGAACACGCCGCTCGGGTGGACATCGAGACGACCTTCCCGTCTCGCACGATGGGCGGTGCCTTTGCGGCTGCCGTCGCCGCCCACCCCGACCGTACGGCGGTGGTCGAGGACGACGTGCAGGTCACCTTCGGTGAGCTCGACGTGATGTCCTCGTCGATCGCAGCTTGGGTGGACGAAAACGTTCCCGGCGACATGGTGGGCGTGACGATGCCGCCGTCTGTGCAGTGGTTGGCCACCGTTCTCGCCCTGTTCAAGACCGGCAAGGTGTACGTGCCGATCGATGCTGCAGCAGCATCGGCACGCATCACTCAGATCGTGCGGGAATGTCCGGACATCTCCGTTCTGACGTCTGCCGGGCAAACCTTGGACAGTGCCGACGTCACCACGATTCCGTTCCCCGAGAGTCTGCCGGAGCGCGCGTTCACCGGCTCGTCGCCGGGACCCGAGGACACCGCGTACGTCATCTTCACCTCGGGAACGACGGGCTCGCCGAAGGGTGTGCGAATCGCTCATCGCAGTGCTGCACGCTTCTTCGACGGTCTGTTCGCGGCAACCGAGATCCAGGCTTCGAAGTGGTTGTTGTTCCATTCCATCTCGTTCGACATCTCGCTGGTGGAATCGTTCGGTGCACTACTGGGCGGTGGCACGGTGTGCATCCCCCGCCGTGAGGTGAAGCGGGATCCGGCGCGGCTGGCCGAGTTCATCGAACGCCACGACGTCGAGATCGTGTCGCAGACACCGTCCGCATTCGCCATGCTCTCCGGGCGCCTACGTCGGGCACGGTCCGTTCGCCACGTGCTGTTCTGCGGAGAACGACTCGAGTTCGCCACACTCGCGGACTTCGCCCGCGATCGCCCGGACGTCGCGCTGAGCAACTGCTACGGCATCACCGAGACGACCATGTACCACACGGCATTTCGGGTCCCGGGCGACCCGAAACAGGTTCCGTCCGAATCGGTCGTCGGTCGGCCGTTCGCAGACATGGGTATGGCCGTGGTGGACGCGCAGTTGCGAGTGCTTCCCCGGGGCGTGTCCGGTCAGCTGGTGGTCACCGGTGCCGGTCTGATGCAGGGCTATCTGAACTCCGAAGAACTGACAGCGCAGCGCGTGCGAGACATCGACGGGGTGCCCACGTACCTCACCGGGGACCGTGGGTTTCTCGACGCCGAAGGAAGATTCGTTGTGCTCGGCCGCGTCGACAACCAGGTGAAGATTCGCGGTCACCGGTGCGAGCTGGGCGAGATCGAACATGCGCTGATTGCCACGGAGCAGGTGGAACGCGCACATGCGACCGTGATCGGATCGGGCCTGACCGCCGAACTGGCGTGCTTCGTCGTTCTTTCGCCGGGGGGATCGGTCCAGGGTGTCCGGGAGCGCGTTCGGACGCTTCTTCCCCGGTACTTCGAGCCGGATCGACTGGTTGCGCTCGACGAACTACCTGTCGATTCGAACGGGAAGGTCGATTCTGCTGCTCTCCGGGCAGGCGTAGCCGCCGATGCCGCCGCGATTCCTTCCGTGGATACCGACTCGGATCGGGCCGGCGACGTCGACGTCGCGGCGGTGGTCGAGCAGGTGTGGACCGAGGTCCTCGGAACCTCGGACTTCGACGGGAGCACACGATTCTTCGACGTGGGTGGAACGTCCGCCATGGTCCTTCAGATGGGCGAGCAGTTGCGCATGCGGCTCGGTGTGACGGACCTCGACGTCGTCGACCTCTTCGAGCATTCGACTCCGAACACGCTTTCGGAATTTTTGTCAGGGAAGGTGTGAAACGCAGTGTCGCTCAGTGAAGCGGATGTCGACCACGGCATCGAGAAGACAGGCGAGGCCGCAGGCGACTGCCCGGCGTACCAGTCGATGTGTGGCTGGTTGACGCAGCCGAAGGCCGACAAGCGCATCCGTCTGGCGGACGACGCGGATGGTTGGACGGCGCGTTCGTACAGCGACCTCGCAGCCGACGCTCACGCAATCGCCCGGCGCCTGGTCGACGAGGGACTGACTCCCGGCGACGGTGCCTGTGTCGTGCTGCCGACCGACTTTCCGTGTATTGCCGCGATGTTCGCGGTGTGGTCGACGGGAGCCGGTGTCACCCTGGTTCCACCGCCCGTTTTCGGTGGCGGCGAAGAGTACGAAGAGCATCTCGCAGCGATTCTGACTCGGGCGACGCCGCGTCTGGTGGTCACCACATCCGGTCTCGAGGCGCTGGTCGCGCGTGTCATGAGCCGGGTGCAGATGCCGGGGGCACCGGTCGTGATCGATGAAACTGTCCTGGATGGAACCGAGGACCGTCCGGCCGGGCAGACCCCCGCGGCCCCGATAGACCGCCCCGCGATCGCCGAGTCCGATATCGCGATGGTCCAGTTCACCTCCGGGTCTTCGGGAACACCCAAGGGCGTGCGGATCAGCTGGCGAAATCTCGCCGCCAACACCCGGTACATACTCGACTCGGTGGCATGGCACGACGAGGACACGACGGTGTCGTGGCTGCCGCTGTACCACGACATGGGTCTGGTGGGCGGCCTTCTCGCCACCGTGGCCAATCAGGGTGATCTCTATTTGATGCGCCCCGACCAGTTCGTCCGTGACCCGCTGCGCTGGATCCGAGCGCTGGCGGTGGCTCAGCACTCGGTCACGCCGTCGTTCGGCCTGGGCTACGCGGCCCGTCGCGTATCGAAGGACGAGGTCGCCGATCTGGATCTGTCGAAGTTCCGCTCCCTGATCGTCGGCGCCGAGCCGATCGACCCGGATCACGTGCAGGGCTTCACCACCCTCCTCGAGGAGACCGGCTACGACCCGACGTGTATTCGCCCGGCCTACGGACTGGCCGAGTCGACGCTGATGGCGACCGTCTCTCCTGCGGGCAACACGCCTGTCGCCGTGCAGATCGACTCCGCGGCACTACGTTTCGGTGCGGCGGTCCCGATTCTCGCGGAGGTGGAGTACCGCGGCCAGGAGCTCGGCGGCGGTGGATGGATTGTCGGCCTCGGTGGATCGACGGATGCGTCGTCCGTCCGAGTCGCCGACGGCGACGGCGAGCCGGTGGCCGAGGGGGTTCTCGGTGAGGTGGTCGTCTCCGGAGAATCGGTTGCGGAGGGCTACCACGACGAGGACGGTTCCGCCGCCGACTCGGGAGGTACGCGTTTCCTGCGCGGCGAGCTGTGGACCGGCGACGCCGGGTTCCTGCATGGCGGTGTGCTCTACGTTCTCGGCCGGATGGGATCGAGCATCAAGGTGCGCGGTAAGTCCGTCTTCATGGAGGACGTCGACGCTCGTGTCGCCCACGAGACCGGCCTGCCGAAGCACAAGTTCGCTGCCGTGGCCATGCAGGAATCCGGTGCCGCACAGGGGATCGTGCTCTTCGTCGAGCACCAGCCAGGCGAGTGGATCGACGCGGCGCGCAAGGTTCTGCGCGCCGATCTGGGTGCAGCACACCAACTCACGGTCGTCACCGGGGACCGCGGCCTTGTTCGGCGGACCTCGAGCGGCAAGCCCCGCCGACGGCTGATGTGGGAGTTGTTCCGCGGCGGTGAACTCGGGGACATCACCGTGCACGACGCGGCGACGCCGGTCGCTCCCAGGCCGGAGCGCACCATCGAGGAACGTCGGCCGTCCAGCGCACTGCTCACGGACACCGAAATCGGCGAGTTGCTTGACCGGGCTCTCGAGGCCGTCGACGTGCCTGCCGATGCGACGATTCTGCTCGAGGGGTCCATCGCGGAAGGCTTCGGCAACGAAGGCTCCGACATCGACTTTCTCGCCGTGTCACCGGGCGACGACAACACTCCGGAGATGCCCACCGTTCTCTTCGTCGGTGGTCGTCGGGTCGAGGTTCGGACGCGTTCCGAGGCCCAGGTGCGCGCCCAGCTCGAGTACGCGCGCAGCGGCCTGACCCCGGACAGCCTCGACGACACCGCACTGCTCGATCTGAATCAGGATGTGCTGAACCGCTGCCAGCGCTTCTCGCGGGCAGCAGTGGTGCGTACCGGCAGCGTCGATCTCGACGGATTGCGTGCTTGCCTTCCCGCCGAGGAAGTCGGCGCTGTGCTCGCGCGCTGGTGGCACGGGCGCGCAGAACAGTCGTTGCGTCAGGCGGTCGCAATGAACGCGGTCGATGCCCGGTCGGAAGCGCTGGGTTGGGCGCGTGACGGTCTGTTGCAAGCGGTCAAGGGATGGGCCGCCCGACGAGGCGAGACCTACCTCGAGTCGAAATGGATCGGACCGCAGCTCGAGCGTATCGGTGACGCCGCGGTCACCGACGCCTACTTCGCCCTCGTGCGTGCGCTTCTGCGCGGTGATGCGACTGTGGCGGAGGCCCTCGAACTCGCCGAGTCGCTGGGGGTGTCGGTACCAAACGACCAGGCGATGGTGGTGCTCGCTCGCATACGCGGCGTCACCTCCTGGCCGATCGACGGACGCATCCACGTGGTGCGCGCAGACTCCGACGTCTTCGCCCTGTCGGACCGAGGCGCCCAGGCGTGGCGCTCCGTCGTGTTCGGGCGCTCGCTGCACGACATCGCGGCGCGGTGGTCTGAGCCGTTGCACGCCGAGTTGGCCGAGTTCGTCCGTCTCGGGCTGGTCTCACTGCGCTGGGGCCGCCGAGGTCCGGCACTGCGGCCGGCGGTCGCGATGGTCAAGCCGCACCACCCGTACACTCCGACGCCGTCGAGTGTGGTTCCGGTGCTGGGCCTGCGCGGCGCCACCTGCGCCGAAGCCGCCATTGCCACTCTCGTTCCGATGCCGGCGCGCAGGTTCACCGAGTGCGCCTCGTCGCTGGTGTGGTCCAACGTGATCGTGGAAAACGCACGCGAGGATCTGGTCGGCGCTCTTGCCCAGCAGCAGGGCCGAGTCGCCGACGTTGCGGCGGACCGAATGCTCAAAGGTGCGGTGCGCCTGTTGCTGTCAGTTCTCGGGTGCAGCCCCCTGCCCCCGGACGTGGCGGCGGTGGCAACCCTGGAGCGGTTGATTCCACGCGGAGCCGACCGACGGGACGAGTTGCTCGCCGAACTGCAGGAAGCGCAGCTGGTGACGTTCGCGGAGCCGGGTCGCGTGGATGCGGAAACCGGACTGGCGATCCTCGACACCTTCGTCGATTCGGTACGGGCGATGGCGAAACTGCAGTTTCCGGCATCGTTCGATTCGCACGAACAGTGGCGTCGGACTCTCGAAATCGTCTACGACTGGTTGCGGCTCGCCGCCTACCTCGACGCCGAGCTTCCCATCGACGAGGTACAGGATCTGTTGTCCTCCGGTGGGGCACAACCACACCAGCGCGACAAGACCGCCACAGGAGAGAAGAAGTGATGACCGACGAGAATCTGGCAGACCGCACCCGTTCGCTGATTGTGCGCATGGCGCCGGAGGCTCCCGCCGAGGTGAACGACGACGAGCGCCTGATCGAGGACCTGGGATTCGATTCCATCCGGTTGATGGAGCTCACCGTGGCACTCGAGCGTGTCTTCGCGCTGCCGCGGCAGAACCCCGAACAGCTCGTCGACGTCCTGAAGGTCGGCGATGTGGTCCGCCTGGTTCAGAGCCAGTCCACGCTCGGGTCCAGTGAACAGGGGAGCAGCGAATGACCGAAGCGAAGACCGTTCTCGTCACCGGTGCCAGTGGACTGGTCGGTTCGGAAACCGTGGCGCGACTGCGCTCACGAGGGGTTTCCGTGGTGGCTCTGACGCACCGGAAGCCCGATGTCGTGGACAGCAACGGCGACCGCATCGAGATGGAGCCTTTCGGTCCCGAAGCCGGCGGGGCGAGCTACGTCACCGGTGATGTTCGCCGCGGCGATTTCGGATTGGACACCGACACGATCACTGCTCTGGGTGGGCGGGTCGATCTGATCGTGCACTGTGCCGCGACCACCGATTTCGCTGCGCCGGAAAAGGACTATTCGGAGCTCAATATCGGTGGAACCGGACATGCGGCCGCACTCGCCCGCACCTGGGACGTGCCGCTGGTCTACGTGAGCACCGCCTATGTGTGCGGTCGCCGCGAGGGCACCATCGACGAGAACGACCTCAGCGACGAGCACTCGTTCGGCAACGGATACGAGCGCAGCAAGTACACCGCCGAGCAGATGGTCCGCGGTGATACAGACCTGCGTTGGGCGATCGTGCGCCCCGGAATCGTGACCGGTTGCGCGGACGGCGGAGCGATCCGCGACTACAAGAACCTCTACACGGTGGTCAAACTCATCGTGGAGGGGAAACTTCGCACCCTGCCCGGACGCTACGACGCGACCCTGTCGCTTGCGCCGGTCGACTACGTAGCCGATGCCGTGGTTGCTGCAGCAACCAACTTCGAAGCAGCACAGGGCAAGACGATCCATGCGGTCGGTGACGCACCGCTGTCACTGCGCGACATGTCCGAGGTCTTCGCCGAGTACCCCTCGTTCCATGTCGCCCGGTTCGTACCGGCAGCGTCGTTCTCGGTGGACAGCTTGGACGTCATCGAGCGGGAGTACTACCTGCGTATCGGCGCTCAGTACGCCAACTATTTCGACGGTAAGCGAACTTTCGCCACCACCAACGCCGCAGAGTTGGTCGGACCGCCGCCGGAGACCGGGAAGGAATACCTTCGGGAGTTGCTCGACTACTGCCTCGAGACCGACTATCTCGGAGCGCCCCTCGTATCGATCGAAGAGGTTGTGAAATGCTCGAGCTGACCGGGATATCCAAGCGCTATGCGGTGGGCGGACAACAGGTCCAAGCCCTCGATTCGGTGAGTCTGAAGTTCGACAAGGGCACATTCAGTTCCATCGTCGGACCTTCGGGAGCGGGTAAGAGCACCTTGCTCCACGTCCTCGGCACTCTCGATACACCCGACTCGGGAGATGTGGTGTTCGAGGGGCGAAGCGTGAGCGACCTCGGCGACGACGCTTTGTCCGAGTTTCGCCGGAACACGATGGGTTTCGTCTTCCAGTTCTTCAATCTCCTGCCCGCCATGAGTGCGTGGGAGAACGTCGCTCTCCCGTCGTTGCTCGACGGCGGAACACTGCGCAAGGCCAAGCCTCGGGCAATGGAGCTGTTGGAGATGGTCGATCTGGCCGACCGCGCGGCGCACCGGCCGTCGGAGATGTCCGGCGGCCAGATGCAGCGTGTTGCCGTGGCGCGAGCCCTGATGATGGATCCGCCGGTGATCCTGGCGGACGAACCCAGCGGGAACCTCGATACCAAATCCGGGGAACAGTTGATGGGCCTCCTGTCCGACATCGCGCACGACACCGAGCGTCCTCGCGTCGTGATCACCGTGACCCACAACATGGATGCCGCGGCGGCAACCGACCGCATCATCACCCTGCGAGACGGTGTCGTGCGCAGCGACGAACCCGGTGGTGGCCAGTGAGATCGGCGCTCGACAGACTCTGGGTCTTCAGCGTCCGGGAACTGTCCGAACACCGGGGACGTGCGCTGGCCTCCTCGGCGGTCGTGGCTGTCTCCACAGCACTGCTCGTCGCGGTGTTGTCGATCATCGGGTCGATCAACCAGTCCATCGATACCGTTGCCGAAGGTGTGACCGGTACGGCGTCCCTGGAGGTGGCGGCAGCGTCGGGAGACGGCTTCGGCGGCGACGTGTACTCCGCCGTGGCCGGTGTCGAGGGCGTCGAGCATGCTGTCCCGTTGGTGCAGACCACGGTGACCACGCCCGACGGCCCGGTGCTTCTACTGGGCACCGACACGACGGCTGCAGCTCTGCACAGCCCCATCCAGGACCAGGTGCAGGGTCAGGCGGCGCAACTGTTCACCGTCGACAACGGCGTGCTGGTCGGGCCGGGTACCGGCTACCAGAGAGGTGACCGTCTTCGGCTGCAGAATCACGACGTCACGGTTGCCGGTGTGTTGGAAGGTGCCGAGGCGGAACGGTTCAACGGCGGCGACTACGTATTCGCGCCCCTCCCGCTGGCCCAGAGCGTGACCGGAAACGTCGGCAAGTTGAACTCCGTGCTCGTTGTGGCCGGGCCGGAAGTCGACGGGGAAGTTCTCGAGCAGAAGGTGACGACCGCCGTCGACGGCCGTGCGCTGGTCGGCGAACCCACCGCGGAGCGCACCAAGGCCAGCAACGGCGTGGAACTCATTCAGTTCACAGCCATCTCCGCCGCCGCGATGGCATTCCTGGTGGCGACATTCCTCATCTACACGGCGATGAGCATGGCGGTCGCCGGGCGACGTCCCCGGATATCGATGCTCCGAGCCATCGGCGGTACCCGGCGCTCGATCGTCGGCGATCTGCTGCTCGAGACCGCAGTGCTCGCATTGATCGGCGCCACAATCGGTTCGGTGTTCGGTGTGTTCATCGGGCGTGCCGCAATCGGTCAGCTTCCCGACCTGTTCCTGCAATCGGTGACGGCGAAGGTCGAGTTCGCACTTCCCTGGTGGGCGATACCGCTCGCCGTCGTTGTTGCGGTCGTTGCCTGCGTGTGCGCGGCAGGGTTGGCCGCACGTCAGGTGTATCGCGTATCGCCGGTCGAAGCCCTTGCGCCGGTGGGCGTGGCCAGCGTCGACGTGATCCGGACGAAATGGCGCGTGGTCGCCGCGGTGGCGGGACTCGTGCTGGGCGTGGTCGCCTTCTTCAACGCAATGACGCAACCGGGAATCCTCGCGAATTCCGGCATCACGACCATGTTCGCGGCAGAGATCCTGCTCGGATTCGCGTTCGGTGGACTGCTCGTGAGAGGCGCCGCACGTGTGGCCGGGCTGTTCGGCAGCGCCGGCACTGTTGCCGGTGAAACCATCGCCCGCGCCCCGAAGCGCTCCTGGGCGATCTTGATGACGGTATCGGTGGCAGTTGCCGCAACCTTCGCGATCAGCGCCGGAAACGCGAATGCAGTGGACTCGACGAAGGATTCGTTCGAGGCGCTTCGGACAGCCGACATCTGGGTGTCGACCACGCCCGCCGGTACTTTCGCAACCGGCCCGCACCTGCCGGCCGACCTCGCCGAGCAGGCCGGATCAGTATCCGGCGTTGCCGCGGTGGAGGAAGGCCAGACCGGTTTTCTCGCACTCGGTGATCAACGCGCACTGGTCTTCGGTATCGGCCCGGATGCGGCGAATCCGCTCGTCGCCGGTGTCAGTGGCGAGGTGCGCCGACAGGTCCTGGCCGGCGAAGGTGTCGTGCTGTCGAAGGATCTGGCCGAAGCGTTGTCGCTGTCGCCGGGCGACGAGTTGACGGTTCCGACCGCCACCGGAACGCAGCGGACGACGGTTCTCGCGGCAGTGCCCTTCTTCTCGGCACTCAGCGGCGCACTGGCGATGAACCTGGGTGACATGCAGCAGTGGTTCGACAACACCGACGCATCGACTCTGCAGATTCGGGTTGCGCCAGACGCGAACCTCGACCAGGTACTCGGTGCGGTCCGTGAAATCCTGCCACCGGGTGTGCTGGCCTATACCGGTGACGATGCGGTCGAGGGATTCGGTGATGCGCTCAATCAGGCGACGAGCCTCAATCACCTGATCTGGGTGATCGTGACGATCATCGCCGCTGTGGCTTTGCTCAACACACTCCTGCTGTCCGTGCTCGAACGTCGCCGAGAACTCGGTGTCCTGCGCGCGATCGGCTCGAGCCGCAAGTTCACCGTGGCAATGGTCTTCGCCGAGTCCGCCGGTATCGCACTCGTCGGCGGCGCGCTCGGTCTGATCTTCGGGCTCGTTCAGCAGGTGGTCGCCGACCTCGCGTCGTCGAGAGCTTGGAATGTCGACGTCGCATTCGAACTGGTCCCGCTCTCGTTCGCGATGGCGGTAGGAGCACTCTTCCTGTGCCTTCTCGGTGCGCTGCCACCGGCCTGGAAGGTTTCGCGAGTGAACATCATCAACGCTATGAGGGTCGAATAATGCAGAATGCCTCGGCTGAGCGCACGTCCGTACTGTGCGGCGGCGACCAGGTGACAACCGACGACGGCCTGTGGGCCGGTGGCAAGGCGGTAGGTCTGGCGAAACTCGCCGGGGTCGATGCGCGCGTGCCCGACTGGGAGGTCATCGGCGCCTCATGGTTCACCGCTCACGTAACCCGTGGTGATGCGGGTGAGCTGTATCAGCGTCTGACGTCTGCCGACGATCCGGCCGACCGTGAACGCATCGCCGAGAAGCTGCGAAGCACGATCGTCGATGCCCCCGTCGACGCCGCGCTGGCCGACGCGGTCGCCGCAGTGCTGATCGGGCGCGGCCCTGTCGCAGTGCGCAGCTCCGCAGTCGGCGAGGACGGTGCCGACAGGTCGTACGCAGGAATCTACGAGTCGTACCTGTATCTCACCGACCACGGCCAAGTGCTGGACGCCGTCAAACGCTGCTGGGCGTCGGCTTTCAGTCCCCGGGCTCTGCACTACCGCACCGAGAACTCGGATCCCGCTGCGGTGCCCGAGGTCGCGGTCATCATTCAGGACATGATCGACGGAGACGTGTCGGGCGTGCTCTTCACCGTGGATCCGGTGTCCGGATCCACCGACCAGGCGTTGGTCAGCGCATGCTGGGGACTGGGCGAAGGCGTGGTCAACGGTGCGTGCGCGGTCGACGAATTCACCGTGAAGCACGACGGAACCGAAGTATCGGCACGCGTGGCGGACAAGGACATCGAGTTCGTTCGCGTCGACGACGGTGGTGTCGAAGAACGGGATATTCCCGCCGATCGCCGTGAGGTGCGATGCCTCGAACCCGAACAGGTTCGGACCCTCGTGAGGGAGGGCGTGCGAATCGCCTCTGCACTGGGCGGACCACAGGACATCGAGTGGACGTTCCGAGACGGGCAGCTCATCGTGCTGCAAACCCGTCCGATCACCGCTCGGGCGAGCGCGGCGATGCCCGGGGCGCTCGGCGACTGGCGAACCGTGTGGGACAACAGCAACATTCAAGAGTCCTTCAACGGAGTGACGTTGCCGCTGACGTTCTCGTGGGCGTCGAAGGTCTACGAGGTGATCTTCCGGGAAACGCTGCACCTGATCGGTGTCCGCGACGATGTGGTGGCTGCGAACGAGAAGGTGCTGCGCAACATGGTCGGCCTCGTATCGGGGCGGGTGTACTACAACATCAACAACTGGTATCGCGTGTTGCGGATGGCGCCCTTCTTCGACCGCAACAAAGACGATGTCGAGAGAATGATCGGCGTCGAGAATCCGGTCGACTTCATCGAGGGGATTCACGCGAGCACCCGTGAACGGCTGGCTTCGGTTCCGCAGTTGGCGCCGGTGTTCGTGGTGCTGGCATGGCGGATGGCGAACCGAGGCAAGCTCGTCGACCAGTTCCAGCGGGAAGTGGGCGGAGAGGTCGACCGAATCGGCAGGGATCTCACCGAGGCGAAGGACCTCGAGCAACTGCTCGAACTGGCCGAACGAGGGCTGAACCTGTTCGGACGCTGGTCCGTGCAGATCCTCAACGACCTCTACCTGAGTAACCAGGCCGGACGGGCAAGGCGCCTGCTGGCACAGGACGGGGAGGCCGCGTCGGAAGAGATCGTCGCAGGATTGCTGGCATCCGAGGAAGCCGTCGAGTCGTTGCAGCCCACCATCATTCTGATGCGATTGGCCGCTCGTATCCGCAAGGACGAGGCGCTGGCCGAGGCGCTGTACACGGGCGACGCTCGCTCCGGCTACGACGCGGTACGCGCCGCATCGGCCGATGTGACCGGCGAGCTGGACCGCTACATCGAGCTCTACGGCGATCGCTGCATGGGCGAGCAGAAGCTCGAGACCATATCTCTACGGCAGGACCCGTCCTTCGTGGCGACGATTCTGCGCAACTACGTCCGCGACGAGACGATCGACGCGGAGTCGTTCGAGCGCGCTCACGACGAGCGGCAGTCGACGTTCGAACGGGACGTTCTCGGCGCGCTGCCTCGGTTGCAGCGTGAACGTGTGGCCCGCGTGGTTCGCAAGGCGCGCATCGGAGTTCGTGACCGGGAGCGTATGCGACTGACTCGAACCAGGATCGTCGGCGTCGGCCGCGCCGTGTACAGCCGGATCGGCGAGCTGCTGTGCGATGCAGGGCAGTTGGACGAGCCCCGGCACGTCTTCTATCTGACGATGGACGAGATCACGGCCTTTGCGGAAGGCCGGTCGATGACCGCGGATCTTGCTGCGGTGGCCCGAGCCCGGATCACGGAGTTCGCCGGGTACGAGGACACCGAACCGCCGAATCAGTTCGAAACCAGTGGCCCGCCTTACGGTTTCTCGCATGCGGCGGTGAATCCGGCGCCCGGCGGCGACGGGGACGAACGGGTCGTGCACGGTACCGGCTGTTGGCCGGGCATCGTCGAGGGGCAGGTCCAGGTGGTGCTGAGCCCTAACGACGATCTGGACGTGCGGGGCAAGATCATGACGACGATGCGAACCGACCCGGGCTGGGGCCCGCTGTTCCCCAGCGTAAAGGGTCTGCTCATCGAGCGTGGCAGCACGTTGTCGCATTCCGCGGTGCTGGCAAGGGAACTCGGCATTCCGGCCGTGGTGGGCGTGCCCGGGCTGATGTCGTTCATCAGAGATGGGGAACGAGTCCGGCTCGACGGCGCAACCGGACGAGTGGAGCGTCTCGATGAGCTCGACTGACAAGCACTCGACTGACGGTGTGCCGATGATCTGCATTTCGGGCGGCGACGCTTCCGGGAAGAGCACGCAGGTCGCCGCGCTCGCCGCAGCTCTGGCTGCAGACGGCCGGAGCGTCGCAGAGGTGAGCATCTGGGACGCCTTCACCGACCCTCATGTGGCGAGCAAGCTCCCGTTCGGACGGCGTGAGGACGTCTTCGCATATCTGCGAATACTCGGCCCGGGTGCGCGCGCACACTTTCTGTTCCATGCACTGCATGTCGCATTGGACCTGGCCCTCGAGCAGTCGCCGGACATCGTTCTGCTGAATGCGCACTGGTACAAGTACTTCGCGACTGAGGTCGCTCACGGCGGTGACCCGGAAGTGCTGCGCGCGTGGACCGAAGGGTTTCCGGTTCCGGACCTCACGTTCTTCCTGGAGATCTCGCCGGAGACGGCCCTGTCCCGCAAGGAACAACGCAGCGATTACGAGAGTGGTTACGGGGATGCGGTCGCGTTCGTCGAGTTCCAGACGCGCAGCCAGGAGGTGCTGGCCGGACTGTGCACGGAGCTCGGCTGGACGAGACTCGACGGCACCGGCGATCCCAAGAAGCTGACAGCGAGAATGCTTGCCGCCGTGCGTGACGAGGTGCTGCGGTGACCCGCCGGGTGGCCGTCGTCGGTATCGACGGCTGCGGTAAGTCCTCGCTGATTGCGCAGATTCGAGAGCACACCGCGGACGCGAGGATCGTTTCGGTCAGTTGCCCGGACTTCCATGACAGCCCGAACGGACCCCTGCATGAGCTGTCTCGGCAGCTCAAGGCACTCGGCGAGGAAGCCGACCGCGCCGGAGATGCGCGGATCAAAGCAGCCACGCTGTATCTACGCATGACGCTGTACGGGCCCGTGGAGAACTTCTTCCTGCAGAACTATCAGCCCGACGTGCTTGTGTGCGAACGGCATCCGCTCATCGAAACCCTGGTCTACGGCCCGTTGTACGGGCGCCTGGCGAAGGTTCCGCGTCGCGACAGCGGGCATCTCGATCACCTGTGGAACGAGGTCGAGAGGTGGCTACCGGGTGCGCGCCGGTCCGGGCAGCAGTGGCAAACCCTCCAGCAGGGGAGGGTGGGGGTCGGCGGAGACCTGAACACGATCATCGACGACGTGGTGGCAACCTTGAACAAAGAACCGGTCGACACCGTGCGGATCTTCGGCGAGGCGTATCGCACGACACTGCCGGACGTGGTCATCTGGCTCGATACCCCACCGGCCGAGGCAGCGCGGCGATGTGCGGAGCGTGGCGGCGCCCGGGAAGCGCACGAGAACCTGGAGAGCCTCGCACTGCTGCGTGAGAATTACGGGCGGGTCGGATCGCTGCTCCAGCGTGCCGGCTCCGACGCGCGCTTCACCCGTGTGGAGAACCGCGACATCGACTCGTCCGAGAGGGTCCTCGAGGAATGTCTGGGGTTCGTTCTCGCACCGTAGAGCGTTTTCCACGCTGTGAGATCTCACGGTTGCTACTCGACAGTAAGGTTGTGTAAACTCCCGGGCTATGGTCCACGCAACAGCCGGCGCGAACAGTGTCGTATCCAACACCACGCGCCGGTTGGGAGCGAGTCTTGTCTGTTCGCTCGTGGTTGCGCTACTGGCGGTCGTCACCGCCGCGCCGACCTCGGCCCAGCCCGCTGACATCGGCTTGAGTCCGCCGGAGTGGACCCAGACGCACGAGGCCCCTGGACAGTACCCCGGTATCGCCGTCACGCACGGGGTGTCGATCCCGATGTCGGACGGTGTGGTCCTGCGCGCTGACGTGTATCGGCCGGCAGAAGAGAACGGTTCGGCCACCCCCGACCAGAACCCCGTGATCGTCAATCTCACGCCCTACAACAAGTTGACGACGGCGATTACGGACGCTGCTCTCAACATCCCCGGGGTCTCGCCGGTCCTGATCGACTGGATCAACTCGCTGAACTTCGCCGGAACACCGATCTCCGGCGCCAATCAGCTGCGGGACGTGCTGTCCGGTGGCGTGACCGACTCCTTCGCTGTCGACCAGGAGCTCATCAAGAGCGGTTACACGCAGGTCGTCGTCGATGTTCGTGGTACGGGAACCTCGCAAGGTGTCTGGGAAACGCTCGGCGAGCGCGAGCAACTGGACACGATCGAGGTGCTCGACTGGGCGCGGACACAACCGTGGTCGAACGGCCGCCTCGGCATGTCGGGCGTTTCCTACTCGGCGATCAACCAATTGCAGGCCGCATCGCGTACGCCGGAAGGTCTCGACGCACTGTTCGCGGTCGAGCCGATGACCGACTTCATCCCGGACATCGTCGCGCCCGGCGGCGGGCTCGGAGTCGGCTTCCTCACGATGTGGCTGACCCTGGTCAACAGCGCGAAGATGATGCCCGAGGGCAGCGACCTGTTGCGTGGTCACATCGACCCGGTATGGCTGCAATCGCGCATCGAGAACCCGGCCGTGATGTTCCAGGAGATCTTCGACGCGATGAGGGTCGCAGACCCGAAGGAAGCATCGCCGAAGGCGCAGGAATTGGTCACGGCGACATCGAAGCTGCGGGCAGATTTCCGGACCGATACCGCCGCGATCACGACGCCGACGTTTGCCATCGGCGGTTGGCGCGATATCTTCACCAACGCGGAGTGGCGTCAGCTCGATCAGCTCAGCAGCCTCGGACCGGACGAGAAGAAGTTGATCATGGGTACCGGCTACCACGTGACGCCCGGTGCGGACATGGGCAAGCCGGGTGAGCCACCGCGAATCGACGTGCTGCAACGAGCATGGTTCGACAAGTGGCTCAAGGGCATCGACAACGGTATCGAGCGGTATGCACCCGTGACGAGCCACGCGATCGGCGGCGGCTGGGAGCAATCGCCCACCATCCCGCGGGACGACCAGCAACACCGTCGGTTGTATCTCGATCCTCGATCGAGCGGCACAGCAGGTCACGCCGTGGCGGACGGAACCCTGTCGGGTGCGGCACCGGACACTGCTGCGACATGGACGATCGCACCCGGTATCAGCACGTTGTGCTCCAACGACACGGTGCGCGACAGCACCGGCCTTCTGGTGCCGTTCGACATCTGCGCGGCAGACAACGGAATTGCCGAATCCAACGCACTCACCTTCACCTCGCCGGCCGTGAACGAGCCGGTCTCGATCAACGGACCCATCAACGTTCACCTCAATGCGATGTTCGACAAGCCGGACGGCTTCTACAGCGTCACGGTCAGCGATGTGGCTCCGGACGGGACATCGACGGTGATCAGCACGGGTGCGATGACTGCGTCGCTTCGCAATCAGCTCGTCCCGGAGCGTTCCGGCTATGCACCGAACGGTGATCTCGTCGACCCGTACTACCTGCTCGACGTCAACACCCGCGAACCGGTGACCCCGGGCGAGGCGGTGACGCTCGACGTCGGCGCGCTCGCAACCGATGCCGTGCTGCAACCCGGCCACCGACTGCGTTTGAGCGTTTACGCCCTCAATGCATCCCGTGCGGTCAGCCTCGGTCCGGTCTCCCACGACACGCAGTTGGCGCCGGAGCACATCGTGCTGGACCCGGCAGCGCCGAGTTGGATCAGCCTGCCCAGTGACAAGCCTCTGATCTGAGCAAGTCCTGGGGTAGCGGGCAGGCCACAGATCAGCGAAGGTTGGTTATGAGCAACACCGACTCCCCTCCGACCTTCGACGCGCTCGACCCGTTGAACATCGATTCGTTGTACAGCGCGGACGAACTCGCCGTCCGTGACAGCGTGCGCGGGTTCTGCGCCGAGCACGTTTCCCCGTACATAGCGGACTGGTTCGAGGCCGGCGAGCTACCCATCGCTCGCGAACTCACGAAACAGTTCGGCGAGCTCGGGTTGCTGGGTATGCATCTCGAGGGATACGGGTGCGCGGGCGCGAGTGCAGTCCATTACGGCTTGGCGTGTCTCGAGTTGGAAGCCTGTGACTCCGGGCTCCGCTCCCTGGTGTCGGTCCAGGGCTCCTTGGCCATGTTCTCGATATGGAACAACGGCTCCGAGGAGCAGAAGCAGCAGTGGCTTCCCGGAATGGCGGCGGGTGACGTGATCGGTTGCTTCGGACTCACCGAGCCCGACGCAGGGTCCGATCCCTCCACGATGAAGACCTACGCAAAGCGTGACGGCGACGACTGGGTGCTGAGCGGCCGCAAAATGTGGATCACCAACGGGTCCATCGCCGATGTCGCCGTCGTGTGGGCGAAGACGGACGAGGGAGTGCGCGGGTTCGTGGTGCCCACCGACACGCCTGGTTTCAGTGCGCCGCTCCTAAAGCACAAGCTGTCCTTGCGCGCTTCGGTCACCAGCGAACTCGTTCTCGACGACGTGCGATTGCCTGCGTCTGCGGTGCTGCCCGAGGCGAAGGGGCTTCGCGCTCCGCTCAGTAGCCTGTCCGAAGCGAGGTACGGGATCGTGTGGGGTTCCATGGGTGCCGCACGCGCCAGCTGGCAGACCGCCCTCGACTATGCGAAGAGTCGCACACAGTTCGGAAAGCCGATCGCCGGATTCCAGTTGACACAGGCGAAACTCGTCGACATGGCGGTCGAGCTGCACAAAGGCCAGCTGCTTGCGGTTCAGCTGGGCCGGTTGAAGGATTCCGTGGGCTTGCGCCCCGAACAGGTCAGCTTCGGGAAGTTGAACAACACCCGTGAAGCGATCGAGATCTGCCGCACCGCACGCACGATCCTGGGCGGTAACGGAATCTCGCTGGAGTACCCCGTGATCCGTCACATGGTGAACCTGGAATCGGTCCTCACGTACGAGGGCACGCCCGAGATGCACCAACTGATCCTGGGACAGGCGTTCACCGGGGAGAGTGCTTTCCGGGGGTAGTGGCCGTGGTGTTACCCGCGTCTTCTCGGTCGTGATGAACGCGCGATGGAAGACCTGTGAATTTACACGAATCGTGATGTCGGAACGAATTTGGTGGTCTAGTTTGTGATGTAACCGACACCCGGAGGGGAACTCGCATGGTGGCATCGAAGAAGAAATATCTGTCCGGTTGGGGCGTGGCGGCCGCAGTCTCCGCCACCATCGCAGGGTCGATGGTGCTGCCTCCGGCTGCTCAGGCCGATATCACGCCGACCACCGTCATCAACGGTGTTCTCTCCACCGTCGGTGGTTGTCAGACCAACATTCACGAAATCATCGCAGCCTGTACGGCTGCCGAGATATTGACGCCCCGCGCACCGATCATGCTCGACGTGAACCCGCTCGGTACTAACATCGTCGTGCTGGGTGCCGGCCTGCACAAAGACGGCTCGATGCCCCCGGTGCTGATCGAGCGGTTGCACGTCGCATTGAAGCTCGCGCAGCGTTATCCCTTCACTCCGATCATCACCAGCGGTGGGGTACCGAAGAACGGGATCACCGAGGCCCGGGCGATGCGAGACTGGTTGGTCGCCAACGGAGTATGGGCAGGCCGGATCACCGAGGAAGGCCACTCGAGCTCCACCCTGGAGAACGCGTACAACACCAACCGAATTCTGGCATCGCGTGGTGCAACAAGTGCTGTGGTCGTCTCGAGCACCAATCACGTCGAACGAGCTATGAGAAATTTCCGAGTCGCGGTCGCGGGACGCATCCCCATCGCCGGAGTGATCTCCGGATAGTCCTCGATCGTCACCACTCGAGGTTCGAAGAGTCCGACCCGAGAGCGGCGAGCACGGTGCGAAACTTCGTAAGGGTTTCCGACACCTCGCGCTTCGGGTCGGACCCGGCCACGATCCCACCGCCGGCGTATGCCGTGGCAGAGAGTCGATCTGCACTGATCCGTGCGCACCGGATAGCGACAATCCACTCACCGTCACCGTTCGAGTCGCACCAGCCGACGGCGCCGGCGTAGAAGCCGCGATCCGGTTCGATACGGCGTAGCTCCTCCAGTGACGCGGTGAAGGGTGTCCCGTTCACGGCCGGGGTGGGATGAATGGCGAGCGCCAGATCGAGTGCGGTGACCCGTGGATCGCTCAGTACTCCGGTGACCGGGGTGCCCAGATGCCACAGTTGCGGAGTCGTGGTCAGGGTGGGGGCGTCCGCAATATCGAGGTCGGAGCAGAGCGGTGCCAGTGCCTTTCGAATCGCCTCGACGACGAACGCATGCTCGTGGCGGTCCTTGGTCGAGGCGAGGAGGTTGGCGCCGATCCGGGCATCGCGCTCGGGATCGGAGTTGCGCCGTGCCGATCCGGCTAGCGGATGACAGCTCACGGTTGTGCCTTGTCGCCGGATCAAGACCTCGGGGCTGGACCCGACGAGAACGTCTCCGCCCAGGTCGACGAGATATCCGTTTCCATTGGCATCGGCGTCCACGAGACGTCCGAGGACTTCATGTGGATTCAGCGGGTCGATAGATGTCACAAGGGCTTTGCGTGACAATACGATCTTCTCGAGGCGCCCCTGGTCGATGACCTCGAGAAGGTCGCGAACCCGTAGGGCGTGCGTAGCGTCGTCGGGCTCGAAGATTGCCGCACCGACGCGGCCCCGGGTATTGGACGTGCCGGGTGCGGGCGCATACGTCCAGCGGGTGTTCTGGTGGCGCAACTCGCGTGGCTCGGCCAGTGCGCAGGGCTGCACTGGATCGAAGGCGAGCGCTCCGACCAGGGCAGACACCTCACCGGCGCGGAGTGCGTCTGCCGCAGTGTGGGGGTTCGTGAAAGATTTTCGAGTTCCAAAGGATTCGATCACCCGGTCCGGACGCGCCAACACGAAGCTGGGTCCTGTGGGATGGGCGATCGAGGAGAACATGTCGTTAGGTTAATCCCTGCTGATCCGGGCGGTAGCATCGGCGACGTGAGCGATTCGAGCGCCGGCGCGGCCAGTCCCTCAGCGGCCCGACCTGCACTGCGGGTTCTCGTCTACAGCGACGACAAGACGGTGCGATCGTCCTTGGTCTCTGGTCTCGGCACGCGGCTCGATTCCCGGATTCCCGACCTGGAGTACCTCGAGGTGGCGACCGCGCCGATGGTGAATCGGCATCTGGACGCCGGCGGCGTCGACCTCGCGATACTCGACGGCGAAGCCGTTCCGGCCGGAGGTATGGGTGTCGCCAAGCAACTGCGCGACGAGATCGAACCGTGTCCTCCGTTATTGGTGATCACCGGACGCGCGGACGATGCGTGGCTCGCGTCCTGGTCGCGGGCCGACGTGGTCCTTTCACGTCCGGTCGATCCGATTCACCTTGCGCAGGTCGTCGTCGACCTCCTCCTCCCCTCTGTGAGTGGTTGACGAGTCCAGGGGCTCCTTGACCGCTCACAGGGCGCGGAGCGGCTAACTCACACTGTGGGGATTTCGGTTGTACTGTGTGTGTTGCAGCTCACAGACCAGAGGCGGTGAACATGAACGTCTACGTGCCGATTCTCGTTCTCGGTGCGATCGCCGTCGTGTTCGCCGTGTTTTCGGTGCTTGTGGCGTCGCTGGTGGGGCCCAGTCGGTACAACCGCGCAAAGCTCGAGGCATACGAGTGCGGCATCGACCCGATGTCGCAGCCAGGCGTCGGGCAGCGATTCCCGGTGAAGTACTACCTCACCGCGATGCTCTTCATCATCTTCGACATCGAGATCGTCTTCCTCTATCCGTGGGCGGTGCACTTCGACGCACTCGGAACGTTCGGTCTGGCGGCAATGGCTTTGTTCGTCTTCAACGTTTCGGTGGCGTATGCGTACGAATGGCGACGGGGCGGTCTGACCTGGGACTAGCTTTCCGGCCAATCGATCTGAACAGGGAGATGAATCAGCGTGGGTCTCGAGGAAAAGTTACCGAGTGGTTTCCTGCTGAGCACCGTCGAGGAAGTGGCAGGCTACGCACGCAAGGGTTCGCTGTGGCCGGCGTCGTTCGGACTCGCCTGCTGCGCAATCGAGATGATGTCCACCGCCTCCGGACGTTACGACATCGCCCGTTTCGGGATGGAGCCGTTTCGTGGATCACCGCGCCAGGCCGACCTCATGATCGTCGCGGGCCGTGTCAGTCAGAAGATGGCCCCCGTATTGCGGCAGATCTACGACCAGATGGCCGAACCCAAATGGGTACTGGCGATGGGTGTGTGTGCCTCGTCCGGAGGCATGTTCAACAACTACGCCATCGTGCAGGGCGTCGACCATGTGGTGCCCGTCGACATCTACCTTCCCGGCTGTCCACCGCGCCCGGAGATGCTGCTCAACGCGATCATCGCGTTGCACGAGAAGATCGCGAAGATGCCGCTCGGCGCCAATCGTGAGGACGCTGTAGCCGCTGCGGAGCAGGCAGCGTTGTCGTCGCCGACTCTGATGGAATCGAGGGGGCTGCTGCGATGACCGACCGACGTCGCGAATCCATCGGTATTCGTAAGGGGCTGTTCGGAGTCCACGGCACCGGTGACACGTCCGGCTACGGCGGATTCACCCGTCGAGTCGTGCTGCCCGGCAGCTCGCCGCGACCCTACGGTGGGTACTTCGACGACGTGTCCGACGCACTCGAGGACGCACTGAACGCTACCGATGGCGCGGATGCCGTGCGGTACGAGGATGCGATCGAACGAGTCGTCGTCTTCCGCGGCGAACTGACCTTCGATGTCCGCCGCGAACACCTCCTCTTGGTAGCAGCAACTCTGCGCAACGACCCCCGGTTGCGGTTCGAACTGTGCCTCGGGGTGAGCGGTGTGCATTTCCCCGGCGACGTGGGGCGGGAGCTACACGCCGTTTACCCGTTGGCCTCGCTCACGCACAACCGTCGTGTTCGCCTGGAAGTCGCGGCACCCGATGCCGATCGGCACATTCCATCGTTGTGCCGTATCTACCCGACCAACGACTGGCACGAGCGCGAGGCCTACGACTTTTTCGGCATCATCTTCGACGGGCACCCTGCCCTGACACGCATTCAGATGCCGGACGACTGGGAAGGGCACCCGCAACGCAAGGACTACCCGCTCGGTGGAATCCCGGTGGAGTACAAGGGCGCCCAGATACCGCCACCCGACGAGCGACGGGGGTACTACTGATGATGCGCACCGTGTCCGGACAGGACTGGGACGAGATCGTCGAGGCCGCCAAGAACGCCGGCGACGAACGCATCGTCGTCAACATGGGGCCGCAACATCCATCCACCCACGGAGTGCTGCGGCTGATTCTCGAGATCGAGGGCGAGACGGTTACCGAGGCACGATGTGGGATCGGCTATCTCCACACCGGGATCGAGAAGAATCTCGAGTATCGGAACTGGACGCAGGGCGTCACGTTCGTAACGCGAATGGACTACTTGTCGCCGTTCTTCAACGAGGCCGCCTACTGCCTCGGGGTCGAGAAACTGCTCGACATCACCGACGAGATTCCTGAGCGCGCCAACATCGTTCGGGTGATGTTGATGGAGCTCAACCGCATTTCCTCTCACCTCGTGGCACTGGCCACGGGCGGCATGGAACTCGGTGCGGTCACCGCCATGCTGTTCGGATTCCGTGAACGCGAACTGGTGCTGGACGTCTTCGAAGTGATCACCGGCCTGCGGATGAATCACGCCTACATACGTCCGGGCGGTTTGGTGCAAGATCTTCCGCCGGAGGCAGTCCGGAAGGTTCGCGAGCTCCTCGACATTCTGCCGAAGCGGTTGCAGGACATGGAGGATCTGCTCAACGACAACTACATCTGGAAGGCGCGAACCCAGGGGATCGGCTACCTCGATCTGACCGGGTGCATGGCGCTCGGCGTGACCGGGCCCATCCTCCGGTCCACCGGTCTTCCGCAGGATCTCCGCAAGACCGACCCCTACTGCGGCTACGAGAACTACGAGTTCGACGTGCCCACCGAAACGACCTGCGACGCATACGGCCGCTATCTGATTCGGGTGGACGAGATGAAGGAATCGCTGAAGATCGTCGAGCAATGCCTGGACAAGCTTCGGCCCGGACCGGTGATGATCGAGGACAAGAAGATCGGCTGGCCGGCCGAGCTCAGCCTCGGCTCCGATGGGCTGGGAACGTCACCCGAACACGTCGATCAGATCATGAACACGTCGATGGAATCGTTGATCCACCACTTCAAGCTGGTGACCGAAGGAATCCGAGTACCCGCCGGTCAGGTGTACACGGGGGTCGAGTCTCCACGCGGCGAACTCGGCGTGCACATGGTTTCGGACGGGGGCACCCGGCCGTATCGGGTGCACTACCGCGACCCTTCGTTCACCAACCTGCAATCGGTGGCCGCGATGTGTGAGGGCGGACTGGTGGCAGACGTCATTGCGGCTGTGGCGAGCATCGACCCGGTGATGGGAGGGGTGGACAGATGACCAGCGAGCCGGTGTTCATCGAGTTCGGACCGAAGTCGCAGGAATTGCCCCTGCCGACCCTTCCCGACGCGCCGCGGGAATTCCCGCCGGATGTGCGGGCACGTCTGAGTGAGGATGCCGACGCCATCGTGGCGCGGTACCCGAACTCGCGCTCGGCTCTCCTGCCGCTGCTGCACCTCGTCCAGTCGGAAGACGGGTACATCACCCCGGCGGGCGTGGCGTTCTGCGCCGAGCAGTTGGGTCTCACCGCTGCCGAGGTGGCCGCGGTGGCGACCTTCTACTCCATGTACCGGCGCAGCCCCACCGGCGAGTACCTCGTAGGCGTGTGCACCAACACGCTGTGCGCGATCATGGGCGGCGACGCGATCCTGGCGGAACTCGAGGAGTACCTCGGCGTCGGAAACGGCGAGACAACTGCTGACGGAAAGATCACGGTCGAGCACATCGAATGCAACGCTGCGTGTGATTTCGCGCCGGTGGTGATGGTCAACTGGGAGTTCTTCGACAACCAGACGCCGGACACCGCGCGCACCCTCGTCGACGGACTCCGCAGCGGTTCTCCCGTTTCCCCGACCCGCGGTGCGACGCTGTGCACCTTCAAGGAAACCGCTCGGTTGCTCGCCGGATTCCCGGATACTCGTCCGGGGGCATCCGACACCCAGGTGCGGCCCGAAACCCTTGCCGGACTGCGGGTGGCACGTGAGCACGGGATGACGGCGCCGCGGATTCCGCGCTCCGATGGGAGGCCGACATGAGCCTGACCCCTGTGCTGAGCCGCTACTGGGACGAACCGAAGTCGTGGACTCTCGAAACGTATCTGCGCCACGGCGGCTACGAAGGCATGTCTGCGGCGTTCGCAATGGATCCGGATGCGGTGATCCAGACCGTCAAGGACGCCGGATTGCGTGGACGTGGCGGTGCCGGGTTCCCGACCGGACTCAAGTGGTCGTTCATCCCCCAGGGAGACGACAAGCCGCACTATCTCGTGGTCAACGCGGACGAATCCGAGCCCGGAACGTGCAAGGACATCCCGCTGATGATGGCGACACCGCACGCGCTCGTCGAGGGAATCATCATCGCCGCGTATGCCATTCGAGCGAAGCAGGCATTCATCTACGTGCGGGGTGAGGTGGTTCCGGTTCTGCGCCGGTTGCAGGCTGCCGCGGCCGAAGCTCGTGAAGCCGGGTATCTGGGGAAGAACATTCGCGGTAGTGGATTCGATCTCGAGTTGGTGGTGCATGCGGGTGCGGGCGCCTACATCTGCGGCGAAGAGACGGCACTACTCGATTCGTTGGAGGGACGCCGTGGGCAACCTCGGCTGCGGCCGCCCTTCCCGGCGGTGGAAGGTCTGTACGCGAGTCCGACCGTCGTCAACAATGTGGAATCGATCGCGAGCGTGCCGTCGATCCTGCGGAACGGCATCGACTGGTTTCGGTCCATGGGAACCGAGAAGTCGCCGGGATTCACTCTTTATTCGCTCTCCGGTCACGTCCAGAAGCCAGGACAGTACGAGGCGCCGTTGGGGATCACGCTGCGGGAGTTGCTCGTCTACGCGGGCGGAGTGCGCCCCGGCCACGAGCTGAAGTTCTGGACTCCCGGTGGTTCCTCCACCCCGATCCTCACCGGCGAACACCTCGATGTTCCCCTCGATTACGAGGGAGTGAGCGCGGCCGGGTCGATGCTCGGCACCAAAGCGTTGCAGATCTTCGACGACACCACCTGCGTGGTGCGGGCGGTGTTGCGGTGGAGCGAGTTCTACGCGCACGAGTCGTGCGGCAAATGCACACCCTGTCGTGAGGGCACCTTCTGGCTGGTGCAGATTCTGCGGCGCCTCGAGCAGGGCGACGGCACGGAAGAGGATCTGGAGAAGCTCCTGGATATCTCGGACAACATTCTCGGACGTGCCTTCTGTGCCCTGGGCGACGGCGCCGTGAGCCCGATCGTGTCGTCCATTCAGCAGTTTCGGGACGAGTATCTGGAGCATTTCCGCATCGGCGGGTGTCCCTTCGACCCGTATCTGTCCACATTCATGGCGGGGGCACAGGCATGACCACCTCCAACGAGAAGACCGCGGGAACCAACGGGAATCCCGCCGCGCAGAAGCTGGTGACGATCACCATCGACGGTGTGGACGTGCACGTTCCGCCCGGCACGCTGGTGATTCGTGCAGCCGAGATCATCGGTGTGCAGATTCCCCGATTCTGCGACCACCCTTTGCTAGATCCCGTGGGCGCCTGCCGTCAGTGTCTCGTCGAGGTGGAGGGCCAGCGCAAACCCCTCGCGTCGTGCACCACCGTCGCCACGGAGGGCATGGTGGTCAACACCCAGCACAGCTCACCGGTAGCGGAGAAGGCTCAGCGTGGAGTGATGGAGCTGCTGCTCATCAATCATCCGCTCGACTGCCCGGTGTGCGACAAGGGCGGCGAGTGCCCGCTGCAGAACCAGGCGATGTCCAACGGCCAGGCAGACTCCCGTTTCGAGGACGTGAAGCGGACCTTCCCGAAGCCGATTCCGCTGTCGTCCGAGGTATTGCTGGACCGTGAGCGGTGCGTGTTGTGTGCTCGCTGCACGCGGTTCTCGGAGCAGATCGCCGGCGACCCCTTCATCGAGATGCTCGACCGCGGGGCGCTGCAACAGGTGGGCGTGTACGGGGACGAACTCGACTCGTACTTCTCCGGCAACACGATTCAGGCGTGTCCGGTGGGTGCGCTGACCGATGTGAAGTACCGGTTCCGTGCCCGCCCCTTCGACCTGGTGTCGAGTCCGAGCGTCTGCGAGCACTGTGCGAGCGGATGCGCCCAGCGAACCGATCATCGCCGCGGAAAGGTGCTCCGACGACTGGCCGGGGAAGATCCGCAGGTCAACGAAGAGTGGAACTGCGACAAGGGTAGATGGGCGTTCGGCTACGCCACCGAACCGGATCGTATCCGGACCCCACTGGTGCGCGGGGCGGACGGTGCTCTCGTTCCGGCGTCCTGGTCCGAAGCGCTGTCGGTTGCCGCCGACGGGTTGCGTGGCAAGCGTGCAGGTGTGCTGGTCGGGGGACGGTCGACGGTCGAAGACGCGTATGCGTATGCGAAGTTCGCTCGGGTCGTGCTGGGGACCAACGACATCGACTTCAGGGCTCGGCCGCATTCCGCGGAGGAAGCGGACTTCCTGGCCGCCCATGTAGCGGGACGCCCGATGACCGTGACCTACGCGGATCTCGAGCAGGCGCCCACGGTGCTGCTCGCCGGATTCGAGCCGGAGGAGGAATCCCCGATCGTCTTCCTTCGGCTGCGTAAGGCGGCGCGGAAGAAGGGGCTGCGGGTGTTGTCGATCGCCCCCTTCGCCACCCGGGGTCTGCAGAAGATGGCCGGCACACTGCTTCAGACGGTTCCCGGTGCCGAGGTACGTGTCTTGGACGCTCTCGCCGGTGACGAGCGGTTGCGGGCGCCCGGAGCGGTCATCATGGTCGGCGAACGCCTCGCCACTGCAGCAGGAGCACTGGCGGCGGCAGCCCGCCTGGCCGAGGAGACCGGCGCAGCTCTTGCGTGGGTTCCGCGCAGAGCCGGTGAGCGAGGAGCCCTGGACATGGGCGCCCTTCCGAACCTGCTGCCCGGAGGACGTCCGCTCGCCGACACCGAAGCCAGGCGCGAAATCGAAAACCACTGGGGCGTGGAAGTTCCGGCAAGTCCAGGACGCGACACCGCAGCCATACTCGAAGCCGCGCGCACCGGAGACCTCGACGCCCTGCTGATCGGGGGCGTGGACCCGGCAGATCTGCTCGATCCCGCAGCCGCACGAGCGGCCATCGACGCGGCTGGGTTCGTCGTGAGCGTGGAATTACGAGCTTCTGCGGTCACCGAACGCGCCGACGTCGTGTTCCCCATCGCGCCCGTGGCCGAAAAGCCAGGCACCTTCCTGGACTGGGAGGGGCGCCCGCGTCAGTTCGAGACCGCGCTGCGGGATACCGGAGCCATGCCCGACCAGCGGGTGCTGAGCGTTCTGGCCGGGCGGATGGGCGTCGACTTGAACCTCGGCGACGAGGCTGCGGACTATCTGACCAGTGCGTACGGAGGCGACCGCGCACGTGTGGAAGCGCGCGAGCACCCGCCGACGGCGAAACCCGAAGCCGGGCAAGCGGTGCTGGCGACCTGGCGGATGCTTCTCGACAACGGAAGTCTGCAGGCCGGCGAGCGCAATCTCGCCGGTACGGCTCCACGCCCGGTGGCGCGCTTGTCCGCGGCGACAGCGGAGCAGGTGAGCACGACCCAGGGTGAACCTCTGACCGTCGAGACCGAATATGGCGCGATCACCCTTCCCCTCGAAGTGACGGAGATGCCGGACGGCGTGGTGTGGTTCCCCTCGAACTCGCCCGGTAGCACCGTGTTCGACTCGCTCGCTGCCGCGCCGGGCTCCGTGGTCGGTATCCGGCGGGGATCGTTGGGGGCGGTGTCATGATCGCGGCAGCCTACGATCTCAGCGCCTTCGGGCAGGATCCGTGGTGGTTGATGGTTCTGAAGGCCGTTGGAATCTTTGCGTTCCTGGTACTCACCGTGCTGGTGGCGATCTATGCCGAACGCAAAGTGCTCGCATGGATGCAGATGCGTGTCGGACCGAACCGGTTGGGACCGGCCGGAATACTTCAAAGCCTTGCCGACGGAATCAAGTTGGCGCTGAAGGAAGGCATCACGCCGGCCGGTATCGACAAACCGATCTATCTGCTCGCGCCGGTCATCGCGGTGGTGCCCGCGATCATGGCCTTCGCCGTCATTCCGTTCGGCCCGCAAGTGTCGATCTTCGGCACACAGACCCCCTTGCAGCTCACCGATCTTCCGGTGGCCGTCCTCTACATTCTTGCCGTCACCTCGGTGGGTGTGTACGGAATCGTCCTGGCCGGTTGGTCGTCGGGTTCCACGTATCCCCTTCTCGGCGGCCTGCGTTCCACCGCACAGGTCATCTCCTACGAGATCGCGATGGGCCTGACATTTGCCGCTGTATTCCTTTGTGCAGGCACCATGGCCACGTCGGGAATTGTCGACGCACAGTACGGAATCTGGTACCTGTTCATCCTGCTGCCCTCGTTCGTTATCTACGTGACGTCCATGGTGGGCGAGACCAACCGCGCACCGTTCGACCTACCCGAGGCAGAGGGGGAACTCGTCGGCGGATTCCACACCGAATACTCCTCGTTGCGGTTCGCGATGTTCATGCTCGCCGAGTACGTGAACATGGTGACGGTTTCGGCTCTCGCGGCGACCATGTTCCTGGGCGGCTGGCACGCGCCGTGGCCGTTGAACATGTGGGACGGAGCGAATTCGGGGTGGTGGGGCTTGCTCTGGTTCGTGTTGAAGGTGTGGGGCTTCCTGTTCTTCTTCGTCTGGTTGCGCGCGACGCTTCCGCGCCTGCGCTACGACCAGTTCATGAACCTCGGCTGGAAGGTTCTCATTCCCGTTGCCCTGGTGTGGGTCATGGTCGTTGCCGGTGTGCGTCAGCTGCGCAACGACGGCTTCGAGTTCCAGACGCTCACTCTCGTCGTGCTCGGCCTGATCGTCAGCATGATCGTGGTCGTGGCAGTGCGCAGCCTGGTCAGGCCCGCGAAAACGCATCGACCCTCCGCTGTGGCACCGTCCGAACCCCCACCTTTCGACCCGTTCGCGGGCGGATACCCCGTCCCGCCGCTTCCTGGTCAGCGCGTCTCCTCGAAGGAGGTTCACGATGCCTGAGTTCCTCGGCCCCGTAGCCGGTTTCGGCGTCACATTCTCGACGATGTTCAAGAAGCCGAACACCGAGCAGTACCCGGAACAGAAGGTGCCCACCGCGCCCCGGTTCCACGGCCGTCACCAATTGAACCGCCACGAGAACGGTTTGGAGAAATGCATCGGTTGTGAGTTGTGCGCATGGGCATGCCCCGCCGACGCCATCTATGTCGAGGGCGCGGACAACACCGACGAGGAGCGCTACTCGCCCGGCGAACGGTACGGCCGCGTCTATCAGATCAACTACCTCCGATGCATCGGGTGCGGCCTGTGTATCGAGGCATGCCCGACCCGGGCACTGACCATGACCAACGACTACGAGATGGTCGACGACAACCGGGCCGGTCTGATCTACGACAAGGGTCGACTGCTGGTGCCACCCGACGACGCGGACAAGCCGGCCGACGGAGATGAGGATCGGTGACGGCGCGGGCGGTCGTATCGGATGCGTTGCTTGCAGCCGACGGCGTCGCACAGACGTCCACGGCGGAAGGGGTGCAGTTCTGGGTCCTCGCAGTGGTTGCGGTGATCGGCGCACTCGGCGTGGTGTGCGCGACGAAGGCTGTGTATTCGGCGTTGTTCCTGGCGATGACGATGATCATCCTGGCCGTGTTCTATATCGCCCAGGGTGCGCTGTTCCTCGGTGTCGTGCAGATTGTCGTCTACACGGGAGCGGTGATGATGCTGTTCCTGTTCGTCCTGATGCTCGTCGGTGTCGACTCCTCCGAGTCATTGGTGGAAACACTGCGGGGCCAGCGTGTTGCGGCGATCGTCGCCGGCCTCGGATTCGGGGTACTGCTCATCGCCGGACTCGGCAATGTGGGTGTCCTCTGGTCTCGTTCGCCCGGAGCGGATCTGTCTTCCGGTGCCGATTCCGGTGTGGAAGGTCTGGCCGAACTCATCTTCGTTCGGTACGTGTGGGCATTCGAACTCACCGGAGCACTGCTGATCACCGCAACGCTCGGAGCGATGGTATTGGCGCACCGTGAACGGTTGCAGCCCCGGAAGGGGCAACGCGCGATGTCGGAGGACCGCTTCCGGGATTGGGCGGATTCCGAGTCGAGTCCGCAGGTCACGTCGCTACCGAGTTCCGGCGTCTATGCCAGGCGCAACGCGGTGGATGTGCCCGCCCGTCTTGCCGACGGCTCGTACTCGGCGTTGTCCGTGAACCGGCTCCTGACCCCCCGAAATCCGGACGAGCATCCGGATGAGAATCCGGACGAGACAGTGAGCCCGGACGATCAGGGGGGAGAGCGGTGAACCCCGAGAACTACCTGTACCTGTCCGCCCTGCTGTTCACCATCGGCGGTGTGGGAGTGCTCGTGCGCCGCAACTCCATCGTCGTGTTCATGTGCATCGAGTTGATGCTGAATGCCACCAACCTTGCCTTCGTGACCTTCGCTCGCATGCACGCAAACCTCGATGGACAGATATTCGCGTTCTTCACCATGGTGGTCGCTGCAGCCGAGGTTGTGGTGGGGCTGGCGATCATCATGACGATTTTCCGTGCCCGCCGGTCGGCCTCGGTCGACGACACCAATCTGCTCAAGTACTGACGAGGACGGGAGACCTGCACGTGGATGCGCTCTGGCTGCTTCCGGTACTACCGCTTGCCGGTGCCGTGGTGCTGCTCGTGGGTGGTCGTCGGACCGACTCGTGGGGGCACTTCCTGGGGTGCGGCACCGCCCTCGCCGCGTTCGTCGTCGCCTGCGCCCAGTTCGTGACAATGCTCGGCGCCGATACTGCCTCCCGTGCGGTGAACCAGACGCTCTTCCAATGGGTTCCGGTCGCCGACCTGCGCGTGGAGTTCGGTTTGCAGCTCGACCAGCTGTCGATCTGTTTTGCCTTGCTGATCACCGGTGTCGGCTCGCTGATTCACATCTACTCGGTCGGCTACATGGAGCACGACCTCGATCGCCGACGCTTCTTCGCCTACCTCAACCTCTTCCTCGCGGCGATGCTGCTGCTCGTGATGGCCGACAACTTCCTGGTGCTCTACCTGGGATGGGAAGGCGTCGGCCTCGCGTCGTACCTCCTGATCGGCTTCTGGCAGCACAAGCCATCCGCGGCTACCGCGGCGAAGAAGGCATTCGTCGTCAACCGTGTCGGCGACGTGGGACTCGTGATCGCGCTGATGATCATGTTCGTGGAGTTCGGATCGTTCGAGTTCGACGTCGTGTTCGCCGGTATCGAGTCGATCGGTGACGGAACGGCAACCGCGATCGGCCTCATGCTGCTCTTGGCGGCGTGCGCGAAATCCGCTCAGGTGCCTCTCCAGTCATGGCTCGGAGACGCAATGGAGGGCCCGACACCGGTGTCCGCGCTCATTCACGCCGCGACGATGGTGACCGCCGGTGTCTACCTGATCGTGCGTTCGGGAGTGATTTTCGAGGCGGCGCCCGCCGCTCAGATGGCAGTGGTGATCGTAGGCGCGGTGACGCTCCTGTTCGGGGCGATCATCGGTTGCGCGAAAGACGACATCAAGAAGGCACTGGCCGCATCCACGATGAGTCAGATCGGGTACATGGTTCTTGCGGCCGGTCTCGGTCCGGCCGGCTACGCGTTCGCCATCATGCACTTGTTGACACACGGATTCTTCAAGGCCGGATTGTTCCTCGGTGCCGGCTCGGTGATGCACGGCATGAACGAGGAGACAGATATGCGTCGGTACGGCGGACTGCGGGTCGTCATGCCGATCACGTTCGTGACCTTCGGCCTGGGCTACCTGGCGATCATCGGAGTCCCACCGTTCGCCGGATTCTTCTCGAAAGACAAGATCATCGAGGTCGCCTTCGCGTCCGGGGGTGTCTCCGGGATCGTGCTCGGGTGTGCGGCACTTCTCGGCGCCGGGCTGACGGCGTTCTACATGACCCGGGTGATGCTGATGACCTTCTTCGGTGAGCGCCGTTGGGGGCAAGACGCCGACCCGCATGAGTCCTCCCGCGTCATGACGTGGCCCATGATCCTGCTCGCCGTAGGTTCCGTTGTGGCCGGCGGACTCCTGACACTCGGTGGGGCGCTCACGCATTGGCTCGAACCGGTCGTCGGTGAGCACCACGACGAGCTCGGTGTACCGGTGTGGGTCGTCACCGTGACCACCCTGGCGGTGGTGCTCGTCGGAGTCGCCGTCGCCTATCGGACCTACGCGAGTGCCGCCGGTATCGCGCGGGAGGCTCCCCGGGATGTATCGGTTCTGACCACCGCGGCACGACGAGACCTGTACGGCGACAAGGTCAACGAGGAGGTGTTCATGCGTCCGGGACGCGCACTGACCACGGCGATTGCCGTTGTCGACGACCGGCTGATCGACGGGGCCGTGGACGGTTCAGCCAAGTCGGTGGGCGCACTGTCCGGCAGAATCCGGACCTTGCAGACCGGGTTCGTCCGGTCGTACGCACTGTTCATGTTGTCGGGCGCGGCCCTGGTGGTCGGCGTGATGATGGCGGTGAGGCTGCTGTGAGCACCTTCCCGTGGTTGACCGCGCTGTGGCTTCTTCCGTTGATCGGCGCGCTCGTCGTCATGCTCCTTCCTGCACGCAGCGGCACGGCCGCGAAGGGGGCCGCACTGGTCGTGTCGGTCCTGGTCCTCGTAATCGGCGTGGGGTTGGCTGCCGGTTTCGAGGCGGGCGGCGAGCAGTATCAGTTCGTCGAATCGCATGCCTGGATACCGGCGTTCGGTACTCGATACATTCTGGGGCTGGACGGAATTGCTCTCAGCTTGGTGCTGTTGACGGCCGTCCTCGCACCGTTGTTGCTGGCTGCGGGGTGGAACGACGTTCGCGTCGACGATCGCCCCAAAGGAATACACACGTATGTGTCGTTGATTCTCGTGGTCGAGTCGATGGTGCTCATATCCTTCCTGGCCCTCGACGTGTTCCTCTTCTACATATTCTTCGAGGCCATGCTGATCCCGATGTACTTCCTCATCGGCGGTTTCGGCCACACGAAGGGTCCGAAACGGTCCGCAGCCGCGCTGAAGTTCCTGCTGTACAACCTGTTCGGCGGCCTCGTCATGCTGGTTGCGGTCATCGGGTTGTACGTGGTGACCGCAGGCGCCGACAGCCCGTTCGAGAGCGGGACGTTCGACGTCCGTGAGATCGCATCCGCTGTGGCGTCGGGTTCTCTCGTGATCGACGCACCCATCGCGAACGCGTTGTTCCTCGGATTCATGTTCGCGTTCGCCGTGAAAGCGCCGCTGTGGCCGTTTCACACCTGGTTGCCCGGTGCCGCTGTCGAAGCCACCCCGGCAAGCGCCGTGCTGATGATGGCCGTCGTCGACAAGGTCGGCACGTTCGCGATGTTGCGGTACTGCCTGCAGCTGTTCCCGGATGCGTCCACATACTTTGCGCCGCTGGTGATCACTCTGGCGGTGATCGCAATCGTGTACGGGGCGTTGTGCGCCATCGGTCAGATCGACATGATGCGCCTGATCGCCTACACCTCGATCTCGCACTTCGGGTTCATCATTCTCGGGATCTTCGTGATGACCACCCAAGGACAGGCCGGATCCGCGCTGTACATGGTCAACCACGGTCTGTCGACGGCGGCACTGTTCCTCGTCGCCGGGTTCCTGGTGTCGCGCACGGGGTCCCGGCTCATCGCAGACCACGGTGGGGTGCAGAAACTCGCCCCGGTTCTGGCCGGGACCTTCCTGGTGGCGGGACTGGCCACGCTCTCCTTGCCCGGTCTTGCGCCGTTCATCAGTGAATTCCTGGTCCTGATCGGCACATTCGGGCAGTATCCCGTGGCGGCAGTCGTGGCGACGAGCGCACTCGTGTTGTCGGCGATCTACATTCTCTGGCTGTACCAACGTGTGATGGGCGGCCCGGAAAAGGGAGAGCACGGAAAGAAGGTGCACGACCTCGTGCCACGTGAGGTAGCCGTGATGGCTCCGCTCATCGTGCTGCTGATTGTCCTGGGCTTGTATCCCAAACCCGCGCTGGACGTCATCACACCCGCGGTGAGTGCGACGGTCAGTGTCGAACAGGAGATGCACGGAGAGACGGGGGCGCAGCGATGAATGCACCGAGTATCGAATACGGCGTACTGTCCCCGATGTTGATCGTGTTCGGGGTGGCGGTCGTGAGTGTGCTGGTAGAGGCATTCGCCCCCGCGTCACTACGGTTTCGGTTCCAGGTGGGTCTCGGAACCGCTGGTCTCGTAGGAGCTTTCGTTGCGGTGGTGATGATTGCGGGGTCGCTGGGTGAGGGCGGCGCACAGCTGGCCGCCCTCGGGTCGGTGGTGATCGACGGCCCAACCCTGTTCCTGCAGGGCACGATCCTGCTGATCTCCATGGCAGCGCTGATGTTGGTGGCCGAGCGCAGCACCGCGACGGAAGCCGAACCGCCCGGCCTGGACGGATTCACCCCGCAGGCGTCAGCCGTCCCCGGCAGTGTGGCCGAGCGTGAGGCGATCCGGACAGGAGTGCGACAGACGGAGGTCTTTCCGCTCACCCTGCTTGCAGTCGCCGGTCTGCTGTTGTTTCCGGCCTCGGGTGACCTGTTGACGATGTTCGTTGCCCTCGAGGTGTTTTCGCTTCCGCTGTATCTGCTGTGTGGCCTGGCCCGTCGTCGGAGGTTGCTCTCGCAGGAAGCTGCGCTCAAATACTTTCTACTCGGCGCGTTCTCGTCGGCGTTCTTCCTGTACGGGACCGCGCTGCTGTACGGCTACTCCGGGACCACCGATCTGACCGGTATCGCTGACGCGATCTCGCGTGAACCGAATGGCCCGGTACTGGTGCTTACTGGTACTGCATTGCTGTCTGTCGGCCTGCTGTTCAAGGTCGGCGCCGTGCCGTTCCACTCGTGGATTCCGGACGTTTACCAGGGGGCACCCACTTCGGTCACGGCGTTCATGTCGGCAGCGACGAAGGTGGCGGCGTTCGGTGCCATGCTGCGGATCTTCTCGGTGGCGTTGCCCGATCTGAAGGACGACTGGCGCCCGATGCTGTGGGCGGTCGCCATTCTCACCATGATGGTGGGTGCAATTCTCGCGGTCACCCAGAGTGATGCGAAGCGGATGCTCGCCTACTCATCGGTCGCGCACGTGGGGTTCGTTCTCACCGGCGTGATCGCGGCGAACCGTGCCGGTATCTCGTCGATACTCTTCTATCTGGTCGCCTACGGATTCACAGCGTTGGGTGCATTCGCCCTCGTCGGGCTGGTCAGGGATTCACGAGGCGAGGTCGGCGACCTTTCTCGCTGGGCGGGGATGGGCCGTCGGTCACCGATATTCGCCATCACGTTCGCGGTGCTGCTGCTCGCCATGGCCGGCATACCGTTGACGAGTGGGTTCGTCAGCAAGTTCGCCGTCTTTCAGGCCGCGGTCGAGGGCGGTGCCGTCCCGCTGGTTGTCGTCGGTGTGCTCAGCAGTGCGATTGCGGCCTTCTTCTACGTCCGCGTGATCGTTCTGATGTTCTTCACGGATCCAGCCCAAGACGCGCCCGATGTCGTGAACCCGGGCGTCGGCACCATCGGGGCGATCGGCACGGCCACCGTAGTGACGGTGATTCTCGGTGTGTGGCCGCAGCCACTTCTCGACCTTGCCGACAGGGCCGCGGTCTTCTTCGGATGAATCACTCGACGGACCATCTGACCAGGGGCGGTAAACCTGATACGTGGTCTGCGGGTGGTTGCAGCTAGATTGTCACGTATGGAGAACGCCTCGCCCAAGGTCACTGTTGTGGTGCCGACCTACAACGAACGCGACAATCTGCCCAAGATCGTCGAGCTTCTCGCGGCACTGAAGATCTCGAATCTCCACGTCTTGGTGGTCGACGACAATTCCCCGGACGGCACCGGCGAGGTTGCCGACAAGCTCGCAGTCGACGGTCCGATTCCGGTCGGGGTCCTGCACCGCACCGTCAAGAACGGGCTGGGGCGGGCGTACGTCGAGGGCATGACGCGAGCGTTGGACGAGGGCGCCGACATCGTCGTCCAGATGGACGCCGACTTGTCGCACCCGACCAGCGCAATTCCGCCGATGATGGACGTCCTCGCCACTACCGATGCCGCAGTCGTCCTCGGTTCGCGGTACGTCGAGGGTGGCGCCGTGGCGAGTGACTGGCCGTGGCATCGCAAGGCGTTGTCGGCGTGGGCCAACTTCTACGTCAACACGATTCTGACGCTGAAGGTCAAGGACGCGACCGCCGGTTTCAAGGCGTGGAAGGCCGATACGCTGCGCACCATCGACGTGGCCACGGTGCAGAGCAATGGCTACGCCTTCCAGGTCGAGATGAACTACCGCGTGGTTCAGAAGGGGCTGAGGATCGCGGAGGTGCCCATTCGCTTCGAGGAGCGGACCGAGGGTGTGTCGAAGATGAGTCTTGCTGTGCAGCTCGAGTCGGCGCGGGTGCCCTGGAAGCTCCGCTTTGGGCGCAAGTAGCTCCGCTTTGGGCGCAAGTAGTTCAGCTGGTCGGGCACCGACGCGCTTGTAGTGCGGCGTCGAGTTGAGCCTGTGACATGGCTGCGACGGGGAGGGTGCTGCGCTGAGTGCCGTCGGCTCGGAGTCCGTCGAGGACGATCGTGAGCATTCGGTGCCATAGATCCGGTGACTGTGCGGCGGCGAAATCGTTGGTCGCCTGCAGCATGAACATGATGGCGGGAATGTCGGTCGGTTCGATGTCGTCGCGCAGGGAGCCGTTTCGTCGGGCGCGCTCGATCAGTGCGGCGAGGCTTCGGCTGAAGTTTTCACGTGGCGCTGCGAGGTCGGTCCTCGGGACTCGCCCGTTCATCATGAGGTCGCGCAGACCTTGGTCGCTGCTCATCATTCGGCAGGTGTGCTCGAGGAAGTAGACGAGTCCGTCCCACGGGTCCGGGACCTGCTCGGCCTGTGCGGCGACGGTGCTCACCTCGTCGACTCGGGACTGGAACAGGGCGTGGACCAGCTCTTCTTTGCTGCCGAATCGGCGATAGACGGTGCCGACGCCGACTCCCGCATGTTTCGCGACGTCCGCGAGCTTCGCCTCGAACCCGTGCTCGGCGAAGACGACGCGTGCCGATGTCAGGATGCGTTCGAGATTGACCCGTGCGTCTCGTCGGGTCGGGGGCGATATCGGCATCGTCACATCTTATCCACGGAGCGGAACCGGATATTCCGGTCATGTTAGATTACCGGAATCGAATGTTCCGTTACTGACGAGATCACGGAGCTCATCGGAGGAGGTGCAGGTGACGGCCACTGTTGGTAACGCCACCCTCGTCCGTGAGCCCGCTTCTTCCGGTAAACGCTGCCGAGTTGTGAACCTGCGCGGGGAACGGGCAATCGACCAATTCGCACGTTTCGTGCTCGTCGGTGGGGTCAGCAACGTCCTGTACGGGGTGGTGTTTCTGCTGCTGCGATCCGAGGGAATCGTCGTGGCGAACGTGGTGGGAGCGCTACTGAGCACCATCCTTGCCAACGAACTCCACCGTCGACGCACCTTCCGGGCCGCCGACCGTGTGCACTGGTTGACCGCACAGGGAGAAGGCGGCGGAATGGCCCTCCTGGGGATCGTCATCAGTACTGCGGCGCTGGCTCTTGTAGGCGTACTGCTGCCCACGATCGGCGGCATTGTCGAAGTGGCGTTGGTGGTGACCATTACCGGGGTTGTGGGTGGAGTTCGCTTTCTGGCGTTGCGCCGGTGGGTGTTCTCCTTTGCACGGACCCGAGCCTCGTGGACTTCCGCCGCTCGAACCAGTGCGTGATCTGTCCTGAGAACGCAACAGCCAAGGTGGCGGCGAGAAAGACCACCTGCATCACTGTCCGGGGAATCAACGAGTCGAAAGTACTCACCGGTCCGTCGAGCGCTTTGAACACGTTCGCCGGGAACATGGCGACCAGGAGCATGCTCAGGCACGCCGCCGACAAGGGTGCAGTTCGCCGGATCAGCAATCCGGCGGCACCGGCGAGTTCGAGTACTCCGGTGACCGTGACGAGAAGGCCGGGGTTCGGTAGGGCCGGCGGAACCATGGCAATCAGCTCGTCTCGCATGCCGACGAAATGAACCACGCCGGTCAGGGTGAACATCGCCGCGAGTCCGCCCCGCAGAGGCACGGGCCAGGGGCGCAATCGCGCGATGCCGGCCGCACCCAGGGCTGCGAGAACGATGGTCACGGAAATCAGTGCGATGAGGGGTTCCATGATGCACTCCTTCGTATTGGATACTTCTACTATCCAATAATGGATAGTAGAAGTATCCAATGTCAATAGGTTTCGGGGGAGAACCCTGCTGTCACGTTTTCGGAGCACTCCTCGTCATAGGTGTGGCGAGCGAAATCCGCGAGCCGGCGAAGGGCAAGCTTTCGAAGGAGACTGTGATGCAGGCACGAATGAACAACCCGGTGAAGGTGCTCCCCAAGGCAATGAAGGCGCTCTACGCGCTGAGTACGTCCACCGACGACGGCGGTGTCCCCGCATCGACCATCCACTTGGTGCACCTGCGGGCCAGTCAGATCAACGGATGCGGTGTGTGCGTGGACATGCACGTCAAGGAAGCTCGCAAGGACGGCGACACCGACGAACGGCTCCACGCCGTGGCGGGATGGCGTGATACGCCGTACTTCGACGACGCCGAACGTGCGGCGCTGGCACTGACCGAATCGGTGACTCGTCTGAGTGATCGCTCCGACGCGGTGCCGGACGACGTGTGGAACGAGGCCACCCGGTATTACGACGAGGCTCAGATGTCGGCACTGCTGGTTCAGATCGCCGCGATCAACGCCTGGAATCGACTGAACGTCAGCACGAAGCAGGTTGCCGGATCGGCGGTGTGACGTTCTCTCAGCAGTGGTCGGGTAGCGGAACCCCGCGGAAGCGTGCGTCGATCCAGTCGAGTGCCGGGAACAGGCCCAGTGCGGCAGCAGACAGGTGGTCGGGGCTCGGTGTCAGCATCGACGTCACGTACGCGCCGTTGGCGCAGTAACGCGCATTGGTTCTTTCGATCGCGTGCACCGGGATCAGGACGTCCGTGGGACTGTGCCATTCGAAGGTCGGTGCCTCGGGGATACCTGGGTAGAACTCCAGGCTGTTCTCCCGGAGAACCTCCCAGGCCTCGGGGTTGTCCATGAAATCCGGGTTGCTGGTCAGGTTCGAGGCGCTGCGGCCCACTCCCCAGAACATGATTTCGTTGGTGCACCCGTTGCTGATCATGCTCCTCAACCAGCGACCCTTGCCGTTCAGTTGGTCACCGAGGTCGATTCGATCCGGGTACTCACGGTCCAGCCCGATGGCTGCGGCCATTGCGAGCCCGAAAGCCGGGTGTGGGTTGCCGCCCAGTACCTCGGCCATCGTGGTCAGGTTCATCGGCGTGCCGCCGTGGGCCACGCCGACGATGTCGAGTTCGGGGGCATAGGTGGGTGCCAGCGCAGCCGCCCATGCGGTTGCCATGCCGCCGCCGGAGTAGCCGCCGAGGGCGACCTTGCTGTTGGTCACCTCGAATTCGGGAATGTTTTTGACGGCGCGAATACCGTCCAGAGTGATCTGACCACCCAGTTTGGCGGCACCGTAGGCCATTCGGGGGCCTAGGTGGTCGGGAAGTGCGACGGCCCAGCCGCGGGCCAGAGCGATATTGAGACCGGGGGCCTCACGGATCTGCGTGAACGGGTCGGTGGTGTACAGCTCCGTTGCGATCTTGCACTTGTGGCCGAGCGAATTGATGATGTGCTGGTAGGACGTGAGCGGGCCGTCCGGCTCGTGGTTGGGCGGTAGGAGATACGTGGTGTTCGCGGCGATGGGGAGTCCGCGGGAGTCGGTGGTGCGGAACAGAACTTCCCAGACCGCGCTGCCGGGAAAGTAGAGGTTGGGCGGCATCTGGCGGACGTTGAGGACGTCGCCGGGCTTACGCTCCGCCAGGTCCGGTGGCGGTGCGTAGAAGGGGTCAGGGTCTGGTGTCGGCAATCCCAATACCGAACCGGGAGCCGGGTGCGGTTGCGCAGCAGCTGGGCCGGCGGTGGCGACGGCGGTTCCGAGCGTGAGGCTGACAGCCAGCACGAGCAATGAACGAACGATACGACGAGAACCCATGGCTTCGACCCCACTGTTTGCCTGGTAGACCCCACTCCGTGCTGGGAGGCGACGCCTACTATGCCAAGAACCGCCTGCGGGTGTGACGGTTTCGTCCAGATTCGCTGTGACGGCCGGCCCGCTCCTGGGCTGGTGTGCAAGGGCGACGAGCATGGCCGCGGCGAAAGATAATCAGGGGCTTTGCAGAATTACGGCCAGGAGACGTAATCTTGGCGTCGAATTTCACCGACGACAGGAATGATTCGTGGCCAGAAAAGTAATTGTCGAACTTGTGGACGATCTCGATGACACTCCGATCGCGGACGGCGAGGGGGAGCACATTGTTTTCGCGGTCAACGGCACAGAATACGAAATCGATCTGAACGACAAGAACGCCCAAGAATCTCATAGAAAACTTGACTACTACATCGAACATGCGGCCAAGTTGGGCAATGTCAAAAAGCGTGGCACCGCAGCCGCCGGCCCTTCCTCTCGGCGTAGCAGCGAGCAGACCAAGGCCATTCGGCACTGGGCTGCCGCCAACGGATACGAGGTGTCGTCGCGCGGGCGCATTCCGGCAGAGATCGAAGAGGCATTCAAGGCAGCTCACTGATCTTCCTTCAAGACCCTGATCTACTTTCAAGGCACTGATCTGCCGTAAGACAAGCTTCGACGAGACGAGAACATGGAAGACGCCGGTGCCGCACCCGACGTTACGGGTGAATCGGCTGGGCTGCGCAGGGGTTTGACGGCCCGACACATCCGATTCATCGCACTCGGGTCGGCTATCGGGACGGGACTCTTCTATGGTTCTGCCGAGGCGATCAATCAAGCCGGACCGGCCGTCCTCCTTGCTTATCTGATCGGCGGTGCCGCCGTGTACATCGTGCTGAGGGCGCTCGGCGAGATGGCGGTGGCCAGTCCTGTGTCGGGTTCCTTCGGTGAATACGCGACCCGACATCTCGGTCCACTCGCCGGGTTCATGACCGGGTGGACCTACACGTTCGAGATGATCATCGTGTGCCTGGCCGACGTGACCGCATTCGGTGTGTACATGGGCTTCTGGTTTCCGGATGTGCCCAGGTGGATCTGGGTGCTGTCGATCGTCTTTTTCGTCGGTGCGGTAAACCTTGTCGGGGTCAAGGCGTTCGGCGAGTTGGAATTCTGGTTCACTCTGGTCAAGGTTGTGGCGATCATCGGCATGATCGTGGGCGGGGCGGCCATCATCGTCTTCGGGTTCGGAATTCACGACACGGAGACCGGGGTCTCGAATCTGTGGTCGGACGGAGGATTCTTCGCCACCGGAATCGGTGGATTCTTGGCATGTTTTGCCATCGTGATGTTCGCATTCGGTGGTACCGAGATCATTGGTATCACTGCCGGGGAGGCCGAGGATCCGGCGCGGACGATTCCACGTGCAGTGAATACGGT